>NZ_JBQKUI010000003.1:0-428073 GCF_054968505.1 Sulfitobacter sp. G5_S2_6_S6
TAACATTGGCACCCGGCGCGGGATGGAGCAGCCCGGTAGCTCGTCAGGCTCATAACCTGAAGGTCGTAGGTTCAAATCCTACTCCCGCAACCAGATTTAAAGAACTTTAACTAGCACCAACCGCTGGCATCGCCTGCGGGCCTTTTGGCGTTTTGAGCCAACGTGATGGTGCGACGGGTGACCTGATAGGAACGCAGGCCCCACGACCTGTACCTGAATTTTCGGAAGTGGGATGCTTCGGAAACACGAAAATTCGCGCAGAGACACCTCAGCGAGAGCGCAAACTGTAACCGCGCCACTCCATAAACCAACCCGCCCTAGAACCGAAGTAGGCGTGCTTCATGGCGTTTCAGCGTGTTACGCGCGGCGTTGTAATGCTTAATCCCGATCTGCTCTGAAAGCGCGGGGAACAGGGCCAGGATCTCGTCGCGTTGCGCTTGGCCGATGCTTTGAAGTGTTTCTACTCCCGGCTGAAAGCTTTCTGTCCATGCCCCGTCTGACAGCACAAGCTGATGGCTTTCGAACATCAGGTGCACGTATTGTACAGAAGATGGCGTGAACGTCCGGATCGTGTCACCATTCACCAAGTGCTTTGCGGCGACGAGGACCTCGTCCTGACCAAAATGTAGCATCGATCGCGCATCGGAAAGCAATATTCGGTGGTTGGGTGAAACGATAAGGTCCCGTTCCGGCGTTCCAGCGCCGAGAGCGCCCGCCGTGATCAAAACGGGACGCAGGTGTGGATAGACGACCAGCTCCGCCGCTGTCAGCTGACGTGCACCGACCCAAGAGACTTTCTGCATTCCGTGGTCGCGTGTGATGACAGCGTCACCGGCTTTCAAGTGCTCTACAGGGGTTTCGCCTTTTGCAGTGGCGATCAGGCTGCCCGCGGTGAAACATGGGACGGTATTCCCGACATAGAACTTGCCGTTGCCATCCTCCAACGTACCGGATGCGATGGAGCCGTCGCCGTCAAAATCCTGATCCGTATTGCGGTCGATCTTGAGTGTGCCGATATTGTCGCCCGCTTTGGTACCTGGTGCCACCAGTAGATTCCCAAATGTCGGCGCGCTTGGGTCGTTGGCACCGCTTTCAGTGCGGGGCACCAGAACGTTGGCGTTGAACCGCACGTAGGTGTCGCCAAGTCCGCTGACATCGCTTTGGATATTCGCCGATTGGCCGGGGTTCATCGGAACGTAATTATATTGGACGATGCCGGCGTTATAGTCGGCAGCACTGGCATAGACCTTGATCCCGATGAAGGACGAGCCCCCGTCAAGTTCACCGTCTGCCGTTTCATTCTGTGTGATGAATTCGATGATGGCATCGTCAGCGAAGGGCTGGCTGCCACCGGAAAGTGTCATCTGACCAGCGCCGTCTTGGCCTGCGCTGGAGTTTGTGGACACAGCGGGATTATTGATAACATCGATACCAAACGCAAAAAAGCTCGCCATGTCTTTACCCTCTGGTGGCCTGTGGGTCGGTCAAATGATCCGGACCGGCCTAGTTTATAGTAATTTCTGCAAACTCATTAGCGATAAGTGGCGACAAATCGACTTAACTTTTGACATATCACATGGATGTGAAGCGGGCCTGACGCCAGTGGGGCGTCTTTATTGGCGCTGTCGATGGTGGCGGGTATGCCGCAGATGCGATGCTGATTTGAAAGGGCAGTTCGATGGGCAGGGACAACGATCGCCAAGGCAGCACTAGGTAGCAGTGAAACAAAACAGCGACTTATCGGGGATAAGTGGTGCCCAGGAGAGGCCCCGAACTAACGTGTCATCTAGTGTCAGCCTATATCATCATAATCGTAACCGGTTGTTTTTAAGTCATTTGATTGTGTCATGGTATATCATCCGGTCCCAAACCATGCTACATATAGGGGTGGATTAAAAGGTGGATGAAAAATGCCAGCGCTTCATAAGCTCTCATCAGCGAAGGTAAGAACCGCCCCACCCGGAAAGTACTCAGACGGTGGGGGGCTTTGGCTCGTTAAGCGGGTTGATGGCGGGGCGCAGTGGGTGCTGCGGCTGACTGTTCATGGACGGCGTCGTGAGATGGGGATCGGAAGCCTTCAAGCCGTCACCCTTAAAGAAGCGAGGGTAGCTGCTGAGAAGTGGCGTGCGGTAGTCCGTGATGGCAAAGACCCGATAAAGGAGCGCGACCGCCAAAAGCGATTGGCCGCAAGGGGTGACCATACCTTGACGTCAGTTGCTGTAGAGGCATTCGAGGCTCGTAAGGCTCAATTAAAAGGTGATGGGAAAGCAGGCCGCTGGTTTTCCCCGCTCGAACTGCACGTCCTTCCCAAAATCGGCAAAGTTCCTGTGGAGGAAGTCGATCAGCAGGATATCAAGAACACCCTCGAACCTATCTGGCACGAAAAAGCAGAGACGGCACGAAAAGCCATGAACCGGCTGAATATCGTCTTAGGTCACGCGGCAGCGATGGGCCTCAATGTGGATTTACAGGCAACCACAAAAGCGAAAGCACTGCTTGGAAAGACACGTCACAAGCCCAAGAATATCCCTTACATGCCGTGGCCTGAGGTGCCCAACTTCTATGCCAGCTTGGAGGAGCATACCCCGACGCAGCTGGCATTGCGGTTACTCATCCTGACGGTCACGCGGTCTTATTCCATTCGATTTTGTCATTTCGACCAAATTCAAGGTGACGTTTGGACTGTACCGAAAGCGAACATGAAGGGGCAAGAAGGGGTGGCTACTGACTTCCGCGTTCCGTTATCTCGTGAAGCCTTGTCAGTGATCGAATTGGCGAAGCCCTTGGCTCGTGACGGCTTCTTGTTTCCCGGGGAGCGAAAGGGCGTCATTTCCGATGCTGCGATGCTCAGCCATTTGAATAGACAAAAGATAGAAGCGCGTCCTCATGGCTTCCGGTCCAGCTTTAAGACATGGTGCGATGAAACAACCGACATACCTGAGGCAATCGTGGAAACCTCACTGGCACATGTGGTCGGAAACGAAGTTGAGCGCTCCTATAGAAGAACGGACTTTTTAGAGCGCCGTCGGCCTCTGTTGGCACGATGGGCAGATCACGTGACGGGTAAGAACGCGAGCGAGGTGATAAAAATTGCCTGATTCCCGTACCTTAAATCTTGTTGAAACCATGTGCTGCTACGAATGGAATCATTCATTAAACAAAGAGATAAAGATGACTGATAAAATTCTACGCTGCCAAGACGTTCAGGAGGTGACAGGTCTAAGCAGGTCCACGATTTACCGTATGATGAACCGGGATGACTTCCCGAAGGCCACCAAGCTGGGCATTCGGGCCATTGGCTGGCGGCAGAGCGCTGTGCATAGCTGGATTGAGGGGCGAACGTCAGGGGGAATGCAGTGAGGCTTGAAGAAAATGAAACGCGGTTCTTAAGGCAATTGCGCGCAAGAATGGTCCAGTTCTGCGAAAGAGTTTCAGCTGGGAAATTGCCGGCAGCCTACGCTAGCTTCGAGTTACTTTCGGCTCTGTATTCGGCCAAGGAGATTGAACAGAAGAAGCTATCCGAGACCTTTCCATCACAAAACTGGAGAGATGACACGGTCGAAGTGCCTCGGGCGCTTTTAGCGCCGCTCGCGCAGGGGTGGCTTAGACACCGAGAGGGTGAAGTTGATTTGTCAGCAGCTTTTGAGCTAGCCGCATCAAGCAAAGGCAAGAAGCCTTCTGTAAAGGCCGAGCTCACGCGCGAACGGGACATACGCCTTTCAAACATGGTCGTTATAGAGCTAATCGAGGCGGAGCTTAGTGGCTCTACTATTAGCGTGGACGCAGCCTGCGCTACGGTACAGGAGAAACTGGAAGCTGCGGTAGGTTACAGGGTTATCGAGAGAGCATACCGGACCTACGGCTATGAAGCGAAAAAGGCTGTGCACAAGGCAATTTCCGAATAGAGCCAAAACGTGCCGACCTTTTGGCATAAGCCTTTAATTTCATTAATTAAAGTTACGACATACTGTCAGCCTATCGCAAACAAGCCGAGGGCCAACAGATGCAACCCACCGACCCCCTTATCCGTGATCGCGAAGCCGCTGCAATGATTGGCGCGTCAGTGTCTACTTTTTGGCGACGCGTCCAAGAAGGCATGATCTCCCGCCCAATTAAGATTGGCGGTATGAGCCGCTGGCGTCAGAGCGAGATTGAAGCAGTTATCGCAAGGGCCGAAGCGGCCCGTTCCCAAGCCGCCTAAAAGAAAACCCCAGCCGTACGAGGACGAGCCGGGGCGAAATTTCTTTTCAGCGGTGAACAAGAGATAGCGCGTTTGGCCCGTCCTTTCAACAAGAAAGGAAAACGGCAATGACCAACCAATTTAACTCCGAGCCAAAACCACGATGGATTCTCTCGGCAGCTGATCTGCCCGAAGCCCGTGGGCGCGCCCGATATAGGGTGACTGATACCGACGGGAGAGCCGCAGAGGTCGTGCTGGATAAACGAAAGCGCCAGGTAGTGGACGCGCTACTTGCTGGCGAATTGTACTGCGCTTCGACCGTGCGCATTGGCGATATTGTATTTCGGCTGAAAGAGGACAATCGCCTCCACGCAGAGACGAAAACACTGTCGAACGGTCGCAAGTACTACACCCTTCAAGGCAAGGTCCAGTTCTTGGGTTCAGTCAGCAAGGAGGGTGTATGCTGATGGCCCTTAAAATCCAAGTTGCCCGTCTACAGCGCCTCTATGGCTTGACCTCAGCCCAAGCTCGCCTCGTGGCTGGCTTGCACTACGGGGAGGGCGTGTAATGAACGGGTTGCATATTCCCGCGAACGACCAGGGCCAAAGCGCCTCGGTCAACCGTATGGCCTACCGTATCGAAAGAGTATCCCGGTCTCTGGGCTACTGCTTGCAGCTGGATGACACCGACGCATGGCTTGGCCTTTCCACAATCCTGCGTGCCCAACTCAGCACGACTGAGCGCTCAGCTTTGGCTTACGTCGCGTTGAAGGCATTGCCGCTACAGCAGTCACAGCTTGTCGCTGAGGCTGTTCTTCGAGGTCCGATACCAACGGCAGCAGGCCAACCCATCGCACCGCTGTTCAACCAGATGGACGAAGCCGCATTCTGGGCTGATATGACGGACGCGGACGAGCGAGAGGCGTATTGCCTCGCCAGCTTCAAGGCGATGACATTCGAGCGCCAGTCTGCCTTCCTCGACTTCGTACAGGGGAGGCAAGCGGCTTGATGCGCGATTTCTCCAGTATGGCAGTGCAATTGGATCAACACCGAGCGGAGCATCCGACCGGCACCCACCGCTTGCCAACTGCTTTCAAATGGCAAGACCCGAACTGTCTGCCGCGCCGCCCGTGGGTCTATGGGCGGAACCTTCTACGCAAACAGGTCGCGGTGACCGTCGCGCCCGGTGGGGTCGGCAAGTCATCTCTGACCATTGTGGAAGGGCTGGCAATGGTTTCTGAGCGCGAACTACTTGGTGAGTGGACCGCCACGGGATTAAACGTTTGGCTCTACAATCTCGAAGATCCTCGCGACGAGATGAACCTGCGCATCACAGCGGCCATGCAGCATCACAACGTCCAACCGGGCGAAGTGGAGGGTCGTCTGTTCGTCGATACTGGCCGAGAACGTGAACTTTGCACTGCTGTACAGACCCGTGACGGCGTTGTGATCGTGAAGCCTGAGATTGACGAACTGGCGCGGGAGATCACTGAACGCCAGATTGACGTACTGATTGTTGACCCTTTCGTCTCATCCCATCAGGCGGGCGAGAATGACAACGTCGCCATCGACCTCATTGCCAAGGAATGGGCGCGGCTTGCGGATCGTTGCAACTGCGCCATTGAACTGGTTCACCATACCCGCAAGACCAACGGTATAGAGGCTACCACTGAGGACAGCAGGGGCGGTTCGGCACTCTTAGCTGCTGCGCGGTCTGGTCGAGTTCTTAACCGAATGACAGCGGACGAGAGAGAGCAGGCAGGTATCTTGCCTGGCGACCTTACCACATATTTCACCGTGACCCGTGATAAGTCCAACCTCGCTCCTGTGGGAAAGCGCACATGGCGGCGCATGGTCTCTGTCGAATTGGCCAACGGTGAGAGCGTCGGCGTTGCTGAGGCTTGGGAGTGGCCGGATACCTTCGATGGATTCACCAGCAAAGACCTGTTGGCAGTGCAACATGCCATCGATGGAAAGCACCCGCGCTACTCGGATCAGGCAGGCAAAGAATGGGCCGGCGTGATCGTTGCAGAGGTTCTGTGTCTTGATGCCACAAAGGACAAGCGCCGTATCAAGAAGATGATTGAGGCTTGGCTGCAATCTGGGGCGCTTATCAAGCTGTCGGTTATTGATGGAAGCAGACGTCCTCGCCCCTGCTTGGAGGTAGGCGAATGGGCAACCGAGTGACCTGCTCCACCACCCCTGAAAACGTAGTGGAGCAAGGTGGAGCAAACACCCCCCTAAACCACTGCTCCACCACCCCTCCCCCTAAAGGGGGGGAGGGTGGTGGTGGAGCGGCTAGTGGTCTCCCTGAAGTGGTGGAGCAGGTTAGTAGGTTCAGGGCCCTCAACCGTTCTCAGAAAAGGTATGCAAGATGAGCAAGAGCAACGACCGTAAAAACGGGTCAAAAACGGAGGGGCGCAATCCAGACGGCACGTTTGCATCCGGAAACCCCGGCAGGCCACGAGGTGCGCGCCACAAGGTCACGCAGGCTATTGAGGCAATGCTAGAGGGCCAGCAGGAGGCGTTGACGCAAGCGGTCATAGACAAGGCGCTGGAAGGCGATGTGACAGCTCTACGCCTCTGCCTCGACCGCATAGCACCTGCCCGTAAAGATGCGCCGGTTTCGTTTGCCATGCCAGAGATTGAAACGGCAGAGGACGCAGCAAAGGCCGCGCGAGCCATCCTTAAAGCAATTGCAGAGGGTGACGTCACTCCACTTGAGGCAGCGAGTGTCATGGCCGTGGTCGAGCAGTTCCGCCGCACGCTGGAAACCACAGAAATTGAGCGCCGCATCGCGGCTTTGGAGGCAGGCAAATGACACTATCGAACCGCTTAAAGAAAATCGAAACGGTCGCTGGCTTGAACCCAGCTGCGCCACCAAACTGCATCTATCTCTGTGCAATGTCCCAAGACCCGCAAGGGCTGCCCGATCCGCAGGTAGCAATGCTTATGCGAGGCAAGTTGCACGATGATGTTACTCGCCATCCCGGTGAGAGCGCCGACGCCTTTAAAGCGAGGGTCGAAGAACGCTTCGTTTCCGAAGCCGATCCCGCCTTCAGTCTTTAATCACCTCCACACCCAGAAAGGGCACCGCCACCATGTTTCAAAGAAATAAAGGTCCCGGATTTTTCAACCTCGATATTGATCCGAACAGCACCCCGGAAATGCTGGACAACCAACGCGCGCTAATAACGTCGCTGATGGGAGGCATGGGGCGGGCACAAAGCACCGGTGAAGGGCTCGGACAACTCGCCACAGGTATCGTCGCCGGTATCCAAAGGCGAAAGATGAATGAGTTTCAAGGAGGCAAGCACGAAGAGGCGAACGACCTCTTTAGCCGAATCTCGAATAGTTTCTCAAACCCACCGCAGCAGCCACTTAGCCTCTTTGACTTTGGTCAAAACAGCCAAGTGGCATCGCCTAGTAACCCTGAGAAAAAGCGTGACCCGAACAAGGTAAAGGGTCCCTTCCCGGGCTTCTTTGGCGGTGGATGGGGCCGCAAGCAATGAGCAAGCAATCGCACAGCAGAAAGATAGCAAAATGAATGACCAATTGTCAGAAAGACGAACTGAATTGCGACGCCGCCAGCTTATGGCTCGTCAGGAAATGGCGAAAAGGAGCCAAGCCGGAATGACTGATATGGATTTGATCGGGATCGCAGAAGCCGAAGCGATGGCATCGCAAGGAGGGGAAATTGATATGAATACACCCGAGAAGGCCAGACTTCGTGCTGAATTACGCCGCAGGCGGGCCCGGGACCAGCAGCCCCAAACAAACCTGCAGGAACAGACCATGAGCGGCGTCAATGAAGGCATCGCTGGAATGCTCGGTGCTCCGGTTGATATGGCCACCAAAGTTGTGAACGGCATGTTCTCCAAGCCAAAGTATGCGCCCGAGATGGTTCCTGGGCCCAACGGGATGCCCGTCCCCAGTCCCGATGCGCAAATTGAACAAGGTCCGCAAATTCAAAGCCCAGTTGGTGGCAGTGATACATTTCTGAACCTTTTGTCCCCAACAATATCGGACGTAGCCCCCCAGAATGTGGCTCAACGCTATGGCCGTCGGATTGGGCAAGAAGGGGGCGCAATGGTGATCCCCGGCGGCGTAGCAATGCGTGCAGCAAAATCGCCCCTTATGCTCGGAGCTGCAGAAGCGGCGAGTGCTGCGGGGTCTGGCATCGCGGGACAAACATCGCAAGAGGTATCCCCAGGTAATGCCGTAGCGGATACTATCGCATCTATGGCTGGTGGACTATCACCCGTTGGCATGGCGCGCAGTTTGCGGCCTAGCGCTCAGCCACCGACGATAGATGAGCTTAAAGCGCGCCAGAGCGCTGCTTACGGTGCAGTTGAAGCATCTCCTGCGCAGTTAACACCCGAAGCCACCCAGCGCCTACAGGCGGTCGTTTCTGACCGCTCTTCTCGTGACGGGATGGACCCCTACCTTGCTCCTAAGGCATCGCGCACCGCGGATAAGATCAAACAGATGATGACACCCCGCATTGCGGAAGTTGAAAAGTCTCGTCGCCTCGTCGGACGAGATGTTGCCGGCGCGCTAGATCCGACTGAAAGCGGCATCGGAATGGGCATGAAAGAAGAAATCACGCGCTACCTCGATAATATCAGTCCGCAGGACGTCACTGGGGGAGACCCTACGGCTGCGGTTGCATCGCTGCGGGAAGGTCGAGACATGACGCGGCGCATCAAGAAAAGTGAGGATATTGATCAGCGGATGTACAAAGCTGAAAACCGCGCCGCCACAAGCGGTACGGGCGGCAATGAGATCAACGCGATCCGCCAGAACATTCGACAAATCCTAGATGATCCCCGAAAGAAGCGTAACTACAGCGCAGAAGAAATCAAAGCCATGGAAAGCATCGTTCGCGGTACACCAACACAGAATGCACTGCGAATGTTTGGGCGGTTCTCACCTACGTCAGGAACGCTTCCCGCAATGGCTGGTGGGGGGATGCTTGCCGGCGCAGCGAGTTCAGCAAATCCACTCCTAGCGATACCGTCACTTGCGGCGATGGCTGCAAAAGGTGGAGCTGAACTATCGACAAAACGCGCTGTCTCCGATTTGGGCAGCATGATCCGGAACGGTGGCCCCATGCCTAAGAAGCAGACTAGTCAGGACGAGAAACGCGCAATGATTTCTTCTTTGCTCGCCCAGACTGCCGCACAGCCACAATAGCGTAGATCCATGATGCGCCGATGCAGCCAGCCAAATAGGGCCAAGCCGCAGGCCATAGCAGACCGGCAACGACGGCCAATAAGCCGCCGATGCCGGCGATCAATTCGATGTTCCAATATCTCATGAATACGGTCCTCATCATCTTTCACTAGCATGGGGTGCCTCAACCTCCAAAGCAAGGACAAGCCTCAATGCGATATGAAGGCCAAGAACCATTTCAGCGCCCAATGCGCCCCGACCGCGTCGAGATGATCCGTCAGACTGCGATGGCCGTGGCTCGTGATGAAGTAGGGCAAAAGCTCGCTAACAAGTCCGAGAGCTTCGATGATTACGTGAGTTGCATCACATGGACGGTTTACGGCGCGCTGGCAGAGCAATGGCCAGATACGATGATAGCTGAGTTGCAAGCCGGGCTAACCGAAGCGGAACAAGTGTGCCGATCAGAGTTCGAGCGTTGCCGGTGACCGTTTTCTAACGGGGAATAGCGGTATGCTCGCTGCTGTTAATTCAGCGGAAATTCAGGGTTGTAGACACGTCTGTAAAAATTGAGGCTTAGCAGCGTTGGGCGTGCACAACCATACAATGGGTCAATGAATTTCCGGTATTAGTGGTATTCGAACTGCACTACGGTACACAAGATTTGCGAACACTATTGGCCCCTAGTAGCTGTCTGACAGAGCCCCCCCCAAATTAAGTGCGCGGAACAATTTGGATCACCTTTCAGTTTTCAAAGAGATGACTGCGAAAGGGAACCCTCATGACGCCTAAGATCACAGTTCTATTTTATTCGACTTATGGCACCAATCACGGTGTCGCACTTGAAGCTGCCCGCGCTGCCGAAGCTGCGGGTGCCGAGGTAAGGTTGCGTCGGTGCAAAGAAACGGCTCCAATCGAGGTGGTCAATGGGCAAGATGCTTGGCGGGATCAGCTCAAAAAGTTGGAAGACATACCGGAAGTCACGCCGGATGATATGGAATGGGCAGACGGATATTTCATCTCTGTGCCAACTCGGTTCGGGGTGCCAGCCAGCCAGTTCCGCGCGTTCGTGGATACTCTGGGGCCACTATGGCAGAATGGCGCTCTAGCAAACAAAACTATCACCGCGACCACATCCGCACAAAATCCGCAGGGTGGGCAGGAAATGACGATTCAGTCGGTCTATACGACTGCGATGCACTGGGGGGCGATCATTGTGCCACCAGGCTACGCCGATCCAATTAAGTTTGAGGACGGGGGAAACCCTTATGGATACTCCTGCACACCTGGTGAGCTGAGCGAGACCGGGAAGAAATCTGTGGCCTTCCAAGCAGAAAGACTTGTGAAGTTCACTAAGAAACTGATGGGATAAGCAAGAACTGACATTGCCCTCAGTTATTGATGCGTAACACATTTCTCGCATCTCGTTAGAAAAACACCGGAGAAAAGTATCGAAACATTGGAGAGAATTAGCTTCCAATGTTGTGTTACACTCCTCCGGTGTTGATGTACTCATTTAGGGAGTAACGGGTAGAGATGGCCCTAAATCGCAATCGGCATCCTAAACCTCTCTGCCGATGGCTACGCCGAGACCCGTAGCGACCTCCCCACTTGCCATAAATTGGATGCCATGACTTTCGAACGCTTTGCGGATCGCGTCATGCGTATCGGCGTATCCAGCCAGAGGGCCGTCCCTGCTCTCTAACCGTTGAATGGTTGGGTAGCTTACTCCGCTCACTTCAGCGAGCTTTTTCGCTGACCACTTCAGCAGTGCCCTTGCCGCTCGAACTTGCTCACCTGTCATGTACTTACCTAACTTGATAGAAAATCTATTGACTTTGTTTGCGGTCAACATTATAGTATTTCTATCAACTACGAAAGGCAACCGCCATGACAATCGCAGCACCCTACGACCGCAAGGCCATTATGACCGCAGCTTGGGAAATCGTTCGTAAGGCCAACGTGGCACTATACGGCTTTCGAGTGATCATGCGTCGGGCGCTGAAGGCTGCTTGGGCGAATGCAAAGCATCGCCGCACTATGGAGGCGCTGCGGGAAAAGCAGGAGCAAGCTTCTCCCCAAGTGTCTCGCATCCAAGAGTCAATCGCAGCCCTCGAAGGTAAAGAGCGCTGGGCACAAACAGACTATGCTCGAATTGGCGTGCTGCGTGCAGCTTTAAGGGCCGCCCAACAAAACGGCCAGGTACGTCAGACTGTGCCTGCTTCTCCTGATCGACGGGTTTCGCAAGCAGCGTAACTTTCCGCATCGCCAATAATCCGACGTTTTCTTCTAACACACTGGATGCGGTGGTTTGTCAAAGCAGACAGCACCCTGCTCAAGCAAGACATGTGCGGGCGACACCGCCATCTGAACTTAAATGAAAGGACTACATCATGACCACGAAGGAACTAAAAACCCGCCAAGATATGCAGGATGCTGCGACGGTACTGCACGGCTTGCTGCAAGGATTGGAAATCTTGATCGATCAGACAACGGAATCCAGCCACCTGCATAACGCGATTTACACTCTCTGCGGCCAATCCGTGAAAGCCGCTGATGTTCTCGCTAGTGCGCTTGACAGCACAAATTTTGAACGCGGAGCCGACGCATGACACGTTCAATTTTGGATACCGATTTGCCTGACACGCCAGACAGCCGCTTGGTGACAGGCATTAACCGTCTTTATTCATTGGCCCGCGTTGGAATGGCAGCAAGCGATACCGCTATTTCTGTGGATCTGCAGAAGGCTGGGTATACCGAACTATTCGGGACAATGGGATGTATTGCCGAAGGTATGTTCGACGACATGGAAAAGCTGGAAAAAGCAGCGGGTGTTGAGCAGTTCTACACTGATCCTGATCAGAAAATTGCCAGCCGCCTCGCTCACTGGAAAGCTCTAAGGGTCAGCATTTCAAAAATTGAAGGTGACGACGATGCTGGCGAGTTTGCTGCGTTAGAAAATGAGATAGAGGCCGTGGGCGCAGAGATTGCGAATGGCTGCCCGTCCTCCCATAGCGACGCCGCAGCAATGCTTGAGTGGGCCGAAATCGATAGCGCCGGTGCCATTCAATGCGAACAATACACTCAGGCACGCCGAGCGGTTGCTGACTATCTGCGCAAGCGCGCCGAATACGTCGCCGCTAAGCCACGCGAAAGCTGACCTGAAGTTTGAACCATACACATTCGCCCGCGCTTCAATCACGAGGCGCGGGCTTCGCGGTGGGGGCCGTAATGGAGACTCAGAAAAAATGAACTGCTATGCCACTAACAGAAACTGGTCTGACAGGTTCTTGCCTGAAATAAAGCAGCTAATCGGCGGGCATCTCTTGGAAACCTCCCCAGATCCGTTTGACCACATGGAAGCCACTGACCTAATGATGCTGGATGCCCGCGACATGCGCGTAGCAGCCCGCGTGCGTCGTCCTGGCTATGCTCGCCGGTACCCCCACCAGTTCACAGTCCGCTCCGCTGTGGCGTCGGGTAGGCAGACTGAGCTTTCCAAAATTGTGAATGGCAACGGCGATTGGATGTTCTATGGGCACTCGAACGCACAACAGACTGGTTTGGAAGCGTGGTGGCTGATCGACTTGCGGGCCTTCCGTGCTGCGCTGATCCGCAACCGAGTGAACTCTCCGCAGATTGTGATGGGCGACCAGCGCAATGCGGATGGGACGCGGTTCAAATGGTTTGACGTCCGGAGCTTCCCTGCGGAACCACCGCTTGTAGTC
The DNA here is from genome assembly GCF_054968505.1 of Sulfitobacter sp. G5_S2_6_S6. NCBI lineage: Bacteria > Pseudomonadati > Pseudomonadota > Alphaproteobacteria > Rhodobacterales > Roseobacteraceae > Sulfitobacter > Sulfitobacter sp. G5_S2_6_S6. The sequence continues at coordinate 13,080 of NZ_JBQKUI010000003.1, forward strand.
GCAAGTTCTACCACGTAGGAGCCGAAGTTGGGGATTCCCAGTGGAATCGGTCCATGCTAGGGTGATTCGATAATTAATGGGAGCGAACCAATGACCAGTCTCGCGCGTAAGTTTCAAGAGTTTCAAGCTAACGAAAACTTGCATGCTTTTCAGTATAATAGCGCTGTAGCGCGCCTGGAGACGCAAGATCCATCGGTTGCATATCCTGTTATGGCCCCAAGCCATACTGAGTACCACACAGGGATACCGCAGAATGCCGAACTGGCAAATTATTCAGAACGAGATTAATGCAAACCAAAGTGCCTTTAGCTCCATTGCGCAAAATTCAGTAAAGAGCGTTAGGCAGAAGTATTTAAGCGAACTACATCAGCACACTGGTCGAAACGTGATCGGATACTACTCTGGATTTCTGTCTAAGGGTGGTATTGCTGGCTCCGAGGTGACGGCGGACGACAAGAATGGCTTCATGTTGGCTATCCATGAGATGGATCGCTCAAAGGGGCTGGATCTGATTGTTCACTCCCAAGGTGGCAGTATTGGTGCGGCCGAGAGTATCGTAGATTACCTGAGAAAAATGTTCGGTAACGATATTCGGGCGTTGGTTCCCGGCGTGGCTATGTCTGCGGGGACCATGATTGCTTTGTGCTGCAAGAGTGTCATGCTTGCAAAGCATTCGAACTTGGGGCCGATAGACCCCCAAATTAATGGTGTTCCTGCCCTGGGTGTAATTGAGGGGTTCAAGCGCGCATTTGAGGAAATCAAAGAAGACCCTCTTAAGGCGCATATTTGGGCCCCTATCATTTCGAAATACTCTCCTAGCTACCTGTCTGACTGTGAGAACGCGGTGAAGTGGTCTCGGCAATTTGTTGAGCGGGAGCTGCAAGCCTGCATGTTTCACGGTGAAGCCGACGCAGAGGCAAAAGCTACATTTATTGTGGACGCTCTCAGCGACTATGAGAGAAACAAGCGTCACGAGCGCCCGATACATATCGAGGAATGTCTTGATCTCGGTATTAAGGTTGAAAAAATCGAGGATGATAAGCAGTTTCAAGACCTACTTCTTTCGGTCCATCACTGCTACATGCATGCTCTATCTAATACTAGCGCGTTCAAAATTATCGAAAATCACCTTGCAATAGGCTTTACGAAGACTGCGGCTTGATTTGTTAAAATTTGTGCTAGTCAGCATAATTTAGCATGCATGCCCGTTGGGATGTCTTCGGCCAGTTGGAGGCTAATGCTGGATTATTCTATCCTGCATCCTTACTGCTGCTATGCTTTTGTATAAAACAAATTTGTTAAGAATAGACATTATGGTTGCAGTCTAACCAGATGACGTGAAAGCAGTCGTCTATCAAAATTCCCATAACGCGACCATGTTTGCTTTTGCTTACGGAAAACTGATAGGGTGTATAGCTCTCATACTGTTCGTTGAGCTGGCTAAACCCATTCGGTTTTGTGGTCTTTGTCCAGTCAATTGGATGGCTGCGAACAGACTTTCCGCGAGCGCTAGTGAATTCGCTTGCGGTCCACTGCGAAAGACTTTGGAGGCGCTCCATCAGAGAGCGCGTGTAGCCGGCAGGAAAGTTCTCGGGGCAAACGTCTGAGTCTGTTCCGTCGAACAGCCTGAACGAAAAGCTAAGGTTGCGCGTCGGACCTTGTGAGGTTCTAACCCCTGAAGAGCCTTTCTTGCTGATCTGACTTTTTTTAATCTTCGGCAAGGCTTCGGTAGAACTTTCTAGTGGTGGATTTCTTTATGTAGGTGTTTGACGGCGCGTGGTCGGGTGTGCCTGCTCGCGCCTCGATCCAAGGTAGTTCTCTATGGGTCATGCTCTCTAAGGCGACGGCCGTTTCAGATCCAAAGACGTCAATAATCTCATCTAGAAACTCTTGGATTATCTTCAGCAGTTTCGGTTTCCGAATCTCTTCCATGATAGGTCGCCACTGATAGTCGCGGAAACGTTGGTACTGAGATGGGGCAACTGGCCCATGGACCCAAGCCTGAAATTTCTCAGAGATTAGCTCGTCATCGTGCAAAGCCATGTGCCATGCATCCGAGTAGAACATCAGCTTTTGCAGCTTGAGAGGGGTAAGTATTTCTCCGCGCTCACGGCTCTCTGCTATGAGATAGTCTGCGAGTTGATGTGAGGTGATATTTGCGGGCGTTTCTACCATTGGTCTGACTCCTGTAGGCTTTTCCTACGTGCTGTATCCATTACATTCAACATACAAGATATGGGCCAATCACGTCCTTCATTGGGAAACAATAGCATTGAAAGCGCTAGGTGTGCCAACCAATCCAGCCATCCAGTGATGTTGGTCTGCTCAGAAAACTTGATCCAAAAGTTGTCAGCGCGCATTCATTGCGCCCCGTTATTATTGGTTTCCCCGCGAATGTGCCAGAGGCTTAACGCCACCTATGTCAACTGGTAGCTTAAGACGTGGGGTGGATAGCAGGGTGGACTGAAGTGAGGTTTTCACCGACTTCTTAATAAAAATCAATAACATACTGCGGATAAGTGGTGCCCAGGAGAGGACTCGAACCTCCACACCGTTGCCAGTACTAGCACCTGAAGCTAGCGCGTCTACCATTCCGCCACCTGGGCACAGGGGGGTTGTGAGGGAGCGTTTATTGTTGTGGGGCGGGGGTGTCAATTGGATTCTCGCAACAAAATGAAACGGCGTGAAAATAAATCCGGAAAACCGAGGTTTGGTGCGGTGGGTCGGGCTTTCGAGGCGATCTCTGCCGGAATTGCTGCTTGTTCCCGAGGGGGGCTGGATGTATCTGTAGCGCTAGATTTTCTGGTCAGGGGTATCATCATGGCAAAGCTGGTCACGGTTTACGGCGGCTCCGGGTTTGTGGGGCGGTATATCGTTCGTCGCATGGCGTTGGCGGGATGGCGTGTGCGCGTCGCGGTGCGTCGCCCGAACGAGGCGCTGTTTGTGCGCACCTACGGCACCGTCGGCCAGGTCGAACCGGTCTTTTGCAACATCCGTGATGACGCGTCGGTACGCGATGCGCTGCAGGGCGCTGATGCGGTGGTGAACTGCGTCGGTATTCTGGCCGAGGCGGGGAAAAACACCTTTGACGCCATTCAGGCCGACGGGGCAGAACGCATTGCGCGCTTGGCCGCCGCCGAAGGGATCGCGCGTTTGGTGCAAATCTCTGCCATCGGGGCGGATGCCGAGGCGGATAGCGAATATTCCCAGACCAAGGCGATGGGGGAGGCCGGTGTGCTCCAGCATATGCCGCAGGCTGTTATCCTGCGCCCCTCGATCGTGTTCGGCCCCGAGGATGACTTCTTTAACCGTTTCGCCGGTATGACGCGGATCAGCCCCGCGATCCCTGCTGTGGGGGCGGATACGCTGTTCCAGCCCGTCTATGTAGATGACGTGGCCCACGCGGCGGAGCTTGCGGTGACAGGCAAGGCCCCTGCCGGTATTTACGAATTGGGTGGCCCCGAGGTCGAAAGCTTTCGCGGCCTGATGCAGCGTATGCTTGACGTGGTGAACCGTCGCCGCATGGTTGTCGCCTTGCCGACTTTCGTGGCGAAGGTGATCGCCTTTGGCCTTGATGTGTTGCAATCGGTGACGCTCGGCCTGGTCAAGAACAACACGCTGACCCGTGATCAGGTCAAGAACCTGGCGCATGATAATGTCGTGGGCGAGGGGGCGCAGGGCTTTGATGCTTTGGGGATCAGCCCCGTGTCCATGGGCTCCGTCCTGCCCGAGTACCTGTGGCGGTTCCGCCCCTCGGGCCAGTATGACGAGATCAAGCAATCCGCGAAGAACCTGCGGACCTAACGATTTCGATGTCGAATTTGGAAAGGCCCTGCCGGCGACGGCGGGGCCTTTTGCGTTAGCTGTAGGCGTATACCAAAAGCGCTGTCCCCAGCAGGATGCGATAGATGACGTAGGGGGTGAAATTCACGCTGCGCAACAGGCGCATCATCAGGACCAGTGCCGCCAGTGCGGCAACAAAGGCAAAGCCCGCAGCGATCGACGCGTCGCGCGCGAGTTGCGCGTCGGCTTGCCCGATCACATCCAGTGACAAAAGCGCGCCAGAGGCGAGGATCGTGGGAATCGACATCAACATGGACAGCGTTGCGGCGCTGGCGCGGTCGTAGCCCAGTTTGCGGGCGGCGGTGATGGTGATGCCCGACCGCGACGTGCCGGGGATCAGCGCAAGCGCCTGCGCCAGTCCCATCCAGACGGCACCTTTGACATCCCAGTCGCCAGTATCCCGATCGCTGCGTCCCGTGTGATCAGCCCAATAAAGCACGATACCGAAAAGCAGCATGGTCCAGCCGATCACCGCGACAGAGCGGAGCATTTCGTCAATCCCCAGCAATTTGATCACCAGCCCGGCGACCAGCACCGGAAGTGTTGCGAGGATCAGCAGGGCGGCCAGCCTAGCGCCGGGGGTGTCCATCTTGCCGCGCAGCAGGCGACCAAGCCCGATGGTGGCTTCTGCGACCTCGGACCGGAAATAGAGCACGACCGCGAGAAGCGTGCCCACATGCACCGCGACATCAATCGCAAGCCCCTGATCCGGCCCGCCGGTCAGCGTGGGCAGCAGGATCAAATGACCCGAGGAAGAGACGGGCAGAAACTCTGTCAGACCCTGAATGATTGCGACAAGCAGCAGTTGGAACAGGGTCATAAGGGGGCCGGCCTTTGGGTCATTTGCGATGCCACAGGCGTATAACTTTGGGGGGCTGGAAGGGAAGTCCGTTGTTGGGTCCGAATCGGACATAAATATATGGTAAATTTGCGGGATTTTTTGGGTCGATATGAAATAAACCGCATATAGGTCAGCAATGCTGCCTTTATAATCGTTTAGCCCCTGTGTATAAGGGGGCAGCAACGTGTTTCAGGCGGAGAGATCCAAGATGGCAAAGCAGCCAATGCTCAAGTTTACAACGGTTTCCCGGGATATGCCCGAAAAACGGATGCCGAATCTGCGTCGTGAAGACTTTAAAGAGATTTACGCGGAATACGCGGATGAGAAAGCGCAGGAGCAGTCCAGCCGCTGTAGTCAATGTGGCGTTCCCTATTGCCAGACCCATTGCCCGCTGCACAATAACATTCCCGACTGGCTGCGCCTGACCGCCGAAGGGCGTCTTCAAGAGGCCTATGAGGTCAGCCAGGCCACTAACACCTTCCCCGAAATCTGCGGCCGCATCTGCCCGCAGGACCGTCTGTGCGAAGGCAACTGTGTGATCGAACAATCCGGCCACGGCACTGTGACCATCGGCTCGGTCGAGAAATACATCACCGATACCGCGTGGGAAAATGGCTGGGTGCAGCCGATCAAGCCCAAGACCGAACGCGCCGAATCCGTTGGTATCATCGGCGCGGGCCCCGGTGGTCTGGCCGCGGCGGATGTGCTGCGCCGCGCGGGTGTGCAGGTCACCATCTATGACCGCTATGACCGCGCGGGTGGCTTGCTGACCTACGGCATCCCCGGTTTCAAACTGGAAAAAGATGTGGTCATGCGCCGCAACGACCAGTTGGCCGAAGGTGGCGTTAACTTTGAATTGAACTGCGATGTGGGCGTCGACATCAGCTTTGCCGATATCCGCGCCAAGCATGACGCCGTGATCATCGCGACGGGCGTCTATAAAACACGTGACATCCAGGCCCCCGGCGTGGGCGGCGTTGGCCTTGAGCGCGCGATTGATTTCCTGACCGTGAGCAACCGCAAAAGCTTTGGCGACAAGGTAGAGGAATTCGATTCCGGCCGTTTCAATGCCGAAGGGAAGCGCGTTGTCGTGATCGGCGGCGGGGATACCGCGATGGACTGTGTACGGACCTCGATCCGTCAGGGGGCCACCTCGGTCAAATGTCTGTACCGCCGTGACCGCGCCAACATGCCCGGCTCGCAACGTGAAGTGCAAAACGCCGAGGAAGAAGGCGTGGTCTTCGAATGGTTGTCCGCGCCCAAAGGGTTCGTCGGTGATCCGGTGACCGGCGTCGTCGTGCAAAAGATGCGCCTTGGCGCGCCGGATGTCTCGGGTCGTCAGGCCCCAGAGGTGATCGAGGGCGCCGATTATGTCGAAGAGGCGGATCTTGTGATCATGGCGCTTGGCTTTGAACCCGAAGACCTGCCCACGCTGTGGAACACGCCCGAGCTGCCGGTCAACCGCTGGGGCACGGTCAAGGCCGACTATATCACCGGCGCGACCGAGCTGGATGGCGTCTATGCCGTGGGCGATATCGTGCGCGGTGCGTCGCTGGTGGTCTGGGCCATCAAGGACGGGCGCGACTGTGCGCAGGCGATCCTTGAAAAGATGGGGGCCAGCGTGGCCATCGCGGCCGAATAAGCGCCCCTTTCAACTGATATTTCGCGCCTCGGGCGCGCCCGATTTAGGAGATTCCAAATGACCAAGTACGATGACGCCTGGGTAGCACGCGAAGAAGCAAAACGCGCCTTCATGGCAGAAAACGGTCTGTATTCCGAAGAAGAAGAGCATTCATCCTGCGGGGTGGGTCTTGTTGTGAACATCGACGGCTCCAGCAGCCGCGCGGTTGTCGAAAACGGGATCAAGGCGCTCAAGGCGATCTGGCACCGTGGTGCGGTGGATGCCGATGGCAAGACCGGCGACGGTGCGGGCATCCACGTGCAGATCCCCGTCAATTTTTTCTACGATCAGGTGCGTCGCACCGGTCACAGCCCCCGCGAAGGTGAATTGATCGCCATCGGTCAGGTCTTTCTGCCGCGCACCAACTTTGCCGCGCAGGAAACCTGCCGGACCATCGTTGAAACCGAAGTGCTGCGGATGGGCTACTATATCTACGGCTGGCGCCACGTGCCCGTCGATACGTCGGTTCTGGGGGAAAAGGCCAACGCGACCCGTCCCGAGATCGAACAGATCCTGATTTCCAACGCCAAGGGCGTGGACGAGGAAACATTCGAGCGCGAGCTTTACGTCATCCGTCGCCGCATCGAGAAAGCCGCGCTGGCCGCTCAGGTGCCGACGCTTTACATCGCGTCGATGTCCTGCCGGTCGATCATCTACAAGGGCATGATGCTGGCGCAGGATGTTGCCAACTTCTACCCCGACCTGATGGACGAACGCTTTGAATCCGCGTTTGCGATCTATCACCAGCGTTATTCCACCAACACCTTCCCGCAGTGGTGGCTGGCGCAGCCCTTCCGCATGCTGGCCCATAACGGCGAGATCAACACGCTCAAGGGTAACGTCAACTGGATGAAAAGCCACGAGATCCGCATGGCGTCGGGCACCTTTGGCGACATGGCCGAAGATATCAAACCGATCGTCGCCGCGGGGTCGTCCGACTCTGCCGCGCTGGATTCGGTGTTCGAAGTCCTGGTGCGCGCGGGTCGTTCGGCCCCGATGGCGAAAACCATGCTGGTGCCTGAAAGCTGGTCCAAGCAGGCGGTCGAGCTGCCCCAGGCATGGCGCGACATGTATTCTTATTGCAACTCGGTGATGGAGCCTTGGGATGGTCCCGCAGCGCTGGCCATGACCGATGGCCGCTGGGTCTGCGCCGGTCTTGACCGGAACGGCCTGCGCCCCATGCGTTTCGTCGTCACCGGTGACGGCATGCTGATCGCGGGTTCCGAGGCGGGGATGGTCCCGCAGGACGAGGCGAATGTCGTGCGCAAAGGCGCGCTTGGCCCCGGTCAGCTGCTGGCGGTCGACATCGAAGAAGGCAAGATGTTCGGCGACACCGAGATCAAGGACAAGCTCGCCGCGTCGCGTCCCTTTGGTGAATGGGTCGGCAAGATCAACGAGCTGGACAAAGCGCTTGGCGATGTCGAGGAAAAGGCCCTGTTCTCGGGCGATGAGCTGCGTCGCCGTCAGGTGGCAGCGGGCTATACCATCGAAGACCTCGAGCAGATCCTCGCACCGATGGCCGAAGATGCGAAAGAGCCCTTGGCATCCATGGGCGATGACACCCCGTCGGCGGTTCTGTCGAACCAGTACCGCCCGCTCAGCCATTTCTTCCGCCAGAACTTCAGCCAGGTCACCAACCCACCCATCGACAGCCTGCGCGAATTCCGCGTCATGAGCCTGAAAACGCGGTTCGGGAACCTCAAGAACGTGCTGGATGAATCCAGCGCCCAGACTGAGATCCTCGTGCTCGACAGCCCGTTCCTCGCGAACGCGCAGTTCGATCAGTTGATGACCGAATTCAACGCGAATTCCGTCACCATCGACTGTACGTTCGAGCCGGGCGGCAACAACCTGAGCGAAAACCTGCGCCGCATCCGGGACGAGGCAGAAGACGCCGTGCGCTCGGGCGCTGGTCACATCGTGCTGACCGACCAGTTCAGCGATGCGACCCGCGTGGCGATGCCGATGATCCTTGCGACATCTGCCGTGCACAGCCAGCTGACCCGTAAGGGCCTGCGGACCTTTACCTCGCTCAATGTGCGCTCGGCCGAATGTGTGGACCCGCATTACTTTGCCGTACTGATCGGCTGTGGTGCCACCGTGGTGAACGCCTACCTTGCCGAGGATTCGCTGGCGGATCGTATCGGGCGTGGTCTGCTGGACATGACACTGACCACCGCGATGGCCCGCTACCGCGAGGCGATTGATCAGGGCCTGTTGAAAATCATGGCGAAGATGGGGATCAGCGTCATGTCCTCCTACCGTGGCGGCCTGAACTTCGAAGCCGTAGGGCTGAGCCGTGCGATGTGCGCGGAATACTTCCCCGGCATGACCAGCCGCATCAGCGGGATCGGTGTGACCGGTATCCAACGCAAGGCCGAGGCGGTCCACGACCGTGGTTGGCAGGGTGATGGCGTCGTCATGCCCATCGGCGGCTTCTACAAGGCGCGCAAATCCGGCGAGACCCACGCATGGGAAGCATCGTCGATGCACATGCTGCAAATGGCCTGCAACAAAGCGTCCTACCAGATGTGGAAGCAGTATAGCGCCAAGATGCAAAGCAACCCACCGATCCATTTGCGCGACCTGCTGGATATCAAGCCGCTGGGGGCCCCAGTGCCCATCGAAGAGGTCGAATCCATCACCTCTATCCGCAAGCGTTTCGTGACGCCGGGCATGTCCCTTGGCGCGCTGTCGCCCGAAGCACACAAGACCCTGAACGTCGCGATGAACCGCATCGGGGCCAAGTCCGACTCTGGCGAGGGTGGCGAAGATCCGGCGCACTTCGTGCCCGAGGCCAACGGTGATAACCCGTCGGCCAAGATCAAGCAGGTGGCGTCGGGCCGTTTCGGTGTGACTGCCGAATACCTGAACCAGTGCGAAGAGCTTGAAATCAAGGTCGCCCAAGGGGCCAAGCCCGGCGAGGGTGGTCAGCTTCCGGGCATGAAGGTCACCGACCTGATCGCCCGTCTGCGCCATTCGACCAAGGGCGTGACCCTGATCTCGCCCCCGCCGCACCACGATATCTATTCCATCGAAGACCTTGCGCAGCTGATCTATGACCTCAAGCAGATCAACCCGCGCTGTAAGGTGACCGTGAAGCTGGTGGCGTCCTCGGGCGTTGGCACGATTGCGGCCGGTGTGGCGAAAGCCAAGGCGGATATCATCCTGATCTCGGGCCACAATGGCGGCACGGGCGCATCGCCTGCGACCTCGATCAAATATGCGGGTCTGCCGTGGGAGATGGGCCTGACCGAAGCGCATCAGGTTCTGGCGATGAACAACCTGCGTGACCGCGTCACCCTGCGGACCGACGGTGGTTTGCGCACAGGGCGTGACATCGTGATGGCCGCGATGATGGGGGCCGAGGAATACGGCATCGGCACTGCCGCGCTGATCGCGATGGGCTGTATCATGGTGCGTCAGTGCCAGTCGAACACCTGCCCCGTCGGCGTTTGTACACAAGACGAAGCGCTGCGTGGCAAGTTCACCGGCAACGCGGATAAGGTCGTGAACCTGATCACCTTCTACGCCACCGAAGTGCGCGAATTGCTCGCCTCTATCGGGGCGCGTAGCCTGGATGACGTGATTGGCCGTGCTGATTTGCTGGCACAGGTCAGCCGTGGGTCTGCGCATCTTGACGATCTGGATCTCAACCCGCTGCTGATCACCGTCGATGGCGCGGCAGAGATTGTCTATGACCGCAACAAGCCACGCAACGCTGTGCTGGACACGCTGGACTCTGAAATCGTGCGCGACGCCGCGCGCTTCCTTGAAGATGGCGAGAAGATGCAGCTGAGCTATGCGGTGCAGAACACGCACCGTACCGTGGGCACCCGCGTCTCAAGCCACATCATCCGCAACTTCGGCATGAACAACCAGCTGCAGCCCGATCACCTGACGGTCAAGCTGACCGGTTCGGCAGGGCAGTCGCTGGGGGCCTTCGCGGCACCGGGGCTCAAGCTTGAAGTGTCCGGCGATGCGAATGACTATGTCGGCAAGGGTCTGTCGGGCGGCACCATCGTCGTGCGCCCGTCTATGGCCAGCACCATCGTCGCCTCTGACAACACCATCATCGGCAACACGGTGCTTTATGGCGCGACCAAGGGCTTTTTGTTCGCAGCGGGCCGTGCCGGTGAACGTTTCGGCGTTCGGAACTCGGGCGCGCATGTGGTGATCGAAGGCTGCGGCAGCAACGGGTGTGAATACATGACCGGCGGTGTGGCCGTGATCCTGGGCGAGATCGGCGCGAACTTTGGCGCGGGTATGACGGGCGGTATGGCCTATCTCTACAACCCCGATGGCAAGGCCGACAAAATGCTGAACCGCGAAACGCTGGTGACCTGCCCTGTCACGGTCGAGCATTGGGAAAACCAGCTGAAGGGCCTGATTGAACGGCACCTGCAGGAAACCAACAGCCGCAAGGCCGAAGACATCCTGCAGCACTGGGACATTGAAAAGGATAACTTCCTGCAGATCTGCCCCAAAGAGATGCTGGTCCATCTGCCCGCCCCGCTGAGCGTCGAAGAACACGCGATCCCGGCGGAGTAAGCAAAACGGATAGATCGGGCGCGGGGGAAACCTCGCGCCCGATTTCTTTTGTGCGTCGCCCACGCTTTACCGGGGCCGCAACCGGCCTATAGTTACGGGATGATCAAAACACTTACCTCTCGCGTCCGGCTGATGGCGCTTTTGCTGGTGGGGCTCGCGCTTGCGGCCTGTACCGATGCTGCGCCCAAGGGCGGCGGCGATATTCTGGTGATTGGCGACTCCGTCATGGCGTGGAACGGATCAAGCGATCAGGCGATCCCCGATGCGATGGCAGCAAGCCTTGGCCGCAATGTGGTCAGCAAGGCCGTCCCCGGGGCGCAGTTCAGCAATGACAGCACGCTCTTGTCCGCTGTTGGTTTCGATATTCAGGATCAGTACCCCGGCGGGCGGTGGAACTGGATCGTGGTGAACGGCGGGGCCAATGATCTGGGGTTCAACGACTGCAAATGCGCGGCCTGCACGCCTGTGGTCGACACGCTGATCGCTGCGGATGCCGCTACTGGGGAAATCCCCGCCTTTCTGACGCGTTTGCGCAGCACGGGCGCGCAGGTGATGTGGATGGGGTATTACGCCGGCAATGGCAAAGGGTCATTCGAAGGCTGTCGCGATGATCTGGTGCTGCTGGAACGCCGCATCGCGCGGTTTGCGGCACAAACCCCGGGGGTGACATTCCTTGATTCAGAAACCGTCATCGACCGTCAGGATCCGAGCCTGTTTGCCAGCGATAACACCCACCCGTCGCCCAAGGCCTCTGCGTTGATCGGGGCTTATCTTGCAAAAGGGATTTCCGTCCGCAGTGCCCGTTCACAATAAGCCATTGCCACGATATAGCTGATGGCTATGGCAAAACGCGCATCCTCCAAATCCAAGGGCAAAGCCAAGTCCAAGACCCCGTCCCCTGCGGCGCAGCTGCGGTCGCTCAAGCGGCGTGTGGTTCGGGGCGCGTTCAAGCTGGTGCTCGCCGTGCTTGGCCTGTTGATCGCCCTGGTGTTGCTGTTTGCGGTGATCAACCCGCCGACGACCCCCTATATGTTCAGCGAAGGCCGTAGGCTGGGGGGCGTGGACCAGCAATGGGTCGCGCTGGAAGACGTGGCCCCTGTCATGGCGCGGTCTGTCGTGGCGGCGGAAGATGCGAATTTCTGCCAGCACTGGGGCTTTGATCTGGCCGCGATCAAACGCGCCATCGCCGAAGGATCAAACCGCGGGGCATCCACCCTGTCGCAGCAGACGGTCAAGAACGTCTATCTCTGGCATGGTCGCACATGGTTGCGCAAAGCGCTTGAGGCCGGGATCACGCCGCTGGTTGAAACCGTCTGGACCAAGCGGCGCATCATCGAGGTCTATTTGAATGTGGCCGAGTTCGACGAAGGCATCTTTGGTGTCGACGCCGCGGCACAACATTACTTTGGGGTGATTCCCGCCAAGCTGACCGCAACCCAAGCGGCGCGGCTGGCCGCGATCCTGCCGTCTCCGAAAACCCGTTCGGCCGCGCGCCCCTCTGCCGCGGTGCGCAAGCGCAGCGCCCAGATCCGCGATGGTGCGGCGACAATCAGCAAGGACGGACGGGCAGCCTGTTTCGAGAGTTGAAAAACCCAACCAAGACGGGCATGAGGATGAAACCCCTGTTTGTTAGTACCGGAACCCCTTATGGCTCGCCTGTTTCACGTCCCGCTTTCGCCGTTCTGCCGCAAAGTCCGGCTGAGCCTCGCTGAAAAGAAGATCGAGGTTGAACGCGTCGAAGAGCGGTATTGGGAGCAAGACCCAGATTTCATGCGCCGCAATCCGGCGGGCAAGGTGCCCGTATTGCAGCTTGATGGCATCATCATGTCCGAAAGCGCAGCGATCTGCGAATATATCGAAGAGACCCGCCCCGAACCGTCGCTGATGCCCTCTGATCCGGTCCAGCGGCTTGAAGTGCGTCGTCTGGTCAGCTGGTTCGATGACAAGTTCCACGACGAGGTCACCTCGAAGCTGCTGTATGAACGGGTGAACAAAAAGGTGATGAAGCAGGGGTTTCCCGACAGCCGCAACGTTAAGGACGGGGCCAAGGCGATCAAGTATCACATTGATTATATGGCATGGCTGCTGGACCACCGGCGCTGGCTGGCAGGCGACGTGATGACGCTGGCCGATTTCGCGGCGGCGGCGCATCTGTCCTCGCTCGATTATATCTCGGATGTGGACTGGAACCGGTCCGACGTGGTCAAGGACTGGTACGCCAAGATCAAGTCCCGCCCCGCGTTCCGGTCGTTGCTGGCCGATCAGGTGCCGGGTTTCCCGCCGCCGAAGCATTACAATGACCTTGATTTCTGATCCACGCCGCGGCCGATGTCTGTGACACCGGCTGCCGATACGGACGCCCTGCGGGGCCGGTTGGTGGCGCAGGCGCTGGACGAAGGCTTTGTCTCCTGCCGGATTTGCCGCCCCGACGCGGTGCCTGATGTGCCGGAACGGCTGCAGGCGTTTGTTGATGCAGGCTATCATGGGCAGATGGCATGGATGGCCGACCGTATGGCGTGGCGCGGCGACCCTGCCGCACTTTGGCCCGAGGCGCGGTCGGTGATCATGCTGGCCGAAAGCTACACCCCCGAATACGACCCGACCGAGGTGCTGAACCACCCCGACAAGGCGGGCGTATCTGTCTATGCGCAGGGGCGAGATTACCACGACATCGTCAAGAAACGGCTCAAGCGGGTGGCGCGATGGCTGGTGGCGCAGGAACCCTGCGAGGTGAAGGTCTTTGTCGACACGGCCCCCGTGCCGGAAAAGGCGCTTGGGCAGGCCGCGGGGCTGGGCTGGCAGGGCAAGCACACCAATCTGCTAAGCCGCGACTGGGGGAACTGGGCCTTTCTGGGCGCGATTTTCACCACGTTGGATTTCACCCCCGACACGGCAGAGGTGGATCACTGCGGGTCGTGCCGGTCCTGCCTCACGGCGTGCCCGACGAATGCCTTCCCCGCGCCCTATCAGCTGGATGCGCGGCGCTGCATTTCCTATCTGACGATTGAACACAACGGGCCGGTCGATCTTGAGCTGCGCAGCAAGATGGGCAACCGCATCTACGGCTGTGACGATTGCCTTGCCGCTTGCCCGTGGAACAAATTCGCCGTCGCGGCGAGCGATTTGCGCTATCACGGCGGTGTCGGAGCCCCCGATCTGGCAGAGCTGGCGACGCTGGATGATGCGGCCTTTCGTCTGCGGTTCAGCGGGTCTCCGATCAAGCGGATCGGGCGCAACCGGTTCATTCGCAATGTGCTTTATGCCATCGGCAATTCCGGTCAGGCGCGTCTGACCCCTGTGGCGCAGGGCTTGTTGGACGATCCGGACGCGACTGTCGCCGACGCGGCGCAATGGGCCGTGGCCCGTCTGCGCGAAAACCAAGGCTGACAGGGCTGGACCGCTGCGCCGGAACAGGTAAACCCTAGGAAAACGGTGCAAGGATAGTTGAATGGCGCTTTTGCTTGGGGTTGATACGGGCGGCACCTATACGGATGCGGTGCTGATCCGCGATGAAACCACGGTGGTCGCATCGGCCAAGGCGCTGACCACCCGCGCCGATCTGGCCATTGGTGTGGGGCAGGCCGTGCGCCGCGTGCTGGCGGCGGCCGATGTTTCAGCGGGTCAGGTGGCGATGGCGTCGCTGTCGACCACGCTGGCAACCAATGCGCTGGTCGAAGGGCAGGGCGGGCGCGTCGCGTTGATCTATGTCGGCTTCAAGGAACGGGATCTTGAGACGCACGGGCTGGCAGGGGCGCTGAACGGTGACCCCTATCTGATCCTTGGCGGTGGTCATGACCACGCGGGCGCAGAGCGTGCCCCGCTGGACGAAGCCGCGCTGATCTCCTTTTTGACCGAGCAGCGTGAACAGGTCAGCGGTTTTGCCGTCGCCAGCCAGTTCGCCACGCGCAACCCCGCCCATGAACAACGCGTCGCCGCCTTGGTGACGCAGGTGACGGGGCGGCCTGTGTCGGCCTCGCATCAGTTGTCGGCCAAGCTCAACGGGCCGAAACGGGCGCTGACGGCGGTGCTGAACGCGCGGCTGATCGGGATGATCGACCGGTTGATCGGGCGGGCCGAAGATGTGTTGACCGACATTGGCGTCACCGCCCCGCTGATGGTCGTGCGGGGGGACGGGGCGCTGATCTCTGCCGCGCAGGCACGGGAACGGCCGATTGAAACGATCCTCAGCGGGCCTGCGGCCTCGATCGTGGGGGCGCGGTGGATGACCGGTGCGGCCCGTGCGTTGGTCAGCGATATTGGCGGCACCACCACCGATGTGGCCCTGTTGCGCGATGGCCGGCCCGCGATCGACCCCGCAGGGGCCCGCGTCGGCAGCTACCGCACGATGGTAGAGGCCGTTGCCATGCGCACCACTGGTCTGGGGGGCGACAGCGAGGTGCATTTCCTGACCGAAGGCTTGCATGGGGGGGTGACGCTGGGGCCCAAGCGGGTCTTGCCCATTGCCCTCATCGCGACGGAGGCACCCGAGGTGGCTCATGCCGCGCTTGATGCGCAGCTGCGCAGCACCACCCCCGGCGAATATGACGGACGCTTTGTGCGTGCCGTGGCAGGTCAACCGCGCGAGGGGATCTCGGCGCGTGAACAAATGCTGCTGGACCGTATTGGTGACGGGCTGCACCCGATGGCCGACATCCTGCGCGCCCGCATAGAGACAGGCGCGCTGAAACGTCTGGTAGAGCGTGGCTTGGTCCAGCTGGCTGGCGTTACGCCATCGGACGCAAGCCATGTGCTGGGACGGGTCGCGGCGTGGGACGCCGAGGCCGCAGGCAAGGCGCTGCGGTTGTTTGGGCGGCGACGCACAGGCGCGGGGCAGATGCTGGCCCCTGATCCTGCCGCTATGGCGCAGATCATCGTGGATCAACTGACCGAACAGACCGCGCTGGCCATGCTGGAAGCGGCGCTGGCGGAAGAAGAGCCCGCCTTTGATACAGAACCCGAAACGCTGGCCCGCCACGAGCTGTTGCAGCGCGGGTTGCGCGGGCACGCGGGGCTTGTGCGGATCGAGGCGGCGTTGAACCTGCCGGTGATCGGGCTGGGGGCCTCTGCCGCGGCTTATTATCCGGCGGTGGGGGAACGGCTTGGCACGCAGATGATCCTGCCCGAACACGCCGCGGTGGCAAATGCCATTGGTGCAGTCGTGGGCCGGGTGACCATGCGGGAAAGCGGCACGGTGACCTCGCCCGCAGAGGGGCGGTTCAGGGTGTATCTGGCCGACGGGCCGCAGGATTTCACGGATCAGACACAGGCGCTGAGCACGCTTGAGGCAACCCTGCGCGACAAGGCAGAGGTGGCGGCGCGGGCGGCGGGGGTGGTCGATGTGCAGATCGATGTGCAACGCGACATCCGCCATGCAGAGGTCGAAAGCCGCAAGGTCTTTATCGAAGCGCTGCTGACGGTCGAGGCGACAGGCAGGCCAAGGGTCGCATCGGCCTGACGCTGCACAAAAGAAAACGGCGCAAACCCGAGGGGCTGCGCCGTTTTGCGTTTATTCTGCTGCCGCGCGCTTGGGCAGGACCCAATCGGGGCGCGGGAAGTGGCAGGTATAGCCGTTTGGAATACGCTCCAGATAATCCTGATGCTCGGGCTCTGCTTCCCAGAAATCGCTGACGGGTTCTACCTCTGTCACGACTTTGCCCGGCCAGATGCCCGATGCCTCTACATCGGCAATCGTGTCCAGCGCCGTGGCTTTCTGGTCTTCGTCGACATAGTAGATCGCCGAACGATAGCTCAGCCCGCGGTCATTGCCCTGACGGTTCAGCGTTGTCGGGTCGTGGATCTGGAAAAACAGTTCCAGCAGATCACGATAGCTGATCACGTCGTCGTCAAACATCACCTCGATCGCCTCGGCATGGGTGCCGTGGTCGCGGTAGGTGGCATTGGGCACATCGCCGCCCGAATAGCCCACGCGGGTCGATAGAACCCCCTCGCGTTTGCGGATCAGGTCCTGCATGCCCCAAAAGCATCCTCCGGCCAGTACTGCGCGTTGTTCGCTCATGCTACATCCTCCACTTGGTTGATATAATCGCCATAGCCTGCGTCTTGCATGTCGTCACGATGAATAAAGCGCAACGAGGCGGAATTGATGCAATAGCGCAGCCCGCCACGATCCGCGGGACCGTCGGGGAAGACGTGGCCCAGATGGCTGTCCCCATGGGCGCTGCGCACTTCGGTGCGGATCATCCCCAGCGACGCGTCACGCAGTTCGGCGACATGGGCGGGTTCGATGGGTTTGGTAAAGCTCGGCCAGCCGCAGCCGGAGTCGTATTTGTCCGAGGACGCGAACAGCGGCTCGCCAGAGACGATGTCTACGTAGATGCCCGGCTCTTTGTTATCAAGCAGCTTGCCCGTGCCCGGCCGTTCGGTGCCGTTCTGCTGGGTGACACGGAATTCTTCGGGGGACAGAGCGTTAATGGCGGCGTCGGTCTTTTCATAGGTCGGCATGCGAGGCTCCTTTGCGGTTTGATACATTAAATGGGGCCTGCGCGGGTTTTTCAAAGGGGTAATGCACCGACGCACCGATCTGTGACCGCCCGCCTGTCGTCCAACCCCTTGGCTTGCAGGTCAGGCCCTGCGCTGCCGCGAGACCTGAACCGCAAGAATACCCAAGGCAATCACAGCGACACCGATGATATCCTGAACCCCCAGCGGTTCGCCCAGCAACAGCCAGGCAATCGCCACCCCAAAAAACGGATTGAGGAAATGGAAGGTCGCGGCGCGGGTGGCTCCGATACGGTTGACCAGCCAGAACCAGACCACCGTCGCCAGCAGCCCCGGCACCAGACAGGTATACAGGAACGCCAGCGCCAGTGGCCAGCTTGGGCTGATGTGCGGCGTCTCGAACAGCAAGGTCGCAATCGACAGCGCGACGCAGCCGACAAGCATCTGCAAGCCCACCACCATCAGGAAGTTCCCGCCAGAGGTCGCACCGCGCACCAGCAGGGTCGCCGCTGATAGCGCGACCACACCGACGCCGCACAGCACCAACCCCGTCAGATCGACGCCTCCGTTGATCCTTGCACCCATAATGATGGCCACCCCGATCACACCTGCGATCAGCCCTGCAATGCCCAACGGCTTGAGCTTTTCCCCCAGAAACAGCCATGTCGCCAGACCGACCAGCAACGGCATGGTCGAGGCGATGATCGCCGCCAGTGACGCCTGTACGGTCTGCATCGCGACAAAGTTCATCCCCAGATAGACCGCGTTTTGCAGCACGCCGAAAATGATCGTTGCCCGCCATTGCGCGCGCGTCAGTCGCCACGTCTGACCAAGCGCCAGCGCGACCCCCACGCCGATCAGGCCAGAGATCAGATACCGCGCCGACAAAGCCATCAAAGGGGACGCATCCGCGACGATGATCCGCGCCGACGTAAAGGCCGAAGACCACATGACGGCGAAGGCCAGCCCCATGAGAATTGCACGTATATCCATGAGCGGGCCTTTCAGGTTTTCCAGTGGGCGGAGACTTCCGCAGTTGTCCGACAGGGGCAAGCGCATTCAGCGCAACGCAGACCTGCGTCAAACGCAAAGGGCCGCCCGTGGGCGACCCTTTGTCAGAACAGACTGTGATCAGTCTTATTCGTTAACGCTGTCTTTCAGCGCTTTCGCGATGGTCATCTTAACAACCTTGTCCGCGTCTTTCTTGAACTGTTCGCCGGTGGCAGGGTTGCGCACCATACGCTCGGGGCGTTCGCGGCAGTAGATTTTGCCAATGCCGGGAAGTGTCACAGCGCCACCGCCGGAGACTTCTTTGGTGATCAACGCGCAAACCGCGTCCAGTGCCGCGCTTGCTGTTTTCTTGTCTTCGCCCATTTCCTCAGCCAAAGCCGCGACGAGCTGGGTTTTTGTCATTGGTTTAGTTGCCATCTTGTTTTTCTCCTTCGTCCGCCCGGATTAGGGCCTCACGCGCAGAATGTAACGGTATGTTGTGGCTGAACACAACGAATAGGTCGCAAGAAACCGCGAAAACATGCTATTTTCAGCCGATTTCGGCCTTTAGAGAAAGGCAGTTTCGTCAAACGAGCGCAATTTTCGGCTATGCAACCGCTCTAGCGGCATATCGCGCAGCTGTTCCATCGCGCGAATACCGATCATCAAGTGTCGTGCGACCTGCGTTTTGTAGAAATCAGACGCCATACCGGGCAGCTTCAATTCACCATGCAAGGGTTTGTCCGAGACGCATAGAAGCGTGCCGTAGGGCACCCGGAAGCGGTAGCCGTTGGCCGCAATCGTGGCGCTTTCCATATCCAGCGCCACGGCGCGCGACTGGCTGAGCCGCTGCACCGGACCGGATTGATCGCGCAATTCCCAGTTGCGGTTGTCGATGGTGGCAACGGTGCCCGTGCGCATAATCCGCTTCAACTCGTAGCCCTCAAGCTGGGTGACCTGTTCAACGGCGTCCTCCAGCGCGATCTGGATCTCGGCCAGCGCGGGGATCGGAACCCAGACCGGCAGGTCGTCGTCCAGCACGTGATCCTCGCGCAGATAGCCATGCGCCAGCACGAAATCCCCAAGCGCCTGTGTGTTGCGCAAACCGGCACAGTGGCCGACCATCAGCCACGCATGGGGCCGCAGCACGGCGATGTGGTCGGTCGCGGTTTTCGCGTTGGATGGGCCGACGCCGATGTTAACCAGCGTGATCCCGGACCCGTTCGCGCGCTTCAGGTGGTAGGTCGGCATCTGCGGAGTTTTGACCGACGCAGGCAGCGGCGCGTCGCCGTCCGAAATCTCGACATTGCCGGTAGATACGAAGGACGTGTAGCCGCTATCGGGGTCGCGCAACATGGCGCGGGCGTATTCCTCGAACTCGGTGACGTAGAACTGGTAGTTGGTGAACAGCACGTGACTTTGGAAATGTTCGGGATCGGTTGCGGTGTAATGCGTCAGCCGTGCCAGCGAATAATCGACGCGCTGCGCGGTGAAGGGGGCCAGCGGGCGCACGTTGTCCAGCGGCAGATAGGTGCCGTTGACGATGTCGTCATTGGTTGTGCTCAGGTCCGGCACGTCAAACACATCGCGCAGGGTGAAATCCGCGGCACCTTCCTGCGGGATCGTCACGCTGTCGTCATTGCTGACCGCGAAATGCACGGGGATCGGCGTGTCGGATACCGCGATGGTCACGGGCTGGCCGTGGTTTTCGATCAGCAGACGGATTTGTTGTGTCAGGTAATGTTTGAACAATTCTGGCCGCGTAATCGTGGCCGAGAAGGTGCCGGGGGACGATACATGGCCGAACGACAGCCGTGAATCCACCTGCGCATAGCTGGAGGTGGTAAACCGGATCTCGGGGTAGAAGGCCCTGATCCGCGTTTCCGGGGCGGCGCTGTCCATCGCCTTCTGGAAATGCGCGCTCAGGAAGCCTGTCGCTTGGCTGTATAGCTCTATCAGCCGTGCAACGGCGGCAGCGGCATCGGTGAACTGTTCGGCGGGGCGGGCGTCTGGGGTCAGGATTCTGGTCATGAAACAGGCTCTAACAAAGGAATAAATTCAAAACTGCGCACATCGACCAAGCCGAGGTCAGAGATGCGCAATTCGGGAATGACAACAAGCGCCAAAAGCGAATGTTGCATATAGGCGTTGTTCAGCGTGCAGCCACAGTCGCGCATCGCCTGCATCATGGCTTGGGTCTTGGCGGCGACCTCGGAGGCGGGGTTGTCGGACATCAGGCCAGCGATCGGCAGCTCGACCATGGCCAGCTCTGCCCCGTCCTTGAAGATGGTGATCCCGCCGCCAACCTCGCGCAGACGGTTCGCGGCCATCGCCATATGCTTGGTATCGGTGCCCACCACGATCATGTGGTGACTGTCATGTGCCACGGTGGACGCCATCGCCATCGGCCCCTGATAGCCAAAGCCCGAGACCAGCGCGTTGACCACAGTGCCGGTGCCGCGGTGCCGTTCGACCAGCGCGATCTGGCACACTTCGCCCGTGGACTGCACGCGGCCTTCGGTCACCGGCAGTTCGAATTTCAGCGCGCGGGTGGGGGCCTGATTCTCGACCACGCCGATCACATTCGCGGTGACGGCATTGGCCCCCGCAGGTGCGGTGATCTGGAAATCATCCGCGCCAAGGGCTTTGCCCATGTTGACGGTCTGCCGCGCATGGGGCGGCCAGTCGTAATGCGGGCAGTCTACCAGACACACGCCATCCTCGGCCACGATCTGCCCCCGCGCGATCACCGTCTCGATGGGGAGCGTTCTGAGGTCAGAGGTCAGGATCACATCTGCCCGCCGCCCGGGCGTCAGTGACCCGATCTCGCGCTCAAGCCCAAAGTGGGTCGCGGTGTTGATCGTCGCCATTTGCAGCGCGACCAACGGGTCGCAGCCGCAGTCGATGGCATGGCGCACCACGCGGTTCATATGACCGTCATTCACCAAGGTGCCGGAATGGCAGTCATCGGTGCACAGGATCATATTACGCGAATCCAGCCCTTTTTCGGTGATCGCGGTGATCTGTGTTTCAACGTCATACCACGCGGACCCCAGCCGGATCATCGACCGCATCCCCTGACGCATCCGCGCAATGGCATCCGCCTCGCAGGTGCCCTCGTGATCATCCGCAGGGCCGCCCGCGACATAAGCTGCAAAGGCCGGCCCCAGATCGGGGGAGGCATAGTGCCCGCCCACGGTCTTGCCCGCGCGTTGCGTTGCGGCAATCTCGGCCAGCATCTTGGGGTCACCCGCGGTCACACCCGGGAAGTTCATCATCTCGCCCAGACCGATGATACCGGGCCAGTGCATGGCCTCGGCGACATCCTCTGCCGTGATTTCAAAGCCGGTGGTTTCCAGACCGGGCGCGGATGGCGCACAGGACGGCATCTGGGTGAAGATGTTCACCGGCTGCATCAGGGCTTCGTCATGCATCATGCGCACGCCTTCCAGCCCCAGCACATTGGCGATCTCATGCGGGTCGGTGAACATCGACGTGGTGCCATGGGGGATCACAGCGCGGGCGAATTCCGCCGGAGTCAGCATACCGCTTTCGATGTGCATATGCCCGTCACACAGGCCGGGGATCATATAGCGGCCCTTTGCCTCGATCACCTTGGTCGTGTCGCCTTTGCAGTGGCTGGCGTCCGGCCCGACAAAGGCAACGCGCCCCGCCTTGATCGCGATATCATGGTCCGGCAGGGTTTCGCGCGTGTGCACGTTGACCCAGATACCGCCGGTGATAATCGTATCCGCAGCGCTGCGTCCTGCCGCAACAGCGACCAGTTGATCGGCCACATCGGGCCATGAGGGGAATGTGTGTTCTTTCATACCTGACGTTGACACGAAGATCGCCCGAGGTTCAAGCCAGAGCCGTCCAGCGCCGTGGCGTTTGCACTGTCCGTGCCGACTGGGCTAACTGTCTGCAACCGACAGGACATAAGGCGACCCCATGAAGATCATGTTTGTGCACCAGAATATGCCCGGCCAATACCGCGAGCTGGTGCAATGGCTGGCCGATCAACGCACACACCAGATCTATTTCCTGACGCAACGCAAAAATCCGCCCCGTTTTGAGGGCGTCGAGACACGGGTCTACAAGGCGCATCACAGACCGGCAGAGACTGCCTATGGGCTGTCGAAGAACTGGGAGGAATCGACCGGCAACGGCTTGGGGGCCGCCCGCGCGGCGAAACAGATCGAGACCCGCGAAGGGTTCAAACCCGATATCGTGGTGGGGCATGTGGGCTGGGGGGAGCTGACGTTTTTCAAGCAGATCTGGCCCGATGTCCCGATCATCGGCTTCTTCGAGTATTACTACAGCGATACCGGCGGCCCTGTGGGGTTCGATCCCGAAGACCCCGTGACCGAGAATACCCCCTTTCTGTTGCACGCGCGTAATGCCGTGCCGCTGGCCAATATCGAAACCGTCGATATCGGGCTCAGCCCGACCTACTGGCAGCGCGACCGTTTTCCGCAAAGCTTTCACCGCAAGCTCTATGTCTGCCACGACGGGATACGCACAGACCAGCTGCGCCCCGATCCGGCGGTGACGCTCAAGCTGGGGCGGATGGATCGCGCCCTGACCAAGGATGACGAGGTGCTGACCTTTGTGTCGCGCAACCTTGAACGGACGCGGGGTTTTCATGTGTTCATGCGCGCATTGCCACGTATTCTGAAACAACGCCCCAACGCGCGGGTGTTGGTGGTAGGGGGCAACGACACCTCTTATGGCGGCAAAAGCAAACACCCCGGGGGACTGCGTGCCGAGATGGAGGCAGAGGTGGGCAAGCACGTCGATTGGTCGCGGGTGCATTTTCTGGGCAAGCTGTCCTACGAGGATTACCAGAGGGTTATTCAGATCAGCCGCTGCCATCTTTATCTGACGATGCCATTTGTGCTGTCGTGGTCCCTGCTCGAAGCGATGGCGATGGGCGCGACGATCGTCGGCTCTGACGTGGCCCCCGTGCGCGAGGCGATTACCCATGGCGAAACCGGTCTGCTGTGCGATTTCTTCGATCCCGATGCGCTGGGCGATCAGGTGGCGGATGTGCTGGGCAATCCGGCGGCCTATGCGCATCTGGGGCCTGCGGCGCGGGCGCATGTGGTCCAGACGTACGACTTCCTGAGCAAATGCCTGCCGGAACATATCGCGCAGATGAATGCATTGGTCCCCGAGGGGCAGCGGATCGCCTTGCCCCGGACCCCCACCACATAGAAAGGACGCCTCATGGAGAAAACGCTGCTGTCGATTGGGCATGGCTTTAGCGCGCGCGCCCTTGCCGCACGGCTGGTGCCGCAGGGCTGGCGCATCGTCGGCACCACGCGCAGTCCCGACAAGGCAGATGCCATCGCGGACACAGGCGTTGAACCCGTCGTCTGGCCGGGGGCCGATCTGGGGGCGTTGATCGCGCAGTTTCCCAATGTGCTCGTCTCGGCCGGACCGGACAGCGCAGGCGATCCGGTCTTGAATGCGGTCGAGGATGCGGTCACCCGCGCCGCGCCCGATCTGCGGTGGGTCGGCTACCTGTCGACAACAGGGGTTTACGGCGACCACGACGGCGATTGGGTGGACGAGGACACGCCGCTGACGCCATCGACCAAGCGCGGGCGCGCCCGTGTCACGGCAGAGGCACGGTGGCAGGCGATCCCCGATCTGCCGCTGCATATCTTTCGCCTCGCAGGGATCTATGGCCCCGGACGCGGCCCCTTTGCCAAGGTGCGGGCCGGAACGGCGCGGCGGATCATCAAGCCGGGGCAGGTCTTCTCTCGTATCCATGTCGAGGATATTGCCCAAGCGCTTGAGCTGTCCTTGCAGCGGCCCGACCCGGGCGCGGTTTATAATCTATGCGACGATGACCCCGCGCCGCCGCAAGACGTGATCGCCCACGCGGCAGAGCTGCTTGGCCTGCCCGTGCCCCCCGCGATCCCCTTTGATCAGGCCGATATGACCCCGATGGCCCGCAGCTTTTACGCGGAAAGCAAGAAGGTTCGGAACGACCGTATCAAGCAGGCGTTAGGCTGGGCACCGCAGTTCCCCACCTATCGGGCCGGGCTGGCGGCATTACTTGCACAAGACAGCTGACCTTTGGGGGGTATATGCACAATATCGAGGAGCGTAGCCTCACCCATCTGCTGGACGGGATGGAGCAAGCGGCCAGCCGCGAGACGGTCACGATCAACGATGTGCTGAACGAATTCGGAGAGCGGTCCCTGCTCCCGTTCATTCTGCTGGCCGCGCTGCTGTTGGTGTCGCCGCTGTCCGGTGTCTTTGGTGTGTCCAGTTTCATGGCGATGGTGATCATCGTGCTGTCGGCGCAGGCGGTCTATGGGCGCAAACGTCTGTGGTTGCCGCAGTTCCTGCTGCGCCGCGAGGTCAAGTCATCGCGGTTGCTGTTCTGCGTGCGGTGGCTGCGCAAGCCTGCGGCGTTTTTTGATCGCCACTCCGGCAAAAGGCTCCAGTTTCTGACGACAGGGCCGATGCGTCTGCTGACGTTGGTGACCTGCGTGATCCTGCCTGTGGGTTGGCCTTTGCTTGAATTCGTGCCCTTCGCGTCGTCCTTCGGGGGCGGAACGGTGGCGCTGTTCGCCTTTGGTCTGTTCACCCGCGACGGGCTTTATGTGCTGCTGGGGTATCTGACAATCCTGCTGACATCGCTGACCTTTTACGCCGTCATTTTCTGATTACCCCAGATAGGCGCGCAGCGCGTCGGGCGGATTGTCCATCAGCGCTGCGGCAGGCTGCGGCGGATGCGCGGTGCCAGCTTCGACAAAGATCACCTGATCCGCGATGCGGCGCACGTCCTCGGGGGCATGGGTGACCATGATCAACGCGGCTTTGGTCTCTGCGGCGAGGGCGGCCACCAGATCCAGCATGTCGTTGCGCAGGGCGGGGCCAAGTGCGGCAAAGGGTTCGTCGAGCAGGACAAGCGGGCGGGCTTGCACCAGCACCCGTGCGAGGGCCACGCGGCTTTGCTGCCCGCCGGAAAGCTCGGCAGGCTTGCGGGCAGCCATCCCCTGCAGCCCGACGCGATCAAGCGCCTCGTGTACACGGGTTTGTTCCGCAGAGCCGAGCCGCAGGTCGGGGCGCAGCCCCAGCCCCACATTCTGCATCACGCTGAGATGGGGAAAGAGGTTGTTGTCCTGAAAAAGCATCGTCATCGGCCGCGCACCGGGGGCGGCTTGGGTGATGTCCTTGCCCTGCCACAGCAGCCTGCCGGACCTGAGCGGAATGAACCCGCAAAGCGCCCCCAGCAGGGTGGATTTTCCCGCACCCGAGGGGCCGATCACCGCATAGGTCTGCGCGGGCGCAAGGGTCAGGTCGGCGTGCAGGGTAAAGCTGCCTTGGGTGATCTGCGCGGTCTCAAGTGTCAGCATGCCAGCGCCCTCCCTTGTCGAATATCCAGAAAATCCCAAGTGACAGCGCCAGCAGGATCAGGGCCGCACCGGCCGCGGCCTCCATCCGGTAGGCCCCCATCAACCGGTACATCTGCAGCGGCAGGGTGGCACTGTCGGGGTCGGCGAACAAGGCAATGACCCCCAGATCCCCCATCGACAGGGCACCGGTCAGCCCCGCGGCAAAGCCGATCTGCGGGCGCAAGCGTGGCAGGATCAGCCAGCGCCAAAGCGGCCATCCACTCAGCCCCAGCATCTGCGCCTGCCGGCCATAGATCTGCACCGTGTCGCGCAGCCGGGGCACCAGAATACGCAGGGCAAAGGGCAGGGCCATCAGCGCATTGACCAGCGCCGTGACGGGAAGGGCCAGCGCAAAGGGGCTGGCGACAGGGTTGATCAGAATGAACCAGCCGGTGCCGATCATCAGCGGAGAGGCCGCAAGCCCCAAGAGGCCCACGGCCTCTACCCCGCCGCGGGCACGGGTCGCGATCCATCCGGCAAGGGGCAGGGCCAAGGCCAGCAAGACCACCACGCTGATCAGCGCTACGGTGAGTGAGGTGCCCGCTGCCTGCCACACGCTGGCGGGCATTTGCGGCAGGCCGATCACCCCGCGCATCACGACCGAGGTCAGGGGCAGCAGCAGAAACCCCGCCGCCAACGTGATGAACAGCGCGTCGAGCCACCGTTGCAGCCCACCACGTGCGTCCCAGCGGTGCAGGGGTCGGTCCTGCCCGCCACCCAGACTGATCGCGGGGATGATCCACAGCGCCAGCGCGGCGGTGCTGCCCGCAAGCCCAAGCTGCACCAGCGACAGCAACGCTGCACGGTTCAGGTCAAAGTCGAAACGGAACGCCTGATAGATCGCAAGCTCGATCGTCGTGGCGCGGGGGCCGCCGCCGAGGGTCAGCGCTACGGCAAAGCTGGTCAGGCAGATCACAAAGATCAACGCTGCGGTGCCGGGCAGGATTTGCCGCAGGAGGGGAAGCTCGATGCTGCGGAATACCGCGCGCGGGGTCAGGCCAAGCTGTGCGGCCAGCCGGAACCGTTCCGCGGGCACGGTCTGCCACGCCTGCAACAACAGCCGCGTGGCCAGCGGGAGGTTAAAGAAGACATGCGCCAGCACCACGCCGTGCAGCCCGTAGATCGTGATGCCGGGCAATCCGACCGCCGCCAGCGCCGCATTGAGCCAGCCCGCGCGGCCAAAGACCGCAAGCACCCCCAGCACGGCGACAATCACCGGCAGGATGAACGGTGCCCCCAGCAGCGTGACCAGCAGCCCGCGCCCGACAAAGCGCCGTCGCGCCAAGGCGCGGGCGACAGGGATCGCCAGCACGGTAGACAGCAGGGCGGAAAGCGCGGCCTGTAGCACGGTAAACCGGATCGCGGACCAATCGGCCGGGCCAAGCCCGCTGCCGAACTCGGCCCGCCACAGCACCGCCCCCACCGCAGCAAGGATCAGCGCCGCAACCAGAATGGCGGCGCTGATGCCGGTTTTCGTGCTTATTGCGACAGTGCGGAGAGCCATTCGGCCAATGCTTCCTCGCGCAGGGCGGGCACGTCATCGTTCGGGATCAGCAGCGCCTTGCCCGGTTCGATCAACTGCTCAAAGCCTTCGGGCAGCCCGCCTTGGGGCGTGACGGCGGGGTACATCCAGTTGGTCGTGGGCAGCACCGATTGCGCCGCGTCCGATACCATGAACTGCATGAACTGATCGGCCAGCTCGGGCTGGTCGCTGCCCGCTAGTTTGCCGACCACTTCGATCTGCATGTAGTGGCCTTCGTCAAAAGCGGCAGCGGCTTTGGTCGCGTCCTCTTCGGCGATCAGGTGGTAGGCGGGGGATGTGGTATAGCTCAGCACCATGTCGGCTTCGCCCTCAAGAAACAGGCCGTAGGCTTCGGACCAGCCCTTGGTCACGGTCACGACGTTATCCGCCAGACCTTCCCAGATCGCAGGGGCCTCGTCGCCATAAGCGTCCTTGACCCACATCAGCAGGCCCAGACCGGGGGTAGAGGACCGCGGGTCCTGGATCACGATCTTGAGGTCACTGTCGGCCAGGGCGCGGAAATTCGCGGGCGGGGTCAGATCGGCGTTATGGACAAAGGCGAAATAGCCCCAGTCATAGGGGGCAAAGCTGTCATCCTCCCATGTGACCGGCAGGTCATAATCCGCGTTCACTGTGGCGGGCGCGAACAACCCTGTCTCCTTCGCTGCGGCGATCAGGCTGGTATCAAGCCCCAGCACCAGATCGGCGTCAGACCGCGCGCCTTCCAGCTTGAGCCGCGCCAGCAGCGCCGCGCCATCGCCCATGCCGACGAATTTCAGATCGCAAGCGCATTCGGCCTCGAAGGCCGCTTCGATCACCGGGCCGGGGCCCCATTCGGCGACAAAGCTGTCGTAGGTATAGACCACCAGCTCGGGCGTATCGGCCCATGCTTGCGTGGCGAAAAGCGTGGTGGCAGCAAGTGTAAGATACTTCATGGCATCCTCCAAAATGCGGCGTCAGAAAGCGTTGGAGGTGTATCCAGACCTTCCCTCCGCCGGTGTTAACCGGTTCAGGTTCAACGGGTCCGTGCGCGCACATCTCAGCCTGTCAGGCCCCCCGAGGTGTCTTATCGGTAGAACGCCTGTCGCCCGCGCGCAAGGTGAAACCCCTTGAGGCATGGTGCAGCCCCCGTTAAGGATCACCGCCAAAGGAGCACCGCCCATGTCGATCAACAGCTTTGGCCATCTTTTCCGCGTGACCACCTGGGGCGAAAGCCACGGGCCTGCTTTGGGGGCCACGGTGGACGGCTGCCCTCCCGGTGTGACGATCACCGAAGAGATGATCCAGCACTGGATGGACAAGCGCAAACCCGGCCAGAACAAATACACCACACAGCGCCGCGAGGCGGATGAGGTGCGGATCCTGTCGGGCGTGTTCGAAGGTGTCACCACCGGCACGCCGATCCAGCTGATGATCGAGAACACCGACCAGCGGTCAAAGGACTACGGTGACATCAAGGACAAGTTCCGCCCCGGTCACGCCGACATCACCTATTTCCAGAAATACGGCATCCGCGATTATCGCGGGGGCGGGCGGTCCTCGGCACGTGAAACCGCATCGCGTGTGGCGGCGGGTGGATTGGCACGTGAAGCGATCAAGGCGATTGCGCCGAATGTGCAGATCACCGGCTACATGGTGCAGATGGGCCCTCACAAGATCGACCGCGATGCGTTCGATTGGGACCAGATCGAACAGAACCCGTTCTGGGTGCCCGACGCCAAAGCGGCAGAAGAGTGGGCGGCGTATCTGGACGGTCTGCGCAAATCCGGATCCTCCGTCGGTGCGATCATCGAGGTGACAGCGCGCGGCGTGCCCGCGGGCCTTGGCGCGCCAGTCTATGGCAAGCTCGACACCGATCTCGCCGCCGCGATGATGAGCATCAACGCCGTCAAAGGCGTGGAGATCGGCGAAGGCATGTCCGCCGCCATGCTGACCGGAGAGCTGAACGCGGACGAGATCAGCATGGGCCCCGACGGCCCTGTCTATTCGTCGAACCACGCGGGCGGTATTCTGGGCGGCATCAGCACTGGTCAGGACATCGTGCTGCGTTTTGCGGTCAAGCCGACGTCAAGCATCCTGACCACACGCAAGACAATCACCAAGACCGGCGAAGACACAGAGATCATTACCAAAGGCCGCCATGACCCTTGCGTTGGCATCCGCGCCGTGCCGGTGGGCGAAGCGATGATGGCCTGCGTCCTGCTTGACCATATGCTGTTGCACCGCGGTCAGGTCGGCGAAAACCGCGGCATCATCGGCTAAGTCGCGCGGAACGCTCGGATCTTTTGCATGTTGGCGGGAATACGACGCGCAAGTTGACGCGGGGTCTTGCAACTTGAAACCTGCAGGCGCAAGCATGCGCCATGCAAAGCACCACGACAGAGCACCGCCCCGGCCGGGCCATCGCCCTTAAACTGGGGGCGGTCTTTCTGTTCTCGGTCATGGCGGCCCTCATCAAGATTGCGACGGCCACCGTGCCCGCCGCCCAGGCCGTGTTCTACCGGTCGTTCTTTGCCTTCCCGATGATCATCCTGTGGCTATGGCAAAGCGGCGACCTGCGCGACGGGCTGAAGCCAAGCAATCTGATGGGCCACGTCTGGCGCGGCGTTTTCGGGACCACGGCGATGGCGCTGACCTTTGCCGGGCTTAGCCTGCTGCCTCTGCCAGAGGTCACCGCGATCGGCTATGCCACGCCGCTTTTCACGGTAATCTTCGCCGCGATATTCCTGGGCGAACAGGTGCGTGTGTTCCGACTGTCTGCGGTGGCCGTGGGGCTGATTGGCGTGCTGATCGTTCTGTACCCCCGCTTTACCGTAGGCGGGGATAGCGTGTCGCAGCTTGCCATGCTGGGGGCGATGATGGTGGTTGCCGCGTCGATCATGCGCGCGCTTGTGCAGATCCACGTGCGCCGATTGGTGCAAACCGACAGCACGGCGGCCATCGTGTTCTATTTCTCGCTCACCGCAACCTGCCTTTCGTTCCTCACGCTGCCCGCCGGCATGGTGATCAACTGGGAGCCGCTTTGGTGGGTGAACCCCGGGTGGCAAGTCTCGGCGCTTCTGATCCTGTCGGGCATGATCGGCGGGGTATCACAGATCATGATCACGGCCTCTTACCGCTTTGGCCCGGTGTCGATGCTCGCCCCGTTCGACTATGCCTCTATGCTGTTCGCGGTGTTGATCGGCTGGGTGCTTTTCAGCGAAATCCCGACGCCTGCGATCCTGATCGGTGCGGGTCTGGTCATCGCCGGCGGTGCCGCGATCATCTGGCGGGAACGGCAGTTGGGACTGGATCGATCCAAATCCAAGGCCAGCAGCACGCCACAGGGGACACCCAGCTGATCGGTTGAAACTACGTGCCCTGATTGAATTTCATGTTAACCTAACCCTCTAGGGTGTGGAGCAGCGGGTATCCCGTCGGTGCTGCACCCTGTTTTCTGGGAGGGAAGAAAGATGAAATTTACCAAGATTATCGCAACTGCCGTGTCCATCGGTGTCGGGGCATCTGCCGCATGGGCGCAAGACTGTGACCATTCGCATTGGGGCCCTGAAGACCAGCTGGGATCGGCGAACCTGATCTCGACCGAGCGCACGTTGCAGGCCGCCAAGCTGATCAAGCAGGGCAAATCGATGCCGCTCGGGATCGTGATCGGGCCGGATACACCTGCCTTCCCGCCCCGTTCGCTCAGCCTTCAGGTGGTCCAGCCGAACCAGCACGGCGGCCAAAAGCTGTCGTCCTTTGGCTATGAGGGCAATTATAACGACGATCTGCTGCAAACCTGGATCGGTATCGGGTCGCAGTTGGACGGGCTTGGGCATCTGGGCGAAGACGGGATGTATTATAACTGTTTGGACGAAAAGGAAATCTCGGCGATCAGCGGCCTGACCAAATTGGGGACGCATGCCGTGCCGCCCTTGGTCGGGCGCGCTGTGATCATCGATATGGCCAAGCACATGGGCAAGGATGTGTTGGCCGCCGGTGAGCATTTTGGCGAGGCAGAGATTACCGCCGCGATGGAGGCGCAGCAGATCACGGTAAACGAAGGTGATATCGTGCTGTTTCACACGGGCTGGACCGACGGCATGATGGAAAGCGACCCGACGGCCTGGGGGTCCACCGAACCGGGGCTGAATAACGAAGGCGCGGTGTTTATGGCGTCGATGAACCCGATGGCCGTGGGTGCAGACACATGGGGCCTAGAAGCGATTCCACCGAAAGAGGGGGACAAGGTGTTCTATGGCCACGTCACGCTGCTCAAGGACAACGGCATCTATATTCTGGAGACGATGAACACAGGACCGCTGGTCGCGGAAGGCGTGCAAGAGTTCATGTTTGTGCTCGGGCAGCCGCTGATCAAGGGCACGGTACAGGCGATGATCAATCCGGTCGCGCTTTACTGACACGACGTGCTGCACCGCAGGTGCGGACATGAAAACGGCGCGGGGGGAGATCCCCTCGCGCCGTTTGTTTTGATGGCGCAGTTCAGGACCGGACGAGCTTTTCGTAGTCTTCCGAAATCTCGCGGGTGAGCGCGCCAACCTCGAAGGTGTAGTCGCCGATCTGTCCGACGGGTGTGACCTCGGCCGCGGTGCCGGTCAGCCAGCATTGCTCGAAGCCTTCCAGCTCTTCCGGCATGATGTGGCGTTCGTGCACGGTCAGGCCCTTTTCCTTGAGCATCCCGATGACGGTCTGACGGGTCAGCCCGTTGAGGAAGCAATCGGCCAGTGGCGTGTGCACTTCGCCGTCCTTGACGAAAAAGATGTTCGCGCCGGTCGCTTCGGCCACATAGCCACGGTAGTCCATGAACAGCGCGTCGGAACAGCCCTTGGCCTCTGCCGCGTGTTTGGAGGTGGTGCAGATCATATACAGGCCCGCCGCTTTGGCGTGTACGGGGATCGTTTCGGGCGACGGGCGCTTCCACTTCGAGATGTCGAGCTTGGCGCCCTTCATCTTGGCGTCGCCGTAATAGTTGCCCCATTCCCAGCCCGCGATGGCCAGACGTACAGGGTTGCGCGCCGCCGAGACGCCCATGTCGGGGCCGGCTCCACGCCACGCGACCGCACGGACATAGGCATCGGTCCAGCCGTTCGCCTTGAGCATTTCGTATTTCGCGGCTTCGATTTCGTCCACGGAATAGGGGATTTCGAAATCGAGGTATTGCGCCGATTTGCGCAGCCGTTCCGAATGCTCGCGGCCTTTGAAAATCTTGCCATTGTAGCAGCGTTCGCCCTCGAACACCGATGACGCATAGTGCATGGCGTGGGTCAGGATGTGGACATTGGCGTCGCGCCAATCGACCATTTTACCGTCCAACCAGATTTTGCCGTCGCGATCGTCGTATGCGCCGTCCATGATGTATCCTTCCTCAAAGCACCTCGGGATTTATGAAAATTGCGTGAAACCCGCTGCGTGCAGACATATAATTACGCAAAACATGGGATTCGATAGCCTTTGACTCTTGGAAAGTCAATAACGCTGACGTAAGCTCTTGGCGCAGCAAGGGGAGAGTATAATGGCAGACGGACGCGGCCCATCATCACACACGGGCGAGAACCTGCTGTTCCTGACGGATGAACAGCTGCGGCAGGGGATCGAGGCGATGTTCTTTGCCTACCGCGGTTTTACAGCCGACCCTGACAAGATCCTGGTGGATATGGCCTATGGTCGTGCGCACCACCGTGCGATCCACTTTATCAACCGGGCACCGGGCACGACGGTAAACAACCTTCTGGGGATTTTGGGTGTTACAAAACAATCCCTTAATCGTGTATTGCGCACGCTGATCGCCGATGGTCTTGTCAAAAGCCAAGTGGGAAAAGCAGACAAGCGGGAGCGGCACTTGTATCTGACTGACGCCGGGCGCGCGCTCGAACAGACATTGTCTGATGCACAACGGATGCGGATGCGCAGTGCGTTCCGCGACGCGGGCCCCGAGGCGGTCGCCGGTTTTCGCACCGTGCTAGAGGCGATGATGGACCCCGAAATGCACCATTGTTACACCCGTCTGAAGGAAAACGGCGCGTGAACGAGGCCGACGCACACCTGCTGATCGTCGATGACGACGAACGTATTCGCACGCTGCTGCAGAAGTTCCTGATGCGGCACGGGTTCCTTGTGACCTCGGCCCGCGACGCGGCCCATGCGCGGCGTATTCTGGCGGGGCTGGATTTTGATCTGATCGTGCTGGATGTGATGATGCCGGGCGAGGATGGTCTAAGCCTGACCCGCAGCCTGCGCGAAGACATGCAAACGCCGATCCTGCTGCTGACCGCCAAGGGCGAGACAGGCAACCGGATCGAAGGGCTGGAAGCGGGGGCGGATGATTACCTTGCCAAACCGTTTGAACCCAAAGAGCTGCTGTTGCGGATCAACGCGATCCTGCGGCGTATGCCCGACACCCGCGTGGCTGATACCGCCCCCAAGGTGCTGTCGATGGGGCCGATCCGCTATGATATCGAACGCGGAGAGCTGTGGCAGGGCGACGATCTGGTGCGGCTGACCGCCACCGAAATCCAGCTGATGCGCATTTTTGCGGCCCAACCGGGTACCGCGCTGAGCCGGTCAAAACTGGTGGAGGAACTGGGCCGTGACCGCGGGCAGGCGCAGGAACGTGCTGTCGATGTGCAGATCACCCGATTGCGCCGCAAGATCGAAGACAATCCCAAACAGCCCCGCTATCTGCAAACCGTGCGCGGCGCGGGCTATATGCTGGCCCCCGACTGACCACGCGCTGCCTTGGCGGTAAATGTGGTATCGTGGCGTAAGAGAATTTGCGCCCAAGAAATCGGCACGGTCACTGGAAGCCATGGCGCGGGCGGGCTATGGTCAGGCCAAGTTTGATTGATGGGATTCACGGCAATGACGGATACTCCGGTAGAAGAGATGAGCTTTGAGGCAGCGATGGCCGAACTGGAAAAGGTTCTGGGCCAGCTGGAACGGGGCGATGTGGCGCTGGATGAAAGCATTTCGCTTTACGAACGCGGGGCCAAGCTCAAGAAACGCTGCGAGACCAAGCTGAAGGAAGCCGAAGAGAAAGTCGCGCAGATCACGCTGGATGGCGACGGCAACCCTGTCGGAGTGGCTCCCGTTGGCGGGGTTTGACATCTCGCTTGAGACAGAGCTGACGCGCAAACCGTTTCATGCGGCCATGCCCCATGCTGCGGATCTGGCGATTGGCCAGATCCTGCACGGGCTTGGCGGGTTGGACGGCACCGTGGCCGAGGCGATGCGCTATGCCGTGACAGGCGGCAAGGGCCTGCGGGCTTTTCTAGTGATCGAAAGCGCGCGGTTGCACGGGGTGATGGACGCGCAGGCCGCCCCCGCCGCCGGCGCGATCGAGGCGCTGCACGCCTATTCGCTGGTGCATGATGACATGCCTTGCATGGATGATGACGCCCTGCGTCGGGGTCAACCCACGGTACATGTGAAATGGGACGAGGCGACGGCGGTTCTGGCGGGCGATGCGCTGCAGACATTGGCGTTTGAACTGGTCGCGGCAACGGGCTGCGGCGACGCTGAACGGGTTGCGCTGGTCACGGGGCTGGCGCGGGCTGCCGGTGTGCGCGGCATGGTGGGCGGGCAGGCGATGGACATCGCCGCCGAAACCGCGCGCCAACCGCTGACCCTTGACCAGATCACAACGCTTCAGGCCGGCAAGACCGGTGCGCTGATCGAATGGGCCGCGACGGCGGGGCCGGTGATGGCGGGCGATGACGCCGCCGCGCTGCGCAGCTATGCGCGCAACCTCGGGCTGGCGTTCCAGATCGCGGATGACATTCTTGACGTCGAAGGCGATGCCGCCACGGTGGGCAAGGCCGTGGGCAAGGATGCCGATGCGGGCAAGGCGACCTTTGTGTCGCTGCTGGGGCTGGACCCCGCCCGCGCCCGTGCCCGTGATCTTGTCGATGCTGCCTGTGATGCCCTGTCCCCCTACGGCAGTGACGCCGAAACCTTGCGAGACGCGGCCCGCTTCGTTATTGCCCGCAAAAGCTGATCCGGTGGAGAGCCAGATGACCGATAGACCAGATACGCCCCTTTTGGACCGGGTGAACCGCCCTGCCGATCTGAAGAATTTCTCGGATGCAGAGCTGGTGAAACTGTCCCATGAACTGCGGGCAGAGACGATTTCTGCCGTATCAGAGACGGGCGGCCATCTGGGCGCGGGTCTGGGCGTGGTTGAACTGACGGTCGCGATCCATTCGGTGTTCGATACGCCGAAGGACAAACTGATCTGGGATGTGAGCCACCAGTGCTACCCGCATAAGATCCTGACCGAACGCCGCGACCGTATCCGCACCCTGCGTATGAAAGACGGGTTGAGCGGATTTACCAAACGCAGTGAATCCCCCTACGACCCTTTTGGTGCGGCGCATTCGTCGACCTCTATCAGCGCGGCTTTGGGCTTTTCGGTGGCGCGTGATCTGGGCGGCAATGTCCCCGAAGGTCTGGGCGATGCGATTGCGGTGATCGGCGATGGGTCGATGTCGGCGGGCATGGCCTATGAGGCGATGAACAACGCGGGCCATCTGAAAAAACGGATGTTCGTCATCCTGAACGACAACGAGATGTCGATCGCGCCGCCGGTGGGGGCGATGTCGACCTACCTCAGCCGTCTTTATGCCGAAGAGCCGTTTCAGGATTTCAAAGCCGCGGCCAAGGGCGCTGTTAGCATGTTGCCCGGCCCGTTCCGCGAAGGGGCCAAGCGCGCCAAGGATATGCTCAAGGGCATGGCCGTGGGCGGTACGTTGTTCGAACAGCTTGGGTTTTCCTATCTCGGGCCGATTGACGGTCATGACCTGAATCAGTTGCTGCCGGTGTTGCGCACGGTCAAGGCGCGGGCGACGGGGCCGGTGCTGATCCATGTGATCACCAAAAAGGGCAAGGGCTATGGCCCCGCCGAAGCAGCCCGTGACAAGGGCCACGCGACCGCCAAGTTCAATGTGCTGACGGGCGAGCAAAAGAAAGCGCCGTCAAACGCGCCCAGCTATACCCGCGTCTTTGCGGACAGCCTGATCGCCGAGGCCGCAAAAGACGACAAGATCTGCGCCGTGACGGCCGCGATGCCGGATGGGACAGGGCTGAACCTTTTCGCCGAACGCTACCCCAGCCGGTGCTTTGACGTGGGGATCGCGGAACAGCACGGTGTGACATTCTCTGCCGGATTGGCGGCAGGCGGGATGAAGCCGTTCTGCACGATGTATTCGACCTTCCTGCAGCGCGGCTATGATCAGGTGGTGCATGACGTGGCGATCCAGCGCTTGCCGGTGCGCTTTGCGATTGATCGCGCGGGGCTGGTCGGGGCGGATGGGGCCACTCATGCCGGTGCCTTTGACGTGGCGTTTTTGGCGAACCTGCCCGATTTCGTCGTGATGGCCGCCGCGGATGAGGCAGAGCTGGTGCATATGGTGGCCACGGCGGCAGCCTATGACGACGGGCCGATTGCCTTCCGCTTCCCGCGAGGTGAAGGCGCGGGCGTGACCATGCCCGAACGCGGCGAACCGCTGGAGATCGGCAAGGGGCGCATCATCGCCGAGGGCAAGCGCGTGGCGCTGCTGTCTTTTGGCACACGCCTGTCAGAGGTGGAAAAAGCCGCCGAGGCGCTACGGGCCAAGGGGATCACGCCGACCATTGCCGACGCTCGCTTTGCCAAGCCGCTTGACCGCGAGATGATCCTGTCGCTGGCCGCCGATCACGAGGCGCTGATCACCATCGAAGAGGGTGCAGTCGGCGGCTTTGGCAGCCATGTGGCACAGCTTTTGGCGGACGAGGGTGTGTTCGACGCAGGGCTGAAATACCGGTCGATGGTGCTGCCCGATATCTTTATCGATCAGGCGAGCCCTGCGGATATGTATGCGGTCGCTGGGATGAACGCCGAACATATCGAGGCCAAAGTGCTGGATGTGTTGGGCATCGCCAGCATCGGGGCGCAGCGGGCCTGACGCACAGGCCCGCGCGGTAAACCCGTCTTACGCGTCAAGCAGTTGACGCGCCGCGACGATGCCAAGCGCTGCCGAAGCGGCCTCGCGGCCCTTTTCGACGAAATGCGCGCGGTAGATCGCATTGTGGTGGTCGGTTTCCTGATAATGGTGCGGCGTCAGCGATACGGATAGCACGGGCACGCCCGTATCAAGGCCTACGCGCATCAACCCGTCAACCACGGCTGTCGCCACGAAATCATGCCGATAGATGCCGCCATCGACCACGAAGGCCGCGCAGATCACCGCGTCGTATTTGCCGGATTTGGCGAGGGTCTGCGCCATCAGCGGCATCTCGAACGCGCCGGGGACATCGACAACATCGATCTGGCTTGCGGGGATGGTTTCAGAAAACCCGTCATAGGCACGATCTACAATATCGGCGTGCCAGCGTGCTTTTACAAAGGCGTAGCGGGTGTGTGTCATAGTGATCTCCTTTTTTACGTCAGCGACACAAGTCACCCAAGGCGATCACGATTGCGGACGGCCCCGAGGGGTCGCAACAAACGCATTCTCTTTCATCCGGACTATGACCGTCGGCTCTGGCATCTCACCAGATCTGCTGACCCGGCGCATCCCGAAGGGATGTCGCCAGCGCTCGCGGGCTCGTGGCACTGGGGCCACATACCGCCGGTGGGGAATTGCGCCCCGCCCTGAGAATAGGGATACGTTGCCAAGGCAGGGGCGCGTCTGCAATACCAAAAGCGCGTTTGCAGTTTGGACCCTACGTTATGCACCCGAATCCCGTTTACCACGACGCCGACACCGCCAAGAACATCGCTTTTGCCCGCGACCGCAGCTTTGGCGTGCTTGCCGCCAATGGCAGCGACGGCCCGTTGATCAGCCATGTCCCGTTTTTGCTGAACGAAGCAGGGGATCAGGCGGATCTGCATCTGGTCCGGTCAAACCCGATTGCGCGGGCACTCAAACCCGCGCTGCCGGTTAAGCTCGCCATCAGCGGGGGCGATAGCTATGTCTCGCCCGACTGGTACGACATCGACGATCAGGTGCCGACGTGGAACTATGTGGCGGTGCATCTGACCGGCACGCTAGAGCTGCGCCCGCAGGAAGAGCTGCTGGACCTGCTGGATCGCCAGTCTGCCTGGTTCGAGGATCGTCTGCTGCCCAAGCCGCCGTGGACCACCGCCAAGATGAACCCCCTGACCATGCAGAAAATGATGCGCATGATCGTGCCCTGCCGGATGCGGATCACCGGCGTCGACGGGACGTGGAAGCTGAGCCAGAATAAACCCGATGCGGTGCGACTGGCCGCTGCCGACGGGGTAGAGGCGCACGGCTTTGGCGCGGGAACAGGCAGTTTGGCCGACCAGATGCGCGCGGCAAAAGGCGCCTGATCAACAAGCGATTGCACCGCGCGCGGATGACGGTGATAGTTCGCCCGAACCCCGAGGAGGAGACACCCGTGAAACTATCCTATTCCCCGACATCACCCTATGTCCGCAAGGTCATGGTATTGCTGCATGAAACCGGCCAGATCGAAGATGTGACGCTTGAAAATATCTCGACGACACCGCTGGCGCCTGATGCCGCGCTGCTGCCGAACAACCCGCTGGCCAAAGTACCGGCACTGGTGCGCGACGAGGGGCCCGCGCTGTATGATAGCCGTGTGATTTGCGCCTATCTGGATGATCGCGCGGGCGGCAAGCTGTACCCGACCGGCAGCCGCCGCTGGGACACGCTGACGCTTGAGGCAACGGCGGATGGTATGCTGGATGCGGCGCTATCGATGGTCTACGAGGGCCGGATGCGCCCCGAAGGCAAGCAGATGCCAGAATGGGTCGAGGGTCAGTGGTCCAAGATCGAACGGGCGTGCGCGGCGCTGAATACACGCTGGATCAGTCAGCTTTCCGGTCCGCTGGATATGGGGCAGATCGCCGTCGGCTGTGCTTTGGGATACCTTGATTTCCGGCATGACGCGCGTAATTGGCGCAAGGGAAACGACGCCTTGGCCGATTGGGCGCGCCGCTTTGATTCGCGTGCATCCATGCAGGCCACTGCCCCTCCGGCAGGATAAAAGCGCAAAAAATCCGGTCTGCACCCTTGAAGGAATGCAACACTGCGACGGTTTGCGCGACAAAGGTATCTGGACGTGCGCGACGCAGCCCGCTAGTAACCAAAAGAATTGTGGGAGGTGCGTCAGCGCCGCCCCTTGATTTAATGGCCGTCAGGCCCTCGATTTGGAGTTAACCCGTGTCCCAAGCAGAAGATCACGCAGGCACCCGGAGGGATTTCCTCTATTACGCCACAGCTGGTACAGGTGCGGTCGCCGTCGGCGCGGCAGTCTGGCCATTGGTCAATCAGTTGAACCCATCCGCAGATGTGAAGGCGCTGTCGTCCATCCGCGTCGATGTGTCCGCTGTTGAGCCAGGTACACAGCTCACGGTCAAATGGTTGGGTAAGCCGGTGTTCATCCGCCGCCGTACCGAAGAAGAAATCGCCAAGGCACGTGACGTTGAAATGTCCGAGCTGCCCGATCCGGGCGCCGAGAACGCCAACATCGCAGCCGGTGCCCCCGCGACGGATGAAAACCGCGCCATGGCCGGTAAAGAAGACTGGCTGGTGATGATGGGCGTCTGTACCCACCTGGGCTGCGTGCCTTTGGGCGACGCAGGTGACTTTGGCGGCTGGTTCTGCCCCTGCCACGGGTCGCACTATGACACTGCGGGCCGTATCCGCAAAGGGCCAGCACCGCGCAACCTGCCGGTGCCAATCGCAGAATTCGTGGATGAAACCACGATCAAACTAGGTTAAGGGAGAACGGGAATGGCTGGAATTCCTCACGACCATTACGAGCCGAAATCTAACGGAGAGAAGTGGCTGCACACCCGTCTTCCCGTTGTCGGACTGCTGTATGACACATTGATGATCCCGACACCGAAGAACCTGAACTGGATGTGGATCTGGGGCATTGTTCTGACGTTCTGTCTGGCACTGCAAATCGTGACCGGCATCGTGCTGGCGATGCACTACACACCCCATGTCGATGTCGCCTTCTCGAGCGTTGAACACATCATGCGGAACGTGAACGGCGGCTACATGCTGCGCTATCTGCACATGAACGGCGCGTCCCTGTTCTTTGTTGCGGTCTACGCGCACATCTTCCGCGGCCTGTACTACGGGTCGTATAAAGCGCCACGTGAAATCACGTGGATCGTCGGCATGCTGATCTACCTTCTGATGATGGCAACCGGCTTTATGGGCTATGTTCTGCCTTGGGGTCAGATGTCGTTCTGGGGCGCTACGGTTATCACCGGTCTGTTCGGTGCGATCCCGTTCATCGGGGAAAGCCTGCAAACGCTTCTGCTGGGCGGGCCTGCGGTCGATAACGCCACGCTGAACCGTTTCTTCAGCTTGCACTACCTGCTGCCCTTCGTGATTGCCGGTCTGGTGATCGTGCACATCTGGGCCTTCCACACCACCGGGAACAACAACCCCACAGGGGTCGAGGTCCGTCGCACAAGCAAGGAAGACGCAGAGAAAGACACGCTGCCCTTCTGGCCCTACTTCGTGATGAAAGACCTGTTCGCGCTGGCCGTGATCCTGGTTGTTTTCTTTGCGATCGTGGGTTTCATGCCGAACTATCTGGGCCACCCCGATAACTATATCGAGGCGAACCCGCTTTCGACGCCTGCACACATCGTGCCTGAATGGTACTTCCTGCCGTTCTACGCGATCCTGCGTGCCTTTACTGCCGAAGTCTGGGTTGTTCAGATTGCGTCCTTCGTGACCGGTGGCATCATCGACGCCAAGTTCTTTGGTGTTCTGGCGATGTTCGGTGCGATTGCGGTGATGGCGCTGGTGCCTTGGCTGGACACATCCTCGGTGCGTTCGGGCCGCTATCGTCCCATGTTCAAGTGGTGGTTCGCGCTGCTGGTGATCGACTTCTTCGCGCTGATGTGGCTGGGTGCCATGCCTGCGGAAGAGCCCTATGCCAGCTTCTCGCTGATCGCTTCGGCCTATTGGTTCGCATACTTCCTGGTGATCCTGCCGCTTCTGGGTGTGATCGAGAAACCAGCGCCGCAGCCTGAAACCATCGAAGCCGACTTTGACGCGCATTACGCGCCAAAAACCGGCGGCACCAAGACGCTGGTCAAGCCAGCAGAGTAAGGACCATGACAATGATCAAGAAAACCTTCCTTTCGGCTGTTGTCGCCTTGGGCTTTGCAGGTTCCGCTGCTTTCGCCGCCGGTGGTGAAGCGCATGTCGAAGACTTTGACTTCTCTTTCGAAGGGCCTTTCGGGTCCTTCGATGCCAACCAGCTGCAACGCGGTCTGCAAATCTATACCGAGGTATGCTCTGCCTGCCACGGGATGAAGTTTGTGCCGATCCGTACACTTGCGGATGAAGGTGGCCCCCACCTTCCCGAAGATCAGGTGCGTGCCTATGCCGCGAACTTTGATATCTTCGACCCCGAGCTGGACGACACACGCCCCGGCACGCCGGTTGACCATTTCCCTGAGTCCGCGTTGGATACTGCGCCCGACCTCAGCTTGATGGCCAAGAAGCGCGCCGGTTTCCACGGGCCTTATGGTCTGGGGATCAACCAGTTCTTCAAAGGCATCGGCGGACCCGAATACATCGCGTCCCTGATGGTCGGCTATGAAGAAGCGCCTGCCTGTGCCCCCGAGGATTTCCCCGGTCACTACAACACAGCGTTCCCAAGCGGCGGTATCCCCGAGTCCTGTAAGGACGAGAATGGCCACGCCACTATCGAAGGCAGCTGGATCGCCATGGCACCCCCGCTGTACGGCGACGACGTGACCTATAACGACGGCCACGATTCTGACCTGCACCACGAAGCCGAAGACGTTGCGGCCTTCCTGATGTGGACAGCCGAGCCCAAGATGATGGCACGCAAGCAAGCCGGTTTTGCTGGCGTTCTGTTCCTGACGCTGTTGTCGGTACTCCTGTACCTGACCAACAAACGTCTGTGGGCGCCTGTGAAACACAAGGAAGACTGATCTTCCTTCACACGGCCAATGCCTGAATATAGCCCCCC
This sequence comes from Sulfitobacter sp. G5_S2_6_S6, assembly GCF_054968505.1. Classification (NCBI taxonomy): domain Bacteria; kingdom Pseudomonadati; phylum Pseudomonadota; class Alphaproteobacteria; order Rhodobacterales; family Roseobacteraceae; genus Sulfitobacter; species Sulfitobacter sp. G5_S2_6_S6. Next base: position 55,376 of record NZ_JBQKUI010000003.1, read on the forward strand.
GATCCATTGTGGTTCGGGGGGTTTTCTTTTTTTGCGGTAGTCGGCTGGTCGCCAAACGCGCGGGTCAAATACCGCGACAGACGGTGCCTGTGGCTTAGCGGTGGAACCCTGCCACGCGGTCCAGCCGCACACCGCCATAGCCCGCAAGCACGGACATCACCGCGGCGGTGGCAGGGCCGTAGACGGTTAAACGCACCGGCATAAACAGCTCTGTAAACCGGTCAGCAAAGCGGCCACCGAACTGCGCAAAATGCGCCATCACGGCTGCATTGTCCGCATAACGTTCCAGCACAGTGCAGGTGCGTCGGTCGTCGGACATGTAGAATTCGCAATGCAGCGTACGCGGTTCGTCTGCCTCTGCAGCCTGTACCATTTCCTCAAGCAACGGTTGGACATTGTCGCCCTGACCATCCCGCACGTCCATCTCGAGGACCCATTCGATAATTTCGCTCATGTTAACCCTTTCTCGCTAGGGAATCACCCTAGAGGAGAAAGGTTTACAATCTGCAACGTCTCACACAGCCAGCAGATGCCCTGCGTTCTGGCCGGTGATCGTGGCCGAAATGATCGCGCCCTCGGTCTGGGGGGTGGCAAAATGGGTTTCGGTAAATTGTTCGGTCCGGCCCATGGTGGGGCTTTCCATCAACACCTGATGGGCGCGACCTTGTTGGGCCGCCAAATGGCGCGCGACCTGCGCGTCACCCGCAGCACGCAGCTGCGCCGCGCGTTCCTTGATGAGCGTGCCGTTCACTGCTGGCATCCGTGCCGCGGGCGTGCCTTCGCGCGCCGAATAGGGGAAGACATGCAGCCATGTCAGATCGCAGTCCGTCACCAGCTTGAGCGAGTTTTCGAACATCGCGTCGGTTTCGGTGGGGAAACCGGCGATGATATCGGCCCCAAAGGTCATGTCGGGACGCAGTTTGCGGGCCTCTTGGGCAAAACCAATCGCATCATCGCGCAGGTGGCGGCGCTTCATCCGTTTCAGGATCATGTCGTCGCCGTGCTGCAAGGACAGATGCAGGTGCGGCATCAAGCGGGGCTCGGTGGCGATGGCCTGCATCAGGTTCTCGTCCACCTCGATCGAATCGATGGAGCTGATGCGCAAGCGGGGTAGGTCCGGCACCAGCCGCAGGATGCGCATTACCAGATCCCCCAGCTTGGGCGTCGCGGGAAGGTCCGCACCCCAACTGGTTAGATCGACGCCGGTCAGAACGACTTCGTTAAAGCCCTTGTCGACCAGTCGCTTGATCTGATCCACCACGACCCCCGCGGGGACCGAGCGGGAATTGCCGCGGCCATAGGGGATGATGCAGAAGGTACAGCGGTGATCGCAGCCGTTCTGGACCTGCACATAGGCCCGGCTGCGCGTGCCGAAACCGTCGATCAGATGCCCCGCCGTTTCGGTCACCGACATGATGTCATCGACCTGCAGCGCCTCTGTCTCGCCGATGAAATCAGCCGCCAACCCCTGCCACGTCGCGCCCACCATCTTTTCGGTGTTGCCGATGACGGCGTCGACCTCTGCCATCTTGGTAAAGGTCTCCGGTTCGGTCTGGGCGGCGCAGCCGGTGACGATCAAACGCGCGTCGGGGTTGGCCTTACGAAGCTTGCGGATGTCCTGACGCGCCTTGCGCACGGCCTCGGCGGTGACGGCGCAGGTGTTGACGATTACCGCGTCTTTCAGGCCGGCCTGTTCGGCCAGTTCTTTCATCGCTTCGGTCTCATAGGCGTTCAGGCGGCAGCCGTGATTCGAGAAGATCGGGGCGCTCATGTCAGGCTTTCCAGAAACGAAGGGGTCAGCACGCCGCTGAAGACATGGGCCGAGGGGCCGGTCATCCAGACGCCATCCTCGCGCCAGTCGATGTGCAGCATGCCACCGTCCAGATCAATGCGCACGGCGTGGCCTGTCAGCCCTCTGCGTGCCGCTGCCACGGCCGTCGCACAGCTAGAGGAGCCGGAGGCCAGCGTGATGCCCACACCCCGTTCCCACACGCGCATACGGATGTGATCGGGGCCGATGATCTGGGCGATCTGCACATTGGTGCGTTCGGGGTAAAGCGCGTGATGCTCGATACCGGGGCCAAAACCGGCCAGATCAATCGCGTCGACATCATCAACAAAGAAGGTGCAATGGGGGTTGCCCATGCCAGTGGCTGTCGGCGCACCGTCGATCGGCAGCTCAAGCGTATCCATCTGGCGAGCAAGCGGAATTTCGTCCCAGTCAAGCTGTGGATGACCCATGTTGACCGATGTCAGGCCATTGCCTGCATCCCGCGCCGCCAGATCGCCGCGGTCGGTGGTCAGGTGCAGTTGGGTCTTGCCTGTTTCCTCCATCAGGAACCGCGCGATGCAGCGCGTAGCATTGCCGCAAGCGGCAGAGGTAGAGCCGTCGGCGTTGAAGAACGTCAGATGCGCATCAGCCGCGCCATCGGTGATCACGGCCAGCTGGTCGAAGCCCACGCCGAACTGGCGATGCCCGATGGCCTGCGCAAGGGCAGGGGTCACCTTCGTGAGCGCCGGGGGCGCGTCGGCACGCGCATCAGTTTGGCGCGCATCCAGCACGACCTTTTCGCGTGCATCCAGCACATCTTTCTCGCGCGCATCCAGCACGACAAAATCATTGCCCAGCCCATGCATCTTCATGAAGGGCAAACCGTTGGTCAGATCACTATACATTCGGCGCATATAACGCGGCATTTGAAACTAATCCAGCGAGAGTGAAATTTTTCGTAAGTTTCCGCTTGACCCCAAGGCCGCACCTTTTTAGATACCCGCCTAGTGGGCCGTTAGCTCAGTTGGTAGAGCAACTGACTTTTAATCAGTAGGTCGATGGTTCGAACCCATCACGGCTCACCACTACTTTCCAGTCTGACTGGAACGGATAAAAACAGCGCCCCTCGGGGCGCTGTTTTTCGTTTCAGGTGTTGGGTTTAGGACTTAGCCCGTATGGCCTTCAAAACATTTCAGCGCGATCCCTGCTTCTTGCAGGGATGATTTGACAGCGCGGGCAATATCGACGGCTTCGGGGGTGTCGCCGTGCAGACAGATCGTATCGATCGCGGCAGGAATTGTTTGGCCGCCCTCGGTCAGAATCGCACCGGCTTTTACCATTTTGACCATCCGTTCGCCCGCCAGTGCCGCATCGTGAATCACCGCACCGGGTTTAGAGCGGTCGACCAGCGTCGCGTCGTCATTATAGGCGCGGTCGGCAAAGATCTCTCCGGCCCACTTACAGCCAAGCGATTGCACCGCGCCCTGCTGCGCCGTGGCGGCCAGCACCATGACGATCAGATCAGGCGCGACGCTGAGCGCGGCCTCATAAAGGTCACGGGCCAGTATCTCGTCCTCTGACGCCATATTGGCGAGCGCGCCGTGCAGTTTCAGGTGCCGCACCGATGTGCCAAGGCTGCGCGCCATGCCGACGCTGGCGGCGACCTGATAGCGGACCTGATTTTGCAGCGTGCCCCGTGGCACCGACATGCGGTTGCGGCCAAAACCGGCCAGATCCATGAAACCGGGGTGCGCACCGATACCGACGCCATTGTCACGCGCCAGCGCCATTGTGGCAGACATCACATCGGCGTCACCCGCATGGCCGCCACAGGCGATGTTGGCAGAGCTGATGATTTGCAACAAAGCGGCATCATCGCCCATTTTCCACGGGCCAAAGCTTTCGCCCATATCGGCATTCAGATCGACGGTCGGCATTTAATGCTCCTCTTCAAAGGGGTTGTCGGTGGCAGAGATCGCGCCCCCCACCAGCTGATAGGCCAGCAGGTTGCGGATTTTGGCAGGGTCGCGGACCAGCGGCGTGACCTGCCCGCCAAGCGCTTTGATGTCTTGGCGGTGCTGCGTCTCGAGCGTGATGGCCTGTTCCAGCGTGATGAATTCGAACCGGATCGCGGTGCCCGATGCGGCCTGCGCCACGCGGGGCAGGTCGCGGGGAATCACGGTCCCGATGCGGGGATAGCCGCCGGTGGTCTGGCACTCGCCCATCAGCACGAAAGGTGCGCCGTCCCCGGTGATCTGGATGTCGCCGGGCACGATGACCTCGGACAGGATGGACAGACCGCCCTCGGCGCTGAAACCGTCGCCGTCGTGGTCCATGCGCACGCCCATGCGGTTGGCACGCGGGTCGCGGGTAAAGGCGGTGGTTTCGAAGCGTTCGCGTTCATCAGCGGTAAAGTGGTCGGTCTGCATGCTGGCCACGACGCGCACGGTGCCGCCGTCAAAACGACTGTCGCGGGGCAGTTGCAGCCCCGTTTCGCGCGACTTATCCGCCCCAAGGGGCAGCGCGTCGCCCGCAGCAAGCGGCTGGCCCAGACCTGCGCTTAGGTGGCTGGCCCGTGCCCCCAACAGTGTGTCAGAGGCGATGCCCCCGCCCACATGCAGATAGCCATAGGTGCCGCCCGTGGTGCCGCCAATGGTCAGCTTTGCGCCCGCGGGCAGCATGTGGCTGGCGTTCCAGACGATGGCATCCCCGTCGATGCTGGCGGCCATGGTGGCCCCTGTCAGGGCGATACGGATGTCGGCGTCAGCCGTGAAGGTCCCGCCGGTGCCTGTCATCTCTATCACCGCAAGCTCGGGCGATTGGCCAAGCAGGGCGGCCCCTTCGTAAAGCGCCACGGGATCGGCGGCACCGCCCTTTGTAAGCCCTTGGGCACGCCAACCGGGACGGCCCATATCCTGTATGGTCAGGGCGGGACCGGCTTGGGAAATGGTGAGGGTCGCGCTCATGCCAGCACCTCTGTCTCTGCGCCGCCCTGGCCGGTTTCATCTGTCGCGGTGATCTTGTCATATTCGGCGCGCGATATGGAGGGGAAGCACAGCTCGTCCCCCGGTGACAGGGCAAAGGGTGTGTCGCTGCGCGGGCGGAAGGTCTTGAACGCGGTCTGCCCGATGTGGCGCCAGCCAGTGGGGGAGGCATTGGTGAAGATAATCAGCTGCCGGATCGCCACGATCAACGCGCCGGCGGGGACGGATTTTGTCAGCCCCTGCTGGCGCGGAATATCCCAGTTCTGCGGCAGTTCGCCCATATAGGGCTGGCCGGGGGCAAAGCCGATGGTCAGCACCCGTACGCGCGCCTGCGACAGCTGTGCAATCGCCGCATCGGGGTCCAGCCCCGCAAGCTCTGCCGCTTCTTCAAGCTGTGGCGCAAGGTCGGTGCCATAGACCGTTGGCACATGCCACAGCGTCCGCCCCGTCGGCAGGTCAGAGGTGTACCAGTCGCGCGTTGCCAGAAGGTCGTGCAGCCGGTCCAGCAGGGTGTCCACCGAAGCCGCCACCAGATCGATCTGCAGGAAGGTGGACACCAGCGATGTGCTCGTCTCTGTCACCTCGGGCCAGTCGGCGGCATCCACGGCGGCGCGAAACGACAGGGCGGCGCGGTTCGCGGGCTCTGACATCGTGTCCGCAAAACGCACCAGCACGCCGGACAGGCCAACGGTCTGGATCAGGGGGAAGTCGGTCATTGGGGCACCTGCCTTAAATTTTCGGGCAGCCAGGTCGCGATGTCGGGGAAGAAGATCAGGACAAAGACCATCACCACCATGATCAGGAACATCGGCAAGGCGGCTTTGGTGATATATCCCATCTCGTGATCCGTCATGCCTTGCAGCACGAACAGATTGAACCCGATCGGCGGCGTGATCTGCGCCATCTCGACCACGACCACAACAAAGATTCCGAACCAGATCAAGTCGATCCCCGCACCGCGCACCATCGGCTCAACCACAGCCATGGTCAGCACGACCGACGAAATACCATCAAGGAACATGCCCAGTACGATATAGAATACCAGCAGCGCCATCAGCAGTTGAAAGCGCGTCAGTTCAAGCGCTGCAATCCCGTCCGCCAGCGCACGGGGCAGGCCGGTAAAGCCCATCGACAGTTTAAGAAAGGCAGCACCCGCAAGGATCAATGCGATCATGGCAGAGGTGCGCATCGCCCCCATCAGGCTTTCCTGAAAGCTGGTCCAGTTCAGCGACCCCTGCATCAACGCCAGCGCCAGCGACCCCAGCACACCGATGGCCGCCGCCTCTGTCGCGGTGGCGTAGCCCAGATACATCGACCCGATCACCACCGTGATCAGCCCGAAGACCGGCAGCAGAAAGCGCGAGTTGCGCAGCTTGGCGGCAAAGCTCATCCCTGTCTCGACGCTGGGGTTCCAGTCCTTCGAGGTCAGCGCGATAAAGGCGACATAGGCCATGAACATCAGCGCCAGAATAAGCCCCGGCAGGACGCCGGCAAAGAACAGTTCGGTGATGCTTTCGTTCACGGTGACGCCGTAAACGATCAGCGCGAGCGAGGGCGGGATCATCAGCCCCAGCGTGGCGGCACCGGCCAGCGTGCCGATGATCATCTTTTCGGGATAATTGCGCGCCCGCAGTTCGGGGATCGACATTTTGCCCACGGTCGACAGCGTCGCGGCAGACGACCCTGACACGGCGGCAAACACGGTGCAGCCGACGATATTGGTATGCACCAGCCCGCCGGGCAATTTCGCCAGCCACGGCGACAGCCCTTTGAACATATCCTCGGATAGCCGCGTCCTGAATAGAATCTCACCCATCCAGATGAACAGCGGCAGCGCGGTCAGCGTCCACGAGCTGGACGAGGCCCAGATCGTCGTGACCATAGCATCGCCAACCGGGCGGGTGGTAAACAGTTCCATCCCGAACCAGGCGACGCCCATCAGCGCCAGGCCAACCCAGACGCCGGTGCCCAGCAGGAACAGCAGCACAGTGATAAACAGAATGATCGCGTAAAGTTCCGTCACAGCGTCACTCCCCAAAACTTTGATCGACAAGATCGCGGGTGAGACGGTGTTCGCCTTTTACGATCAGATAGAGCAGGTTATCGGTCAGCGCGATGGCGAGGATGCCACCGCCCACAACCATCACCGACTGCGGAATCCACAAGGATGTGGCGTCTTGCGACTGGCTGACTTCGTTGAATTTCCACGACCAGTAGACGAACCAATAGGCGTAGTAGGTGAAATACCACGCAATCGCCGCGGCAAGGCCGAAGCACCATATTTCAAGAAGCCGTTTCGGGCCTGCGGGCAGTGCGTTCAGCAGCACCGATACGCGGATATGCGCGCCACGGTTCAGCGCGTTGGCGAATGCGAGGAAGCTGGCGGCGGCCATCGCATAGCCGGCATAGCTTGCCGCACCGGGGAAAACCTCGCCGGTCCAGCGGGCAACCATCTGCACCACGATCAGCAGCAGGATCGCGACAAGACTGACGGCAGCCAGGGCACCAGATGCGAAATAGATGAAATCAAGCAGGCGTCGCAGGATGTTCATGGGAAAGGTCTCCGGATTGGCGGATCGAACGTCAAACGGCGGCACCTGTGGGGGGGGGCCGCCGTTCGTTGATTTACTGCATGGATTTGTAGCTATCGACGATCGCCTGACCGTCCTCGCCCGCATTCTCCAGCCATTCGGAGGTCATGGTGCCGCCAATGTCGCGCAGGCCGGACATCAGCTCTTCGCTGGCGGGTTCCACGGTCATGCCGCCTTCGCGCAGCCCGTCATAGGTGAACTGCGTATAGTCCTTGGAGGCTTGCAGCCCGCGCGTTTCCGCATCGCTGGCACAGGTGGTGATGATCGCCTTGTTTTCCTCCGAGACATCGTTCCACACGTCATTGTTGATCATGATGTAGTTGCGCGGCAGCCAAGCGTCGACCTCGTAGAAATGGGTCAGGCTTTCCCAGACTTTCTGGTCATAGCCGGTCGCACCGGACGAGATCATCGATTCCGCAACGCCGGTGGCAAAAGCCTGGCTCAGCTCGGCGGCTTCGATGGTGACGGGCAGCATGCCTGTCAGCTCTGCCAGACGGCTGGTGGCGTTGTTGTAGGACCGGAACTTGACGCCCTTCATGTCCTCGATCGTGTTGACCTCTTTCTTGAAGTACAGACCCTGTGGCGGCCATGGCACGTTATAAAGCAGCGTCAGGTTCTGCTCTGCCAACAGCTCTTCGATCTTGGGTTTCGCGGCTTTCCACAGCTTGTCGGACGCCTCGAAGGACGGCGCGAGGAAGGGGATGGAATCAAAGCCGAAGATCGCGTTTTCATTCTGGTGCCCCGACAGGATGCGTTCGCCCAGCTGGACCTGACCGGTCTGGATCGCGCGTTTGATGTCGGCACCCGCGATCAGCGACCCGCCGGGGTGCACGGTGATCTCGATCTCGCCCGCGGTGCCTTCGGTCACGCAGTTGGCAAATTCAACGCCGTTCTCGGAATGGAAGTTCGACGCCGAATAGGCCATCGGCATGTCCCATTTCTCAGCCGCGAAAGCGGGTAGGGCGGCGGTAACCGTCAGGGCGGCGGTTGCGACGCCTGTCATCAATGTGGTGGTCCGTTTCATGTGGTTCTCTCCTTGTTGGTATGTCTTTGGTTTGCGGGGTTAGCCCCTGCTAAACCGTTGTGGTGCATAGGGCTGCAGGTCGGTGTTGACGGGTTGCCCCATAACCAATCCTGCGACGAGGCGGCCTGTTTTGGGCCCGCCTGTCAACCCGATGTGGTGATGCCCGAAGGCGGTAAAGACCCGGCTTGTGCCAACCTGTCCGATCAGGGGCAGGCTGTCGCTGGGGGCAGGTCGGTGCCCCAGCCATTCGATTTCGCGCGTGGCCTCAAGCTGTGGAAAGGCCGCCTTGGCCTGTCGCCGGAGCAGCGCCAGCGGGGCCTTGGAAGGGGCTGCGTCAAGCCCGCCGAATTCCAGAATACCCGCGCAGCGTAGGCCCTGCGCCATGGGGGTGGCAACGAATTTCCCGCTGGCGATCATCACGGGGCGCGCGGGCCCGCCCGTCGCGCCCTCGAATATCACATGATAGCCGCGTTCGCTTTCCAGCGGGACGTTCAGCCCCAGCTTGGCCATCAGCGGTTTTGACCAGACGCCGGTGGCCAGCACGATATCGTCACAGGCCACGCGGCCTTGGGTCGTCTCGACCCCGGAAATCGCGCCGCCGGGCAGGTCGAAATCCTTGACCTCGGCCTGCAGGATCGTGCCGCCGCCCTGTTCGAACGCCCGCGCCAGGGCGCCGACATAGCCGCCGGGGTCGCGGATAAAGCTGTGGTCCTTCATGGTGGCAAGCAGGTGGATGTCCGGCCCGAGCGTCGGTTCATACTCGTGTATCTGCGGCCCCTCGATCAGCTCTGGCGCGAACCCCGCCTCCGCCCGCAGCGCCCAGGTGTAGGCTTCGGCGTCAAACGCGGCGCGGTTTCGGTAGGCGAAAACATAATCGCTGTCCCTCACCCAGTCGGACAGGCCCAAATCAGCGGTCAGGCTTTTGTGTTGGTCCACACTGTCGCTGACAATAGGCGCGAGCCCCTGCGCAATCCGGCGGGTGTCGCGGTCGTTCGCGACCCGCAGATACTTTGCCAGCCACGGCAGCAGACGCGGCAGATAGGGCAGGCGCAGGTAAAGCGGCACATCCGGGTTCAGCAGCATCGCGGGGGCTTTGGCGATCAGGCCGGGGGCGGTGACAGGTGCCACGGCGCAGGCCGCTAGCACGCCCGCGTTCCCATGTGACGTGCCTGTTCCCGGTGCCGCGCGGTCAATGATCGTGACCTGCGCGCCTGCGCGTTGCAGCCAGATCGCCGATGACACACCGACGATACCCGCCCCCACGACGACCACATGGCGCGTCATGGGCGACCCTTGGGGTGAAAACAAAGACGGTTCGACATGGTTCTTGATTCCTTTCCGCTCACTTTGGCAGGGAAAAGCAATACGTCAACAAAATGTTTACAAATTGTCATCGTTGTCGCCTGCGCAAGCATGTTCCGCCAATTCGTTCATCGAAACGGAGTGGGTTAACGAAGCCAGCCGTCTTCGAAAGCGATCTGACTGACGCCTGCCAGACGGATGATGCGGGCCAGCTCTGCCTCGAAGGCGGCTTGTTTGCCTTTGCCCCACCGGCTGCCCGGCTCTGGCCAAAGGGCGCGTACCACCAGCGTATCGCGGTCACGGTGTGCTTTCATATCCACCCGGGCGACGATGCTGTCGCCCTGCAGGATCGGAAAAACATAATAGCCATAGACCCGTTTGGGCGCGGGCACGAACATCTCTATCCGGTAGCGGAAGCCGAACAGACGTTCGGCGCGTTTGCGATCGCGCAAGGCCGGGTCAAAGGGGCTGAGCACGCGCAGCCGTGCGGTCGGAGCCATGTCTCTCGCGGGGTCGCTTGCCAGACCGGGACGGGCAAAGCTGCGATGGACTGTGCCGTCGGCGCCCGCGATCTGCACCTGCTCGACACGTCCGACGGCCTGTTCACGCTGGACCCATGCCTTCGCCTCTGCCGGAGAGATATGCGCCCAGAATGCCGCCAGCTCCCCCGGTGTGGCAAAGCCCAGACGATCCAGCGCGCCGTTGCAGCACCAATCGATGGTCTGCGCCTCATCCGGTGCCTGCGACGGGTCGCATAGCGCCGCGTCAATCACCCGCTCTGTCAGGTCATAGCGTTTCTGGAAGCCGTCCCGCCCTACAACGCAAAGCGCACCGGCGCGCCACAGATATTCCAGCGCGGTTTTGGAGGGATGCCAATCCCACCACCCGCCGTTCGAGCGCGGTTCATCCTGCCCGACATCAGACGACGACACCGGCCCCTGTGCGCGGATCTGGTCCAGCACGGTCTGGAACCGCCCCTCGAAATCATGTTGGTGCCAGTTCTTGTACCGCTGGCGCAGCATCTGCGCGTCTCGCTGGCGGCGCAATTCCCAATGGGGGTAGTATCCCATCGGGATCACCGCGGCGTCATGGGTCCAGTGCTCAAACAGCGCCCCATCGCGTTCATACAGTGTCTTCAACGCTTGCGGGCGATAGCGTTGGCGGCGCGAGAACAGGATCAGGTCATGCGCCCGCGCCACGGTATTGATGCTGTCCAACTGCACAAAGCCCAGCCCCTGGATCAGCTGCAACAGGTCTTTCCCGCTGGCGGGCCCTTGGGGCGCATCGCTTAGCAGATGGCGATGCAGAAAGATGCGACGGGCGTCGCGGTTGCCGATCAGCGGCAGCGTCATACCTTGCGGTTGCGGCGCAGCGTGTCCCCCAGCGACAGGGTCGGTGTCAGGGTAATCTGCGTTTGCAGGTCGGGGTCCGGTTCATCCAGTGTATCGTTCAGAATGATACGCGCCGCGGCCTGTCCGATCTCGAGCCGACAGGCGTCCATCGTGGCAAGCTGACGGGGCAAGCCCTGTAGCAGTTCGACGTTGTTGAAACCGGCAAGGCCGATCTGGCCCGGAATATTGATGCCCTGATCGATCAGATATAGCAATCCGCCCGCGCCGATCATGTCGTTTGAATAATACAGGAAATCCAGCTCGGGCGACCGCTCAAGCATGTCTTGCGTCATCTCGCGCCCCTTGGCCAGCGCAGAGCCGCCAGAGTAGAACGCGCGGTCCTCGATCTCTATCCCGGCTTTGGCGAGCCCTTCGGTAAACCCTTCGAACCGTTTGCGGGCGCGGTGGTCAAGCGGCATCTTGGTGCCCATGAAACCGATGTGCTCATAGCCTTCCTTGAGGATCGCCTTGGCCATTTCCTGCCCCGCACGGCGGTGCGAGATGCCGACCATCGCATCGATCGGGCGCCCGTCAACATCCATGATCTCGACCACGGGGATGCCCGCGTTCTTGAGCATGGCACGCGTCGCATCGCTATGTTCCAGTCCCGCGATGATCACGCCCGAGGGCCGCCACGACAGCATTTCATAGAGAACACGTTCTTCTTTTTCGGGCATATAGTCGGTGACGCCCACGACCGGCTGCAGCGGCGTGTCTTCAAGCACCTGATTGACGCCGTTCAGCACCTCGGGAAAGACCATGTTCGACAGCGACGGGATAATCACCGCAACAAGGTTCACCCGTTGGGACGCCAGCGATCCGGCAATCTGGTTGGGCACATACCCCAGCTCTTTCGCCGCAGCCAGCACCCGCCGGCGCGTCGCTTCGGACACGTCGCCGCGTTTTCGCAGAACCCGGCTGACCGTCATTTCCGACACCCCGCAGGCATCGGATACATCACGAAGGGTCAACGGGCGTTTCGGAGGCTGTGTCAAAGGCGCTTGTCCTGCTTGAAAGTGGTATTCTATCAACAGCGTAGTGCGTCGGTCGGGCGCAGGCAATCACCATATCAAGCCCCCCACCACAGCGCTGCCATACCACCGTGCAGTGTGGCTGGATCACCACCCCGTTTTGCGCTAAGCCAAACCCGTGGCCCCGTGGCTCAACTGGATAGAGCAGCCCCCTCCTAAGGGGCAGGTTGCAGGTTCGAATCCTGCCGGGGTCGCCATTACTACCTGAGAACGTGACCTATTTGCGGGGAAAGCCGAACGCGTGGAGGTAAGGGGGCGGCCTAACGTCATCGGCCAGCAGGACGTATTCGACACGGCGTGCAGCGATTGCGCATTTAATGATGGCAGAATGCGAGACGTTCTCACGGTCTGCGCGAAACCGGACCTCGACGCCATCAGCGGCGAAGGTCCGGAGCGATACTTGTGAGCAGACCGTGCCTTATGCAGGCTGTAACCTGTGCCTCGTGTCTGTCAGTCTGCGATTGTCACGCCGATTTTGCCCATATGCGACTTTTCCAGAAATGCCTTCTGCGCCGCGTGCAAGTCAGCCAAGGGATAGGTTTCGGCGACCACGGGCTTGATCTCGCCTGCTTCGATGTAGCTGACCAAATCAGTGAATACGCTTGGGGCTTGCCGGGTGCTCCCGATGAGGGTCAGATCCTTGAGGTAGAGGGTCCGCAGATCAAGTTCGACGATCGGACCGGCAATCGCGCCCGACGTGACGTAGCGCCCCCGTGGCACCAAAGCATCAAGCAGTTCGGGCCAGCGCGGCCCCCCTACAAGGTCGAGCACGACGTCGAAGGCGTCATCCGGATAAGGCTCATTGCGGTCGATCACCGCATCCGCGCCGAGGGTTTTCAGCGCCTCCATTTTCGCCGGGCTGGTAGAGGCTGTGACATGGGCACCGCGCCGCTTGGCCAGTTGCACCGCCGCCGACCCGACGCCGCCGGATGCGCCGGTGATCAAGACGCGCTCGTCCCCCAATCCGGCGCGTTGGATCATGCCTTCGGCGGTGGAGAATGCGCAAGGAAAGGACGCGAGCTCGACATCCGAAAGCGGGCTTTCGATCCGTAGTGCGTTTTCCTCGCCCACGGTGGTGTATTCCGCGAAGCCGCCATTGCGCTCGGAGCCGAAGGTCACAAGCGCATCTGGTCCGGCACCAGCAGGATGATACATCGGCCGCACCAGCACGCGCTGACCGATCCGCGCAGCGTCCACACCGCCCCCGACCGCAACGATCTCTCCGCAGCAATCCGCGCCCTGGATGCGCGGAAAGCTGAGCGCACCGGACCATCCGCCGTCGGCATCAGACGCCCCCGCGTAGCCCTCGGTTGCGGCCGACCCTGTGTCGCCCCGCACCGCTTTCGAATACCAGCCGGTTCGGGTGTTGACGTCGGTGTTATTCACCGCCGATGCGCCCACACGGATCAAGACCTCGCCAGCGTCGGGTTGCGGAACCGGAACGTCGTCACACCACTCAAGCTTGTCCAGCCCGCCATGGCCGGTGAGGCGTACAGCTTTCATCGTTTCAGGAAGTGTCATAGGGAAATCTCCGATGTAGAATGATTGCTCTACTTGCGTAGGTAGAGGGATCGCTCTACATCGTCAAGCATGACCGATATGATGAGCAAGATATCCGCAGGGCTTGAACGCGCCTTCGCCAATCGGGGCTTTGCCGAGCCCAGCGTCGAGGATCTGCGGGATGCTGCGGGCGTGAGCCTTCGCACGCTTTACAAATACACGCCGTCGCGGGCGGAAATGGTGCTTGCTGCGTTGGAGAACCGGCATCAACGCTATCTCGCCCGCGTGTTTGATGACCTGCCAGAGGCGCCGAGCGAGGCGCTTGATACGATACTGACTCGCGTTGGAAACTGGATGGTGACCGAGAGCGCGCATGGCTGCCTCTTTCATGCTGCAGTGGCCGCTGAACCGGGCAGTCAGCCGCTGCGCGAATTACTGGAACGTCACAAGGCAGAGGTCGCGGAAAGGGCCGCAGCGGCGACCGCGTTGAAGGGGGCCGATACCGCGCTGTTGTTGATCATCGAAGGGCTGACGCAAGCATGGCCCCTGCATCATGAGGCCGCGCTGGATGCGGCCAAGCGATTAGGTCTGTCGCTGCTGCCACCGGATCATTGACGGCCCCCCAGCCGAATGTCGTGGCTGTATCACGTTCCGGCCCTCGGGTGTTTTTGCGGGGGCTGCCCGTAGCTCTGGTGTAAACCTGCATGGCTGGCACCGCTGTGGTCGTGCGGCTGTTTTATTCTGCACAACAGATTGGCACATGCGTCTTTTCTGCTCGCTGTTTGGGCTAAGCGTGTCGTAAGCCGCTGGCGCACGAGGGATGCCGGATTGAAGTTGCACCGATGATCGCGGATCAAAATGCATGAATGCAGATCTGCGTATCCTGGTTGTAGAGCCAAACCCCGAACGCGTGCGTGACATCGTGGATGCACTGCGCGAAGCGGGTTGGTCTGACGTCAAGGCTTTGCTGCAGATGTCGGAACTGAACCAGACGGTGAGGGAATTTTCACCGGACATCGTTCTTATCGACCTGACAAATCCGGACCGCGATACGCTTGAACATATCTCTCACGCGACCGAGACGACCAAGCGGGCGGTCGCGCTGTTTGTGGACCAAACGGATGAGAACCTGACGCAGGCGGCGCTGAATGCCGGGGTCAGCGCCTATGTGGTGGATGGTCTTCAGATGGACCGGATAAAACCCGTGCTGCAAACGGCCATCGCGCGCTTCAAAATGATGCGTCAATTCCACTTCGAACTGAATGCTGCCAAGCAAGCGCTGGAGGATCGCAAGACGATCGACCGCGCAAAGGGGATCTTGATGCGCCAACGCGGCATGTCCGAGGATGAAGCCTATAAGCTGCTGCGCACCACCGCGATGCGCCAGAATCGCAAGGTCATCGATGTGGCGCAAGCATTGGTGACGGCAGCGGATCTGTTGTCATGAGCGAGGTTGTTCTGAACTGTGGCTATGTCCCGTTGGTTGATTGCGCCCCGCTGGTCATCGCGAAAGAGCTGGGATTTGCTGCCGAGCAGGGTCTCGCGCTTAATCTTTTGCGTCAGCCTTCGTGGTCTGCGCTGCGCGATATGCTGGCACTGGGTCATCTGGATGCGGCGCATATGCTGTCGCCAATGCCCGTGGCCATGTCCATCGGGATGGGCGGACTGCCCGCGCGGGTAGATGCGCTGATGGTCTTATCCGTGAACGGCACGGTGTTCGGCGTCTCTAACGCTGTTGCTTCCGCATTGGAGGAGGTGCGCTTTGGGGACACGACTGCATTGCTGTCGGGGCTCAGCGCGCGCGGTGCCAAACCGCTGCGTGTGGGTATCCCCTTCCACTATTCCATGCACCGGCTGCTGCTGTCCTATTGGGCCGCGCAAGCGCCCGACCTGCAGATCGAGGAAGTCACCGTGCCGCCGATGCGTATGGCGGATGCAGTCTCGGACGGGTTTGTCGACGCCTTTTGGGTGGGCGAGCCCTGGGGCGGTGTGGCCGTGCAGAATAATGTGGCCAAGCTGATGATGGCGGGCCGCGATGTCTGGCAGTTCGCGCCGGAGAAGGTGCTTGCCGCGCGACATGAGTGGGCCTCGCAGAACGAGGACAGCGTGCGTCGCCTGATGCGGGCGGTATACCAAGCGTCGGCCTGGCTTGATGCGCCGGGAAACAAGCCGCTTGCGGTCGAGATTTTGGGCCGCAGTGAACACCTGAGCATGTCGCCCGATTTGATCGATCCGGCGCTGACCGGGCATATCGTCCCCCGAACGGGGGCCTCTCCGATCACGGTGGATCGTTTCTTGCAGTTCCACAGCCATGCCGCCTCTTTCCCGTGGCGCAGCCAGGCGGCGTGGATCGCGCATCACTTAGGCGCCGACGCCGCGGGAATCGAGAAAGCCAAAACCTGTTTTCGCGCCGATCTTTTCCGCCAGAATCTGTCTGATATCGGCGCTGATATGCCCCAATCCTCCGGGAAAACCGAAGGGGCGATGACGTTGCCAACATCTGTAGCATCTGCGCGGGGAGAGATGATTCTTTCGCCCGACGCCTTTTTTGACGGCAGAACGTTTGATTTCACCGCAGCTGTGCGATGAATTCTTAAGCGGCTTCTGCATGGGCCTCTGAAAAGCTGCCGCAATGCAGAAAATTCGTTGCGTGAAGCCGCGTCTATGAGCCACCTTTGATGCCAAGGGACAACGTTGTCCGACCTATACCGCTGACCAATGCTGGTCGCACATCACTCAGAGCAATGCCGCTCGTACGGAACACGGATTTCTTCCCCGTGAACCATACGTGCGGCTTTTTTCGTTTCTGCCCTTCGGGGCCATGAAAGGACATGACCCATGAAAAATACATTCGCACTCCTGCTCGCCTCGACAAGTCTGCTGGCGACGGCGGCGTCGGCCGAAATGCTGGCGCTCGAGAAAGAGGAGCTGACCTTTGGCTTTATCAAGCTGACCGATATGGCACCTTTGGCTGTGGCCTACGAGCTGGGATATTTTGAGGACGAGGGGCTTTTTGTCAGGCTTGAGGCGCAGGCCAACTGGAAAGTGCTGCTGGACGGCGTGATCGACGGCCAGCTGGACGGCGCGCATATGCTGGCGGGCCAACCGCTGGCGGCAACGATCGGCTATGGCACCAAAGCGCATATCATCACGCCCTTCTCGATGGACCTGAACGGCAATGCGATCACCGTTTCCAATGACATCTGGGACGAGATGAAGCCGAACGTGCCCACGATGGACGATGGTCGGCCGCAGCATCCCATCAGCGCCAGTGCTTTGGCTCCGGTGGTCGAGGGCTATAAGGACCGCGGCGAGCCGTTCAATATGGGCATGGTCTTTCCCGTTTCGACCCACAACTACGAGATCCGGTACTGGCTTGCGGCGGGCGGACTGAAGCCCGGCTACTATAGCGCGCAAGATATTTCCGGCCAGATTGATGCGGATGTGCTGCTGTCCGTGACGCCGCCACCGCAGATGCCTGCGACAATGGAAGCGGGAACGATATCGGGCTACGCCGTGGGTGAGCCTTGGAACCAGCAGGCGGTTTTCAAAGGGATCGGCGTGCCGGTGATCACCGACTACGACATGTGGAAAAACAACCCCGAGAAGGTCTTTGGCATTACCGCCGAATTTGCCGAGGAAAACCCCAACACCACGCTGGCCTTGACCAAGGCACTGATCCGCGCGGCAATGTGGCTTGATGCCAACGACAACGCCAACCGCGAGGAAGCGGTGGAGATGTTGTCGCGCTCTGAATATGTGGGCGCGGATGCGGATGTGATCGCCAACTCCATGACCGGCTTTTTCGAGTTCGAGAAAGGGGATGTGCGCCCCGCCCCCGACTTCAACGTCTTCTTCCGCTACAATGCGACCTATCCGTTCTATTCAGACGCGATCTGGTACCTGACCCAGATGCGTCGCTGGGGCCAGATCGACGAGACAAAGCCGGATGAATGGTATTTCGAGACGGCTGCAGACGTGTATCGCCCGGACATCTACCTGCAGGCCGCAAGGCTGCTGGTGGACGAGGGTATGGCCGACGAAGCGGCGTTTCCTTGGGATAGCGACGGCTTCAAAGCACCGACACCGGCTGCCGATATCATCGACGGGATCAGCTACGACGGGCGCGCGCCGAACGCCTATATCGACAGCCTGCCCATCGGTCTGAAGTCCGGCCAAACGGTCGTCGACAGCAAGGTCGAAGGCTAAACCCCGCCCCCGCGCGCTTTGCCACACCGCAAAGCGGAAGGGGGAGGGAGCCACTTTCATCAAAAGCAGCAATTGGACAGCCGATATGACCGCGATTGACACAAACACACTCGATATCGAAGCCCGCCGCGCGCGGCGCTTTGCCCGGATCAATAAGGCCGACGCATGGTTCAGCGTCTTTGGCCTGTCTTGGGTGACACCGATTCTTAAGGCCGCCGCGGGGGATAATCCGCGCGCGCAGGCGGGCGAGATCTGGCGGCTTCTGGGCGTGCCGCTCTTGGCGATTGCGATCTTCCTGACCCTCTGGGCAAGCCTGGCCCCCAAGGTTCAAACCTCTCTCGGGGCTGTGCCCGGCCCTGCCCAAGTCTGGGAGCAGGTGGGCGAGTTGCATCAGGACGCCATCCGCGAGGGCGAACGCGAAGCCGCCTTCTACGAGCGGCAAGAGGCGCGCAACGCCAAGCATATCGCAAGTGGCAACGCAGACCGTGTGCGTGATCGCGCCTATACAGGCAAGCCAACCTACTACGACCAGATCTGGACCTCGATCAAAACGGTGCTTTTCGGTTTTCTCATTGCGTCGATCGTTGCCATCCCGTTGGGCATCGCTGCGGGCCTGTCTGTAACGGCGAATGCGGCGCTGAATCCGCTGATACAGATCTTCAAACCGGTCTCGCCACTGGCATGGCTGCCCATCGTGACCATGATCGTATCAGCCGTATATAGCACCAATGACGGTATGTTCTCCAAGTCGTTCCTCATCTCGGCGATCACCGTGACGCTCTGCTCGCTCTGGCCCACGCTGATCAACACATCCCTTGGCGTCGCCAGCATCGACAAGGATCTTGTCAGCGTCAGTCGCGTGCTGAAAATGAATACCTATACCAAGATCACCAAACTGGTGCTGCCCTCGGCGCTGCCATTGATCTTTACCGGGCTGCGGCTGTCGCTTGGTGTGGGCTGGATGGTTTTGATCGCGGCAGAAATGCTGGCGCAGAACCCCGGGCTTGGAAAATTCGTCTGGGATGAGTTCCAGAACGGCAGCTCGCAAAGTCTGGCGCGGATCATGGTCGCGGTGCTGACCATCGGCATCATCGGCTTCCTTCTTGACCGTGTGATGTATGCGCTCCAGTCCATGTTCACCTTCTCGAATAACCGGTGATCGATATGGGTATCTTGAACTTCACCAATGTCACCAAAACCTATGGCACCCAACCCGTTCTCAAGGACATCACCCTTGAGGTTGCCGAAGGTGAATTCGTCGTCATCCTCGGGTTCTCGGGCACCGGCAAGACGACGTTGATCAATCTGATGGCGGGGCTGGAGCAGCCGACCTCGGGCAGCGTGACCTACAAGGGGAAGCCCATCACCGAACCGGGCCGCGAACGCGGTGTGATCTTTCAGAACTATTCTTTGATGCCGTGGCTGACGGTGCAGGGCAACGTCAGGCTTGCTGTCGATACGATGTTCCCTGATCTCTCCAAACTCGAACGGGCGGCCAAGGTCGATCACTATGTCAACATGGTGGGCCTGTCCCATGCGGCCACGCGCCGCCCTGCTGAATTGTCCGGTGGGATGCGCCAGCGGGTCAATGTGGCACGCGCCCTGGCGATGGACCCCGAAATGCTGCTGCTGGATGAGCCGCTGTCGGCGCTCGACGCCCTGACCCGCGCCAATCTCGCGGATGAGATCGAGGCGATCTGGGACGAAGACAAGAAAACCTGCGTCCTGATCACCAATGATGTGGATGAAGCGATCATTCTGGCGGATCGGATCATCGCCCTTAATCCGGACGGCACGCTTGGGGAGGCATTCAAAGTCGACATTCCCCGCCCCCGCGACCGGATTGCGATGAACAATGACGCGGCATTCAAGGCGCTGCGCGGGCAGGTCACGACCTATCTGATGGACATCGGTATCGCCGCGAAAGTCGAAGAGACGCGTATGCTGCCCAATGTCACGCCGATCCATTCAGTGCCCGCGGCAGTCTCCAAGGCGCAGGAAGGTGCGATCCAGGAAAAATTCCTGAATTTCTCGCAGCTCGACAAGGTGTATCCGACGCCGAAAGGGCCGCTGACCGTGGTCGAGAACTTTGATCTCAAGATCAACAGGGGCGAATTTATCTCGCTGATCGGGCATTCGGGCTGCGGTAAATCCACTGTGCTGACGATGGCTGCGGGGCTGAACCCGATCTCGAAAGGGGCGATCCGTCTGGACGGGTGGAACGTCCAAGGTGCAGACCCCGAACGCGCCGTCGTGTTCCAGTCGCCCAATCTGTTCCCGTGGCTCTCGGCCAAGGAGAACGTCGCGATTGGTGTCGACAAGGTCTATCCCCGCGCGTCGCAGGCGGAACGTCAGGATGTGGTGGAATATTACCTTGAACGCGTCGGGCTGGCAGACAGTATGGACAAGAATGCCGCCAGCCTGTCGAACGGGATGAAACAGCGCGTCGGCATTGCCCGTGCCTTTGCCCTATCGCCCAAACTGCTGCTGCTGGATGAACCTTTCGGCATGCTCGACAGTCTGACCCGCTGGGAATTGCAGGAAGTGCTGATGGAAGTCTGGTCGCGCACCAAGGTGACGGCGATCTGCGTGACCCATGATGTGGACGAGGCGATCCTGCTGGCCGACCGCGTGGTGATGATGACCAACGGCCCCCAAGCCACCATCGGCAAGATCACCGACGTAAACCTGCCGCGTCCACGCACCCGCAAGGCGCTGCTCGAACACCCCGAATATTACAGCTACCGGCAAGAAGTGCTCGATTTCCTTGAGGAATACGAACACGGCAATGCGCCGAAATCACCTGCCTCCGGCGGGACACCGAAACCCAAAGCAATCGCGGCGGAGTGAGACCATGAAACAGAAACTTGTCGTAATCGGTGCCGGTATGGCCTCCGGTCGGGTGCTGGAGCATCTTCTGGAACAGGACCGCGATGCCTATGACATCACCCTTTTCAACGCAGAGGCACGGGGCAACTACAACCGCATCATGCTGTCCCCGGTCCTATCGGGAGAGAAGACCTATGCCGACATCGTGACCCATGATGCTGGATGGTACGCCGAAAATGACATCACCTGTCGTTTTGGCGAAAAGGTGCTGGAAATAGACCGTGCAGCAAAGACGGTAACGGGCGAGAACGGCACGGTGTCCTATGACAAGCTGGTTCTGGGCACCGGATCGAACCCCTTTATGATCCCTTTGCCGGGTCACGATCTGGAAGGCGTCATCGCCTACCGCGATCTGGAAGACACCGAACGGATGATGGGGTTGGGCGAAGGCAGTCGATGCGTCGTGATCGGCGGCGGGCTGCTGGGGTTGGAGGCGGCGGCAGGCATGGCGGCCCGTGGCGTCGACGTGACCGTTGTGCACATCATGGGGCATTTGATGGAGCGGCAATTGGACGAGGCCGCAGGATATCTGCTGCGCCGCGCCCTGACGGATAAGGGCATCACCGTCAAATGCGCCGCAAACTCCAAGCAGATCTTGGGCGAGAACGGAAAGGTCCGTGCCTTGCTGCTGGATGACGGGACGGAACTGCCCTGCGATTTGCTGGTCATGGCCGTGGGCATCCGCCCCAACGTGGCACTCGGGCAGGGCGCAGGCTTGGCCGTTGGAAAGGGCATCCATGTAGATGACCAGATGGTGACCTCCGACGCCGATGTGCTGGCTGTCGGGGAATGTGTGGAACATAATGGCGCGCTGTTCGGTCTGGTGGCACCGCTGTACGATCAGGCAAGGGTGGCGGCGCAGACCCTGCTGGGGCAGTCATCGACCTTTGTCCCGAAAGAGCTGTCGACCAAGCTCAAGGTGACGGGCTGCGATCTGTTCAGTGCGGGCGATTTTGCCGATGGTGAGGGGCGCGAGGATATCGTCTTTCGCGATCCGGCGCGGGGTGTCTATCGCCGTCTGGTGATCAAGAACAACGTGGTTATCGGGGCGGTGATGTATGGCGACACCGCCGACAGCAACTGGTTCTTTGGCCTGATACGCGACAAGACCGACATCGCGGACATGCGCGATACGCTGATTTTTGGCCCGGCCTACCAAGGGGGGACCCCCCTGGACCCTTTAGCAGCTGTTGCAGCCTTACCGCGTGACGCGGAGATCTGTGGCTGCAACGGTATCTGCAAAGGACAAATCGAAGACGCCATCGCGGCGGGCGCCTCTGATCTGGGCGCGATCAAAGCGACGACCAAGGCCAGCGCATCCTGCGGGACGTGCACCGGGCTGGTCGAACAGGTATTGGCGGTCACGCTGGGGGATGATTTCGTCCTGCCTGCCGCGGCGTCGATCTGCGGCTGCACCGACATGACCCACGAAGACGTGCGGCGGATGATCAAGTCGCAGCGACTGACCTCGATGCCGGCGGTCTGGCAGGAGTGCGGGTGGAAGACGCCCGACGGTTGCCATGTCTGCCGCCCCGCGTTGAACTTCTATCTGCTTGCCGATTGGCCGCTGGAATACCGCGACGATCCGCAATCGCGTTTCATCAACGAACGCAAACACGCCAACATCCAGAAGGACGGCACCTACAGCGTCGTGCCCCGCATGTGGGGTGGGATCACCACGCCCGACGAACTGCGTGCCATTGCCGATGCGGCGGATAAATACAGGGTGCCGACGGTCAAGGTCACCGGCGGGCAGCGGATCGACCTATTGGGCGTAAAAAGCGAGGATCTCCCCGACATCTGGGCCGATCTGAATGCGGCCGGCATGGTGTCGGGACATGCCTATTCCAAAGGGCTGCGCACGGTCAAAACCTGTGTCGGTACGGATCATTGCCGCTTTGGCACCCAGGACAGCACCGGACTGGGCATCCAGCTTGAGAAAGAGCTCTGGGGGGCCTGGACGCCGCATAAGCTGAAACTCGGGGTGTCGGGCTGCCCGCGCAATTGCGCAGAAGCGACCTGCAAGGACATCGGGGTCATCTGTGTCGACAGCGGATACCAGATCAGCATCGGCGGGGCGGCCGGTATGGACGTCAGGGAAACCGAATTGCTGATCCAGGTGCCGACCGAGCAAGAGGCGATCCTTGTAATAAAGGCGGTGACGCAGCTTTACCGCGAGAATGCCAAATACCTTGATCGCATTTACAAATGGATGGCCAAGGTCGGTCTGGACTGGATCAAGGAACGGGTTGCTGCCGAAGGCGACGCTTTGGTTGATCGCTTCGAGCTGAGCCAGACGATTTACCGCAAAGACCCGTGGGCCGAACACGTGACCCAGCAGGCCGAGCGCTACAAACCCCTTGCAACCCTGTCACTGGAGGCTGCGGAATGACCAGCTGGATCGATATCGCAGCACTTGATGATGTGCCACAGCGCGGTGCGCGTATGATCAAGACCACGATTGGCTGTGTCGCGGTGTTCCGCACGGCCGAGGATGAGGTCTTTGCGCTTGATAATGCCTGTCCGCACAAGGCGGGGCCGCTGGCCGAAGGCATCGTGCATGGCAAATCCGTAACCTGCCCGCTGCACAACTGGGTATTCTCTCTCGAGACCGGAGAGGCGCAGGGCGCGGACGCGGGCCGCGTCGCGACCTATCCGGCGCGGGTGGAAAGCGGGCGCATCCTGCTGGACCGGACGTTCCTGCACGCGCGGAGCGCCGCATGACCCTCACGCGCACCACTTGCCCTTATTGCGGTGTAGGTTGCGGTGTGCTGGCGGCCGCCGATGGTACAATCAAGGGGGATCCGGATCATCCGGCCAACTTCGGGCGGCTCTGCTCCAAAGGCGCTGCCTTGGGGCAAACCATCGATCTGGACGGGCGGCTTTTGCATCCGCAGATCAACGGGGTACGGGCAAACTGGGATGCGGCGCTGGATATGGTGGCGCAGAGGTTCAGCGATGCCATCGCGCAGCATGGGCCGGAAAGCGTTGCCTTCTACGCCTCGGGCCAGATGCTGATCGAAGACTATTATGTCGCCAACAAGCTGATGAAGGGGTTCATCGGGGCGGCCAATATCGACACGAATTCACGTTTGTGCATGGCCTCCTCTGTCGCGGGTCACAAGCGTGCCTTCGGCACCGATACCGTTCCCGGCACCTATGAAGATCTGGAGCAAGCCGATCTGGTTGTGCTTGTCGGGTCCAATCTGGCGTGGTGCCATCCGGTCCTGCACCAGCGTATTGCCGCCGCAAAGCAGGCGCGCCCCCATATGCGGATCGTCAATGTCGATCCGCGCCGGACGGCGACCACCGATCTGGCGGATGTGCATCTGAGGATAGCCCCGGACGGGGATGTTGCCTTGTTCAATGGGTTGCTGGCGTATCTGGCAGAGACCGGAAAACTCGACACGGCCTATACCGAAAACCATGTGAACGGGCTGGACGCGGCGCTGGCGGCGGCACAGGCCAGTGATCCGGCGGACAGCGGGTTGAACGCTCGGGAATTGGCCGATTTCTATGCGCTTTGGGCAAACACGCCCAAAGTCGTCACCGCGTACTCCCAAGGCGTCAACCAATCGGTCTGCGGCACGGATAAGGTGAACGCGATCCTGAATTGCCATCTTGCCACAGGGCGCATCGGCAATCCGGGAATGGGCCCGTTCTCATTGACCGGCCAGCCCAATGCCATGGGGGGACGCGAAGTGGGCGGTCTGGCCAATATGCTGGCAAACCACCTAGAGATCGGGGATGAAGCGCACCGCAGCGTGGTGCAGAATTTCTGGCAAAGCCCGACGATCTGCACCAAACCGGGACTGAAGGCTGTCGATCTGTTCGAGGCCTGTGCCAACGGCCAGATCAAGGCACTGTGGGTTATCTCGACCAACCCCGCGGTGTCGTTGCCTGATGCCGATGGCGTGGCGGCGGCAATTGCAAATGTGCCCTTTGTTGTTACGTCTGACATCATGGAGAAGACGGATACCAACGCGTTGGCAGACGTCCTGCTGCCCGCCACCGGTTGGGGTGAAAAAGACGGGACCGTGACCAATTCCGAACGGCGCATTTCGCGCCAACGCGCCTTTCTGCCCGCCCCCGGTGATGCGCGGCCCGACTGGAAGATCATCAGCGACGTGGCCACGCGTATGGGGTTTTCGGGTGCCTTTTCCTATGGCTCATCCGCGGATGTCTTTGCCGAATATGTTGCGCTTGATCAGGCTGCTTCGGCCTTCCCGCGCGATCTTGATCTGAGCATTTTTGCCGATGCGGATTACGCGAAAATGGTGCCGACCCAATGGCCGCGAAACGGGGCGCGTTTCTTTGCGGACGGGCAATATTATCATCCTGACGGCAAGGCGCAGATGGTTGCCGTGACATCCCCTGTGTCGCTGAATTCACGCTTTACGCTCAATACCGGACGGAACCGCGACCAGTGGCACACGATGACGCGCACGGGCAAATCGGCGCGGCTTGGGGCACATCTGGCCGAACCGTATGTAGAAATTAACCCAGTTGATGCCGCCGCATTGGGCGCACTCCCCGGTGCGTTGATCGCGCTGCAAAATAGCCGTGGTCGCGTTTTGATGCGGGCGCTGATCACCCCGCGCGTCGCCCAAGGCGCGCTGTTCGCGCCAATGCACTGGACACGTCAGCGCAGCACCGCGGGCACGGTCAATAGCATCATGACGCCGCTGACCGATCCGATTTCAGGTCAACCCGCCTTGAAGGCCAGCGCTGTCACTGCCGAGGTTTTCAAGGCGAAATGGTACGGCTTTCTGGCAAGCATCGCGGAACCCGCCCCGCGCACCACCTATGCCGCCGTGGCCCGCACCAATACCGGCTGGCAGGCAGAGCTGGCGGGCAGCAAAAACCCCGAGGATTGGGAGGCAGAGGCCCGCCTTCTGACGGGGCAGGCGGAGGGTGATCTCTCGCTCCAGTCCGACGCGGCAACCGGCGGCGTCCGGATTGCGATAACCCAAGGTGGGCGGATCACCGGGCTGCTTTTCGTATCCCCCAATCCGGTGGTTGTCTCGCGCAGTGCGATTATCGCGCTGATCGGGACGGACACATCGGCGTTGGCGGCGCTCGCCGGGCGCAATGCCTCTGACCGGCCGGACCCGGGTGCTACGGTCTGTGCCTGTTTTGATGTGGGGCGCAACACCTTGCTGGCCGCTATCGCCGGCGGGGCCTCTACCGTCGCGGCCTTGGGCGACGCCACCTGCGCGGGGACAAACTGTGGGTCGTGCAAACCCGAACTCGCCGCCCTGCTGGATCAGACCTTGCAACGGATGGCCGCAGAATGAGCCTGGCCCCCTATGTCCGGATCGTCGCACGCGGCAAGGGGCGTGCCCGCGCTATGACCTTGGCCGAAGCTCAGGACGCCATGGCGCTGATCTTACGCGGTGATGCTGCCCCCGAAGCGGTCGGCGCGCTGTTGATGGTCATGCGTCTGCGCGGCGAAACCCCCGAAGAGATTGCCGGTTTCACCGCAGCATTGCGCGCGCATGTGGTGGGCAAACTGCCCAAAGCGGATCTGGACTGGCCGTCCTACGCCGCAGGCCGCAGCCGGGGGGTGCCGCTGTTCCTCCTTGCTGCGCGGCTGGTGGGGCAGGCCGGTTACAGCATTTCGATGCACGGGTGGAATTCGCATCAATCGGCCAATGCATCGGTGCGCGAGGTGATTGATCTTGCCGGGCCGCAGGTGGCCTATACCCCGCTAGAAACCCTAAGCCCTGCGGCATTCAGCATCTTGAACCTGCGCGATACACTCGGCCTCAGATCGTGCTTCAATACGGTATTGCGGATGTGGAACCCGTCCGAGGCCCCGGCGACGGTGCAAGGCGTGTTTCACCCGTCCTACCGCAGCCTGCAGGCCCAAGCCGCGCAGCTATTGGGCCAGCATGATCTGAGCATCATCAAAGGGGGCGGCGGCGAATTCGAGCGTCATCCCTCCAAGGACATCACCCTGTTCGGCCTGCGCGACGGGGCGCATATCCAGCAGACCGCCGCGCCAATCCTGGATGACACCCGGCGTTTGCATGAAACAGGCGATATCATCGACCTACACGGCCTGTGGCAGGGGCGCGTGGACGATCCTTTCGCAATCGCCACGGTGACCGGCACTGCGGCACTTGCGCTGTGGACGCTGAAGGCGTCTCCGACGCTCTCTCAAGCCGACCAAATGGCGCGCAGCCTTTGGGACCAGCGACACCAGTCAAAGGAGCAATCCGCATGAAGACATTTCCAATGTTCCTGCAAATGGCGGGCCGCCGCGTCGTGATCATGGGCGGAGGCGAACAGGCCGCCCAGAAGGCGCGACTGATCCTGAAAACCGAAGCGACGGTCGAGATTTGGGCCGCTACATTCGATGCCGAACTGTCGGACCTTGCTGCATCGGGCCGTGTCACACTTCACGACGGTCCAATCACCCCGAACAGCTTTTCAGACACCGCGCTGGCCTTTATCGCCACTGGCTGCCCTGGTGCGGACATGGCGCTGCATGTTTTGGCCAAAGAGGCCGGGGCGGTTGTGAACGTCGTCGACCAGCCACAGCTTTGCGATGCGATCACGCCTTCGATCGTGGACCGTGATCCGGTGGTCGTGGCCATCGGCACCGAGGGGACAGCCCCGGTGCTGGCCCGCCAGATCAAGACGAAAGTAGAGGAAATGCTCGAGCCGCGGCTGGGGGATCTTGCTGCTCTTGCGGGCCGGTTGCGGGGGAAAGCGTCTGCGCGCCTTGATCCGCGCGCGCGTCGCGATCTGTGGCGTTGGGTTTTCAACGACAGCCCGCGCTGGATGTTTGCCGCCGGTGCCGAACGCGCGGCGGCCAAGCGTATCAAGTCGGCCATTGAAACGGGTGATTTCGGCACCGCTGCGGGCGGCAGTGTCAGCCTTGTCGGCGCAGGACCGGGGGCGAAGGATCTGATCACCCTGCGCGGCGTGCAGCGTCTGCAAGAAGCAGATGTGATCTATTATGACCGGTTGCTTGACCCTGAAATCCTTGAATTGGCCCGTCGTGACGCCGAGCGCATTTACGTTGGCAAGGCTCCGGGCTGTCACAGTTGGCCGCAAGAGAAAATCACGCAGACCCTGGTGATGGCTGCCAAACGCGGCCAGCGCGTCGTGCGGCTGAAATGCGGTGATCCGGGGGTGTTCGGGCGCAGCACAGAAGAAGTCGATGCGCTGAAAGCCAGCGGTATCGCATTCGAGATCATTCCCGGCGTCACCGCGGCCTGCGCCGCGGCCGCGAGCATCGGTGAAAGCTTGTCGGATCGGGGCAAGATCGACACCGTGGTGCTGACGACCGGCCATCGCCAAGATGGATATGCGGTGCCCGAACCGATCAAGGATATCAGACCCGGCACATGCGTGGCGCTTTACATGGCCGTGGGGGCTGCGCCACAGATTGTAGATCACCTAAAGACAGCGCATCCGGGGGTTCAGTTCGACCTGCAAATCGCCGCGAAAGCGCAGCGCAAGGATCAGAAGGTTTTGCGCTGCTCCCTTAAAGATCTGGAAGCGACGCTGAGCGTCAATAAGATCGCAGGCGAGGCCATGCTGTTCATCCGGTGGCCTCGGGAGGCACAACAGGCTCATATGCCCTTGGCGCAAAGCACAGTTGGGCGCGTCGTATCGATGGTGCAAGACTGACCCTTGGTGAAGATCCCCGCGGGGATGTTGCGGAATTGACTTATCCGAGTAAATTTGTCAGAAAATGGTTTCAGAATTCTGGAGCTGTCTCAGCGCGTCGTCATGTCATCCGCCCCTTTATCAAAATCCTATGTGCCACAGGTTTTTGTCCCTCGTATGGAGGCGCAGACCCGGAACCTGCGCACGATCAAGCCCTTGCGGTTTCGGCCCTTGTCGGGGGCTATCGCAGATGTCTGGCATGTCGACGGGGACCAAGGGGGCGGCGGGTATTACACCGCACCGGATCCGCGCCTTGTCGTCTTTCTGGATGACCACCCGCCGCTGATCGCGCTTCGAACGGGCGAGGGGGCGACGGCCCAATTCGGAACGCGCGCTTTCTTTGTTCCGGCAGGCACCCCGTTGTGGAGCAAGCTGGGCAAGGCCCAAAGGCTCAGCCATATCGATTTCCATTTTGACGCGGCGGCATTGCAGACACGGCTTGGTGCGATCGGCGTATCAGAGCTGCCTCGCCGCGTGATGTTTGCGCCGGAGGATAGCGTGCTGCTGACCCTTGGCCGTCTGGCGGCCAGCGAAGTGGAGACCCCTCAACGTGGGACGATGGTCTTGGAAGGCCTGCTGCAATCGCTTTTGGGCGCAGTGATGGACCCGGCGTCGCAAAACGCCCTGCCTGCGTCCGGCGGGCTGTCGCCTCAGCATATGACGGCCGTGCGGCAGTACATGGCGCAGAATATATTTCGCCCCGTCGGTGTGGGCGAACTGGCAGATTTGGCGGGGCTCTCCGAAAGCTGGTTCAGCCGCGCGTTCAAGCAAACCTCGGGTCTGTCGCCCCAACGCTGGATCGCCGAGTGTCGCGTCGTCGCCGCCAAGGAGATGATGGCCGACCCCGGACGCCCCCTTGCCGACATCGCCGCGGCAACCGGTTTTTCCGATCAGGCCCATCTGTCACGGGTCTTTCGCCGGTCTGTCGGGGTGCCGCCATCGCAGTGGCGACGCGATATTCAGTGATACGTTTACAGCGGATTGGGACAAATGACGGCGGATGCGTTCAAGACGTCGCCTTATAGCTGAGTTAAATACTCGGAAAAATAAACAGCGGGACGTATATCCATGAAGTTCACCTTTTTCTTGATGCTGGGGACCAGCGCGCTGGCCCTGTCTGCCGGTGTGGCGACGGCGCAGGACGCCGTTGATCTGGGCGAGATCATCATCCAGTCCGAAGAAGACCCGACCGGCCCGGTGGTGGGCTATGCCGCGGGCACCACGGCGTCGACCAAAAGCGGGCGGTCCTTGCTGGAAACGCCGTCCTCCGTCACGGTGGTCACCACCGACCAGATCGAGGATACGGCCGCCAACAATCTTTCAGAGGCGCTTGGCTATGCGGCGGGTGTCGTGACCGAAGCCTATGGGGCCGATCCGCGGTTTGATTCAATTTCGGTCCGCGGGGCTGACCTGCAAAACCAGATCTACCTCAACGGGTTGCAGTTCAGCCGCTCTACGCGCCCGAACTATGGCGCGCCCTCGCTTGATCTTTACGGCATGGAACGGGTGGAGCTTCTGCGCGGCCCAAATTCGGTGCTATACGGGGCAGGGTCGCCCGCCGGGCTGGTGAACCTGATCCAGAAACGCGCGCAATCTGATGGCGACACGACCGAGCTGGGCCTGCATGCGGATGGCAACGGGTCTTATTATGTCTTTGGTGATGCCAACCGCGTGGTCGATAACCGCTTTGCTTACCGCATCGTCGGCAAGGCGGGCAATCGCGTTCTGGGGATCGATGAATACGACAACCCCGGGGCCTATCTGGGCTTTGCCGCGAAATACCAGGCGACCGATGCAACGACGGTGGAATTCCTGCTGTCCTATCAGGATGACGACCCGGATTCCCCCTCGGGCGTGCCCAACGGGCTGGTCGGCACCCGTTCCGACGAAGACCTGCGCGACTTCTACTTTGGCAATGAGGCATTGGAATACGGCGACCGCAAAGTGCTTAATCTGGGCGCGCAGGTCACCCACACGTTCGATAATGGCTGGCGGCTGGTCAGCAACACGGGCGTGACGAAATTCGACTGGTCCTATTCCAACCTTTCTGTCGGCGGCGTGACCGGCACCGATGTGGCGCGCACACAGCTGTTGCAAGACGAAGATGTGACGTCTTATGCCACGGACCTGCGGCTTGAAGGCTCGGCGCTGACCGGCGATGTGCTGCATAATCTCGCCTTTGGTATCGATGCCAGCCGGTTCGAAGAAACTGCGCTCAGCGTGTTTTACTATGGTCAGGACAGCATTGATTTTGCCGCGCCAGACTACAGCCCGATCACGCCGGTGCGCGACGGGGCAAGCTGGTATGCGAACAAGAATGTGACCGTGGAACAGGTCGGCATCTACGCCAGCGACGAAATCGAATATGGCCATTGGCGCGCGGGTCTGGCCTTGCGCCATGATCGAAACAAATCCGAAGGGCAGTCCAACACCCTTTACACCGTTCCGGGCTCTGGCGGCACGCCCGGCACCGTTGATCTGACACGCGACGACAGCGCCACCACCGGTCAGGCAAGCGTTGGCTATGTCTGGGACAATGGCGTGTCGGCCTATCTGTCCTATGGCACCTCGTTCCAAAGCTTTGCAGAGCCGGGCGATACGGGCACAGCGCTTGACCCGACCACGGGCGAGCAATGGGAAGTTGGCGCGAAATACCTACCCGCCACCCTTGATGCGTATCTGTCGGCTTCGGTCTATCAGCTCGAGGAAAAGAACCGCCCCGTCTATGTACAGAATGGGGCCGGGGTGCGGGCCTATGATCAGGTCGGCAAATCCCGCATCCGCGGGATTGAGCTGGAAGGCCGTGCCAATCTGGCCGACGGCTGGAGCGTGACGGGCGGCTACTCCTTTACCGACAGCGAGATCATCGGCGGTGACAACAATGGCAACGAACTGGGGCTGACCCCGAAACATACCTTCAAGCTGTGGGCATCGAAAGAGATCCAGGGCGGACGGCTTGCCGGGCTGACCGTGGGCGCAGGCGCGCGGTTCATCGGGGAACGCTATGCGTTTAACGCCAATGCCAATCAGCTCGACTCTGTGACGTTGCTGGATGCGGCTGTGTCCTATGACTTTGACGACGGCACGGAACTGCAGGTCAATGTGACCAACCTGACAGACGAGGCCTATGTATCGTCGGTGGGCTATTTCTCGACCTACTATGGCGACGGGCGCACGATCTCTGCGACGCTGTCCAAGAAGTGGTAAAGCGCCTCGCCCTCACGCGCCGCGCGATCATTGCCACAGGAGCCTGCGCTCTTGTGGCATCTCCCGCGCGCGGCGCGCGCGGTTGGGGGGGATCGCGCCTCGCCGCGATTGACTGGGCGATGGCGGAAACCGCTGCCGCGCTCGACCTGCCGCTGGTTGCCGTAGCTGAGAAACGTCAATTCCTGCGCGGTACGGCGGTGACGCTGCCCCCGAACTGTGCGGATGTCGGGTTGCGCGGCAGCCCCAACCTCGAAGCGCTGAGCCTTGTCGCCCCTGACCTGATCCTGTCGTCGAATTTCTACAGTTTCGTTGAACCGCAGCTGGGACGTATCGCACCGGTGTTCACGCAAAATATGTTCATCCCGACCGAACCGGCGCTGCCCAAGGCGCTGTCGGCGCTGGAAACGTTGGCAATACAGCTGGACCGCGGAGAGGTGGGCCACCGGGTGCGTCAGGACTTTGAGGCCGCTTTCGATGCGCTGAGCGCACGGGCGACAGGCTTTGCCGCGCGCCCCTTTGTGGTGATGACGGTGGGGGATGCGCGTCATGTGCAGATCTACGGCAGCGACAGCCTGTATGGCGGGGCGCTTCGCCGGATCGGCCTGACGAATGCCTGGGGCGGCGATACTGAATTCGGATTCAATGCCCCGGTCCCTCTGTCCAGATTGATCGATTTTCCGCAGGCCCATCTGGTCATCGCGGGCGCTTTGCCGGTGACTGCACGGCGCGCGATTGGCCAAAGCGCGCTTTGGTCCGCGCTGCCGGCCGTGCGGGCGGGGCGCGTGTCGTATCTGCCCGATCAGATGCCCTTTGGCGGCGCGCCTTCCGGGCTGCGTTTTGCCTCCCATCTTGTGACCGCGCTGGAAGCCGCATGATCCGTCCGCCCTTTTTAACGCTGCCCCTTGTGGCCGCCCTCGGCGCGGCGTGCCTATGGACCATCGCAGCGCTTGCCGCCCTGCCCGCTGCGCAATGGGTGCTGCCCGTCGCAGGTCCGCAAGACCTGTCACCCGAACAGATCCTCTTTGCCTTCGGGTTGATGCCGAGGGCCGTGATTGCCCTGCTGATCGGGGCGCTTCTGGGGCTGTCGGGTGCCTTGATGCAGGCGGTGCTGCGCAATCCGCTGGCTGATCCAACGACCCTTGGCGTGGCCTCGGGTGCACAGCTGGCGCTGGTCTGCGCCACGCTGCTCTGGCCGAATATGCTCGCCCTTGGTCCCGGCCCTGTCGCATTGGTCGGAGGCGGGCTTGCAGCGCTCATTGTCATGGCGCTTGGCGCGCGGCGTGGCTTTGCGCCTGTTACGGTCACCATCGCGGGGATGCTGGTGGGCATGCTTGCTTCCGCCATCTCTACCGCGCTCACACTGGGGCAGGGGCATTACCTGCTGTCGCTGGTGATCTGGAACGGCGGGGCGCTTTCACAAGACAGTTGGCACGGGGTGACCCGACTGACTGTGGTGCTGGTGCTGGGGGCGGCAGGAGCCGCCTTGCTGGTGCGGCCACTGGTGGTCCTAAGTCTTGGCGGGGCCACGGCCAAGGCGCTTGGGGCGCAGGTCGGGGCGATACGGGTCGCGGCGCTGGCGTTGGCGGTGTTCGTCTCGGCCATGGTCTCTGCCGAGGTGGGGCTGGTCGGGTTTGTCGGGCTGGCGGCACCGGCCCTGGCACGGCGTTTGGGCGCGCGCAGCGTGGCACAAGTCCTGCTGGCCGCACCACTGGCAGGCGCGCTGCTGCTGTGGCTGGTGGACAGCGCGCTGCTGGCGCTTGCCGCCTTTGGGCTGCCAGAACTGCCGACGGGCGCGTTGACCGGGCTGATCGGCGGGCCGCTTTTGATCGCTTTGCTCCCGCGGTTGCGCAACATTGTCCCGCCCGACGCCGAGCGTAACGACACCCTGCCACCGCGCGCGCCGCACCCGTGGCGGCGGGTTGCTCTGCTGGCCTGCGCGACGGTCGCCTTTGCCGTGCTGAGCCTGTTTGGCACCCGCGGACCCGAGGGCTGGGGCGTGATATCGGGCGCGATTGCGGCGAGTTTCGTGCCATTGCGGGCCACGGCCATTCTGGCGGCTGCCGCTGCCGGAGCGCTGCTGGCGCTTTCGGGGGCGGCATTGCAGCGGGTGACGGCAAACCCGATGGCCGCGCCCGAGGTTCTGGGTGTGACCGGTGGTGCCGCGCTTGGCTATGCGGCAACGCTGTTCCTGCTGCCTGCCCCGTCGCCATTGACGCTGGCGCTCGGGTCTTCTGGCGGGGCGGCGGCGACGCTGATCATCCTGTCCGCCTATGCGGCGCGCAGTAATATGGCACCGGCGCGGCTGTTGCTGGCAGGGCTGGCGATCGGAGCCTTCGCTTCGGCCCTTCTGGCAGCGATTATGGCGTCGGGCGATCCCAGAGCATGGTCCCTGCTGGGGTGGCTTGCGGGAAGTGCGACACGGGTCACGGTCGCAGGGGCGATGGCGCTTGCCGCAATGGCGGTGGCGGCGCTTGGCGCGGCGCTGTTGCTGTCGCGCTGGTTCGACATCCTGCCGCTGGGATCGGGTGTCGCGCAGGGTCTGGGGGTGCCGCTTGGCGTCGTGCGGCTTGCCGTTGTGCTGGCGGCAGGGCTGGCCACTGGCGCGGCAAGCGTGCTGGTCGGCCCGGTCAGTTTCGTTGGCCTGATGGCCCCCCATATCGCCCGCAGCCTTGGCCTGCTGCGCCCTGCGCCGTTTCTGGCTGCCAGCTGGTGTCTGGGTGCGTTGCTCATGAGCCTCGCGGCCTTTGGGGCGCGCACCGCCAGCTACCCCTACGACCTGCCGCTGGGGCTTTTCGCGACGCTGATCGGCACGCCCTGGCTTTTCATTGCCCTGCTCGGACGGAGACACGCATGACCCTCTTTACGCTCGAAAATGTCTGCTTTGACGTGCCCAAGCGGCGGCTGGTCGATCACCTTTCCTTGGCGATCAAGCCGGGGATCACGGCGCTTGCCGGGCGCAACGGGTCGGGCAAATCAACGCTGCTGAAAATGCTCGCCGCGCAAACCCGGCCGAGCGCCGGAACCATCCAATATGGCGGCCAGGACCTGAGGGACTGGAAGCCGCGGGATTTTGCCCGCGATCTGGCATTTCTGCCGCAGGTGACCCCGCCGACCGAAGGGCTGTGGCTGGAGGAGTTGGTCGCGC
Organism: Sulfitobacter sp. G5_S2_6_S6; assembly: GCF_054968505.1. Lineage (NCBI taxonomy): Bacteria > Pseudomonadati > Pseudomonadota > Alphaproteobacteria > Rhodobacterales > Roseobacteraceae > Sulfitobacter > Sulfitobacter sp. G5_S2_6_S6. Next base: position 90,103 of record NZ_JBQKUI010000003.1, read on the forward strand.
TTGGTCGATACCCCTGGCGCGGCGCCTTGGGTCGATTGGGCCCCGAGGATCGCTTTATGATTGATACGGCGATTGCGCAATGTGGGCTAGAGCACAAGCGCGGCCAGATGGTCGACACTATGTCAGGTGGGGAAAAACAGCGGTCGTGGATAGCGATGATGCTGGCGCAGGGGGCGCGTAGCTTGCTGCTGGATGAACCGATTTCGGCGCTGGATGTGGCCCATCAGATCGACGTGCTGGGGCTGCTGCGTGAAACGGTCAACGCCGGTGCGCTTTCTGCCGTGGTGGTGCTGCATGACGTGAATATGGCGGTGCGCTTTTGCGATCATGTTATCGCGCTGGATGCCGGGCGCGTGGCGCTTGAGGGCGCTGCGCACTCCTTGCTCGACCCCGACGCGCTTCAGCGGATCTACGGACTGCCCATGCAGGTCATCGACACAAAGCCCAGCCCGGTCGTTCACCCGATTTGACCCCGACCATATTCATCCGAAAGCCAGCCATATGCTCCGCCAATTTTTCGAATACTATCGTCCCCACACGCGCCTGTTCTGGGTCGACTTCGGCTCTGCCGTGCTGTCCGGCTTGCTGGAGCTTGCCTTCCCGCTCGCCATCACCGCCTTCATAGATCACCTGCTACCGCTTGGCGACCTGAGGCTGACCATACTGGCCGCGATTGGGCTGTTGCTGGTGTATCTGGTCAATACCGCCCTGATGGGGGTGGTGATCTATTGGGGGCACCGTCTGGGGATCGAGATCGAGACCGAGATGCGCCGCCGCGCTTTTTCGCATCTGACCCGGCTGTCTTGGCGCTGGTATGACCGGGCGCGCACCGGCAAGCTTGTCGCCCGAGTGACCCGCGACCTTGAAGAAATAGGCGAGGTCGCGCACCACGGGCCCGAAGATCTGTTCATCGCGGTGGTCACCTTTGTCGGAGCCTTTGCGTTGATGATCAATCTGCATGTCACGCTCGCCCTGATTACGGTCGTGATCGTGCCGCTGATGGTCTGGGTCGTGGCCGTTTACGGGGCGCGCATGACACGGTCTTGGCGCGATATCTATGCGCGTGTGGGGGCCTTTAACGTGCGCCTGGAGGAAGCCATCAGCGGCATCCGGGTCGTGCAGGCCTTTGCCAATGAAGATCACGAAGAAACGTTGTTCGCGCGTGACAACGCAGCCTATCGCAGGACCAAACTGTCGGCCTATGCGATCATGGCGAAGGCCAGTGCGATCCACTACATGGGCCTGCGTTTCGTGCAGGTTGTGGTGATGGTGGCGGGTGCTGGTTTTGTGCTGGAAGGGTCGCTGACCACGGGCGGCTTTGTCGGCTTCCTGCTGCTGGTCAGCGTCTTTTTCCGCCCGCTGGAGAAAATTGCCGCTGTGATCGAAACCTATCCCCGCGGTATCGCCGGTTTCCAACGCTACACCGAATTGTTGCAGACCGACCGCGATGTCAGCGATCGGCCGGATGCCGTCGCAGTGACCGTCACGCAAGGCGAGGTCGCTTTTGAAGATGTGTCGTTTGCCTATGACAGCCCGTTGCCCGTTCTGCATAACGTCACCTTGACCGCCAAAGCCGGTGAGACAGTGGCTTTCGTTGGGCCGTCGGGTGCAGGCAAGACAACGCTTCTGGCATTGCTCCCGCGGTTTTACGACCCTTCCGGCGGGCGGATTACGATTGATGGGATCGACATTGCGGATATGACCCTGAACAGTCTGCGCTCTCAGATCGGGTTGGTCTCTCAGGATGTGTTCCTATTCGGGTCCACCCTGCGCGAGAATATCCTGTACGGAAAACTCGATGCCACGGCGGCGGAACTGGATGCCGCGGTCGAGAATGCCCAGTTGGGCGCGCTCGTCTCCGCACTGCCCGAGGGGCTGGAAACCATCGTGGGCGAGCGGGGTGTCATGCTGTCGGGCGGGCAGAAACAGCGCGTCGCCATCGCCCGCGCTTTCCTGAAAAACCCACCGATCCTGATCCTGGACGAGGCAACATCGGCGCTGGATCGCGAGACGGAGCGCGACATCCAGCAGGCGTTGGAGCGGCTTTCAAAGGGCCGCACCACGCTCATTATCGCGCATCGGCTTGAGACGGTGAAACATGCCGACCAGATCATCGTCATGGAGGCAGGGCGCAAGGTCGAAGCCGGAACGCACGACAGCTTGCGCGCGCGCAATGGCCTTTACGCGCGGCTGACCTGACACGCATTTTATAACGCTTGGTGCTGCTTGGGCTCGCTTCCGGATCAGTTGGGGAAAGTCACCTTAGGCCGTTCGTCGTCTCGGGCAGGCGCAAGACGGCAGCAAAACCGCGCGGGCTCAGTTCCCGGGGTACGTAAATTTCAAGTTGGCATCCGGACTGGGCGCATAGATCTTGTATGATCGACAGTCCCAGCCCGTATCCGTCTGACAGCGCGCCACGCCGGTTGAACCGCTGCTTTATGCGGTCGAGGTCCGCGGGTGAGAGAGGGGCGCAATCGTTCACGACGGCAACTCTCCCCGATTGGCTGGCGTCTACAACCGTGGGCAAAGGGCCGCTAGCGTGCTTCAGGGCGTTGTCGAACATATTGTTCAGGATGATCCCAAGGGCATCCGGATCAACGCGCGTTGAAAAATGTGTTTCGGGAAACTTCAATTCGATCTTTTCCGGGGTGCGGCTTCGGCTGCGCATCTCGGACATCAAAAGCGTGATCACCGGGGAAACATCCGTCGCGACCGCATTGAGGCCCAGTCCTGATTGCGCCCTTGATAATTGCAATAGGCGCTCGATCAAGCGCTCAAGCCGCTTCAGACCTGTTTCGATTTCGACGATATTGTCGATCTTTGCGGGGTCGCTCAGCTTTGCCCGCAGCCGCTGCGCCTGCGCCAGACAAATGGCAACGGGGGTGCGCAATTCATGCGCGGCATTCGTGGCAAAGGCACGTTCTGCGGTGATGGCGCGGTCAAGTCGCCCCATGAGCCCGTCAAGCGTATCAATCGCCGGGGTTATTTCGGAAAAGACATTCTCGCGTTCAATCGGGGAAAGGTTGTGTTCGTTCTTTTCTGCGATGTTCCGGCTGAGCTCGGCAATCATCGCGACTGATCGTCGAACCGCCCAGAAGGAGGATACCGCAAAAAGCGCCCCCAACAGGCCAAAACCGATCGCCACAGCGATCACCACATCGGTTATCGCCTCATTGCGTTCCACCATCGGCTCGGCCACCACGACGCTGCCCGTCTCGGGCTGATCTGAACGGAGCATGATAAAGCGATGCCCGGCGGCGGTGCTTAGCCCGGTGGCCAATGGCGTGGGAAGCGCGAAAGCACCAACGCTTTTTGACTGCGCGTAGACCTGACCATCCGGATCCAGATACCACATCAACGCGCGTTCATCCGGCTTACGCAGTTTGCTTTCAAAATCCAGCAAGCCGCCCACGTCAAAGCCCGCGTCGCCTTGAGTCGTTTCGATGAACTCCACCAAGAGATGCGCCTTGCCAATCAGGCTGGCATCAAGCAGCTCGTCATACTCGTCCTTGAAGATATGCTGGACGATCAAAACGCCAATCACCATCACCGCCAGCCCGGGCACAAGCAGCGACCCGAGCAGCGACTGAACCAGACTTTTGCGGCGGCGTGTCATGAGGTCAAGGCGTAGCCTAAACCACGGTGCGTGGCGATAAGGTCTTTGCCTAACTTCGTGCGCAAACGGCTGATATGTGCCTCGATCGCGTTGCTTTCGACTTCTTCGCCGTAGTCATAGATGGCAGCTTCAAGGCTCTCCTTCGGTACGATCTGGGGTTTGCGGCGCAGTAGCGTTTCGAAGACACCCCATTCCTTAGCGGTCAGACGTACGGGCTGTTCAGCGCGCATGACGGTGTGATCGGACAGATTGACCACCACATCGTGCAACTGAACCGTTTGGGCAAACTGGTTGGCGCTGCGTCGACAGACGGTATGGATGCGCGCTTTGACCTCATCTAGGTCAAAAGGCTTAATCACATAGTCATCAGCACCCCTGTTCAACCCCTCTATTCGGTCCGACACCTTGTCGCGGGCAGTGAGAATGAGGATCGGCGTGCGTATGGCCTTTGCCCGCAGTTTGCTTAAAAAGTCCAACCCGTCGCCATCAGGCAACTGCAGGTCCAGAAGTACCACATCATAGGATAGCGTACGCAGCGCGGCGTCTGCCTCGTCCAGGGTGCAGAACCATTCGACAATGTGAAGATCCGCTTCCAGATGCTCTTTCAGCGGCCGCGCCAAAGCTTTTTCATCCTCGATCAAGAGTATGCGCATAATGTTACTGTCCAGTTCCGAGACGCGGCTTAGCCAATTCGGCTGATGCTGACATGATCATAGTTTCAGGCTTAGGGCATTCTATTTTCTGCGGCCGGTGCATCGGCATATCTCAGGCCATCCCGAAATAGCGCAAAGCGACCACAGCCATGAAAAAACCGTTCGCGAAAAGCAAACACATGGTCGCGAGCGAACCAAGGTCTTTGGCGTCACGGGCGAAAACTTCCCACTGTGGAGCAAGGTGGTCGACGATACATTCGATCGCCGTATTCAGAGCCTCGACCGCGACAAGAGCGGAAAAGAGGACCAGAAAGACCAGAAAATCAGCGACACCCGCATCCATGATGTAGAGCAGAACACTACCGATTGGCAGCGCCACAATAATATGCCTGAACGCGGTTTCCATCCAAAGACGTCGCAGCCCGCCAATCGAATAGCCCGCAGCGGCAAACAGATGGGCGACCCCCGTAACGCGTTCGGGTTTCTCAAGCGGTTTGATAATTTCCGGCTTCATATCTTGGCCACCTCAGTATTTGTTTTGCAGGAAGCAAAGATATCCAGATCGGGGTTACGCTCTGCGGTGTTGATGTCGAGCATCCCAAGTAGGGAATGGAACAGGTTGTCGTGTGACAGCGGCTTGTCCTTCTGTTCCGCCACACAGCTTTCATCGATGCCAAAGCGGGTTCGGAATGCGTCTGACATCCATAGGAGCATCGGGACATGGGTCTGCGTGTCCGGGGCCATGAAATAGGGTGCCCCGTGCAAATACAGCCCGCGTTCGCCAAGCGATTCACCGTGGTCGGACACATAAAGCAGTGACGTGGCCAAAGCTTCATTCGCGGCAAGCATTTTTATCGTCTGGGCAAGGATCTGATCCGTATAGGCGATGGTGTTATCATAGGCATTGGTGATCTCCTGCGGGGTGCATTTCTTGAACTCCGCCGTACGGCATGCGGGCGTGAAGCGTTCGAATGCCGCCGGATAGCGCTGATAATAGGTCGGCCCGTGACTGCCGATCTGGTGCAGAACCAAGACCGTGTCCTGCTTGATCGATGCGATGTAGTCTTTCAACGGCTCAAGGAATATGCCGTCGATACATTCACCCGTTGCACAGAACTCCGGGTCGGTCAGATCGTTGAACCTGCGTGTCTTGAACCGTGCGGCAATCGCTTTGTCGCCGGTGTTATTGTCCCACCATTCGACCTGCAGCCCGGCATGCCCGAAGACATCTAGCACATTCTCGGTCGAGGTGCCTTTTTCAAAGCTGTAGTCATCTCGGCTGTATTTTGAGAACATACAAGGCAGTGACACCGCCGTGGCAGTGCCACAGGACTGGATATTGCTAAAGTTGATAATTGGCAGCTTGGACAGCTCTGGGTTCGTGTCGACGCCGTATCCGTTCAAGCTGAAATTCTGCGCCCGCGCGGTTTCCCCCGCAACGACAACGGTCAGCATAGGCTTTTGCGGCGCGTCATAGGCAGAACCGCCCCTTGCATTCGTTCCGGTGCTGGTGAGGACCAGATTGGCCGAACGCGACATCATCTTGGCGTATCGGATCGCGCCTACCAACGGGGCACCGGGCTGGTAGCTGCTCATGAAATCCTTCCGCTCGCGCAGGATCGAAGCATAGGATTTCAGGTCTGACATCAGCAATCCTGCGGCCAATGCAAGGCTGACAACAAAGGTCAGTATCGGCGTTACAGCCGCCCTGATCCGCGTCTGGGGTCGAATGGGCACCCAGATCACGACGAGCGCGGGCAACACACCGAAGACAATAATATGGGTGATGTAGCCAGGTGTTATCAGATGCCGGGATTCCGCGACGGTGGTCACCATGACATTTTGTATCATATCGCGGTCAACGATAATGCCAAGTGTATCGACGTAATAAGACGTCATGGCGGCCAGTATGAGCATCGAGACCAGAAACGGTTTAACCGTCCACGGGTATGCGAACAGGCTGAAGGCGGCCAACGTCAAACAGAACACAGCCCCCATAAAGCCCACGAGCGACAATAGGTGGCCCGAGAAGACATCCCTTGAGATGTCCCAGAATGTGCTATTATCGACACTGAACACGAATGCGATGGAAAGAACGGTCAGCAGCACGGGGGAGATGCTTATCCGTTCACGCAGAACGGCTAGCCGGGATAAAAGGGTCTTCACAGAGGCCATAATAGAGCTTTCGCAGATTTAGATGCGTGCTCATGACCAGCGTAAGCTTACGAAAAGCTTACGATCGGAATTTTTCATTTTTAAAAGGTAAATTGTACATGGAGAACGAAATCGGCGACGCAGCAGTTCGAGAAAGGCCCGGGCTCGTGCGCCTCCTTGCGTGGTACGCGATATTTGGCTGCATCCTGTTTTCGGTGATGATCCTGATCGCGGATTTTGTTGTTCCGGGCCACGACTGGATCGCCGACACCATCAGCGATCTTGGTGCGGGTGAATATGAATATATTGTCGATATCGGCATCTATGCGTTTTCGGCTTCACTGATATCGGTCGCTTTACTTGCCGCGCATATTCATCTGGGCAATTGGCGCTGGAGCGTCGGGATCGTGGGCTTCACCGTCTTGGGGCTGATTGTCTTCCTTGTTGGCGCGCGGAATGAATACGGCGACAACGACAGCGATGGCGTCGTGATCCATAGCTACTTGGTCTATGCTCTTGGCCTTCTTATGGCGATCTTACCGTGGTCCATGTCAGAAGGGGCGCGCTGCTGCGGTGCAATATACGCCAGAATCCTTGTCGGCCTCTCCGCGCTCTGGACCGTCTCGGCACCGGTCTTTTTCATGCTACCCACCGATGTTGACGGTCTTTACGAACGGTATCTTGGTGTGATTGCGATGGCGACGGTGATCACTCTGGCGGTATTGTTTCTGCGCCGGCAGGGGCGCGGATAGGGTCACGGCTGCTGCATTCGCTTATGCCCGCTTCAACGGGCGTGGCTGCGGCATGCTGCAGCTCTGGCGAAAGCAAAGCAGCCCCGCCGGTCATCCGGCAGGGCTGCTCTTTAGGTCTTACAGGCTCGCATCCAGCGCGGCGAGGATTGCGTCGCCCATTTCGGAGGTCGAGATGGGTGAGCCGCCTTCGGGGCCCATCAGATCCGCGGTGCGTGCCCCATCGGCGAGCACTTTTTCAACGGCTTTTTCCAGACGCGCGGCTTCATCGCCTTGGTCGAAGGAATAGCGCAGCGCCATTGCAAAGCTGAGGATACAGGCGATGGGGTTCGCCTTGCCTTGCCCCGCGATATCGGGGGCAGAGCCGTGGACGGGCTCGTACAGCGCTTTGGGGCGGCCATCGGCATTGGGCGCACCCAACGAGGCAGAGGGCAGCATCCCCAGCGAGCCTGTCAGCATCGCGGCACAATCGGACAGGATATCGCCGAACAGGTTGTCGGTGACGATCACGTCGAACTGCTTGGGCGCGCGCACCAGCTGCATCGCGCCGTTGTCGGCGTACATGTGGGACAGCTCGACATCGGGGTAGTCTTCGTCATGCACTTTCTGCACGACTTCGCGCCACAGGATGCCGCTTTCCATGACGTTGGCTTTCTCCATCGAGCAGACTTTGTTGCCCCGACGACGCGCCAGTTCAAAGGCAGACCGTGCGACACGGTCGATCTCGGATTCGGTGTAGCGCTGTGTATTGATGCCGACGCGTTCGTTGCCTTCCTCGAAAATACCGCGGGGTTCGCCAAAGTAGACACCCGATGTCAGTTCGCGCACGATCATGATGTCGAGCCCGGCAACGAGGTCTTTCTTCAGCGAGGAGAAATCCGCCAGCGCGTCAAAACACTGTGCCGGACGCAGGTTCGAAAACAGGTCCATTTCCTTGCGTAGGCGCAGCAGGCCGCGTTCGGGTTTCACGGAGAAATCAAGCTCGTCGTATTTCGGCCCGCCAACGGCACCGAGCAGAACAGCATCCGCCGCCAGTGCTTTGGCCATCGTGTCGTCATGCAGGGGGGTGCCGTGTTTGTCATAGGCGGCACCGCCGACCAGATCGTGATCCACGTCAAAGGCCAGATCGCGCTTGTCGCCAAACCAGTCGATGATGCGAACAACCTGGCCCATGACCTCGGGGCCGATGCCGTCACCGGCGAGGATTAGCAATGTGGGGTTGGCCATGCGATGTCTCCTGAAAAATACGTTGATAGCGGGGTAGCGCGGGGAGCCAGAGGGGTCAAGAACGGCTAGCGGTCAAGATCGGCCCAGACCACGCCATGGCGGCTGGCAGCAGGGTCGCGGGCCACGCCAGCGGCGACGACGCGCCAGTCGGTTGAAGGCAGTAGATAGTCGACACGCATATCTCCCAAACCGTCGAAGGTGACGGTGGGCTGGCCCGCCAGCGGGTCGTGGAGCGCGGGGTGATCCAGCAGCGTCTGGATCGCGGCGCGCAGCCCTTCGCCTTTCGCCGGATCAAGATTTGCATCCCCCAGCAGGATAAAACGGTCTGTTGGCGGCGGGCCGAAGGTGCCCGCCAGATAGTGATCCCAGAACAGGATTTCATCATGGTTGCGTTTGCCGTTGCGGTCCTCTGGTCCGTCGAACACAGGGGGCGTCGCATAAAAGGTCAACAGGGTCAGGGGCGCTTGATCTGGGATGTCGAAGGGCACGACCCATGCCCCGTGCGAGGCAAGCCGCTGCACCTCTTGCGCCGCGGCAGAGGGGAAGGGGGCACCGTCCGTCTGCGGCAGTAGCGCATCGGGCAGGTCACGCCACAGGAAATCGCTGTAATCCTGAACATCGGTGCGCAGCACGGGATAGCGCGACAGGATCGCCATCGCGCCCGCGCCGAAGAAGCGGCCATAGCCCTGACCATCGCGCGCGCCGCCCGTTTTACCGTCGCCGTCCATATCCAGACCCGTAGGCCGTCCCGCATTCGGGGGCAGCGCGAAACGGTAGGGGTAGCTGGGGCCAGCCTCGCCAACCCTGTCAGCCAAAGCGCCAAGCGTTGTGCCGCCAAGATCGTAATCCACCCCCTGCAGCACGATGATATCGGCAGCGACATCCGCCAGCAGGCGCGTCACAGCGGTAACCTGCGGGTCCGCCCCTTTGGCAATGTCGCGCAGCAGCAGACCCGGTCCGGCCCGCGATAATTCGGTGTTGAAGGTGGCGATGCGCAGAGGCTCTGCCATCGCGGGGGATGCGGCCAGCAGGACGCCTGCGATCAGGCTGGCTGCAAGCCGTGATCTTTCTCCGCCTCGTCGGCATAGGCGCGACGGCGTTTCTCTTCGATCATCTCGGCGATCTTGCCCATGGCAATGCCGCGCATGATGATGCTGGCAGGAAGGAAGGCCCATGCGGCGACTGTCCAGATCTGGGTATGCGGGTTCTGCAATGTAATCGGGTCTAGCAGATCGGCCGCCGCTTTGACTACTGCGGGGATCAGGAAGGGCAGAAGGAAGCCAAGCGCGATATTGATCCGTGCGTCCCGTTGCAGACGATAGATGACATCCCCGCCCGCGGTCGGGTCGAACAGCGGCAGGTTCACCCAGACGTTAAAGGCCCCCTGACGTACGGGCCAATTCATGATGCGCACCAGCACCAGAAACGCCCCCATCGAGATCAGCGAGATCAGATAGGCCATGCCCGCGGACGTACGGACCGATGTCACCAGTGCGTCGCTGGCGCTTTCGGGCAGCATCAGGACAATCATGCGCACCGGCGAAAAGGGGAAATCCATCGCATTGCCAAGGATCGTCCCGATAGAGGTCATGGCACCGCCCAGAACCGAGGGGCTGACCTTTTGCTTCAGGATCAACGTCAGCAGGATGATCGTGACCAGCAAGCAGACATAGCGCAGCCGGTTGAAGGGGGCCGCGTCGCGGAATTCGATGATGCTTGGGAAGTTCGAGTTGTATTCGATAAACGTGAGGAAACAGGCGATCAGCGCCACCAGCATTGTGATCTGGCTGGAATCGTTCAACGCATCGGGTAACATGAGGGCGGGCGTTGCAATCAACAATGCCACCAGAATGCCACGCGCTGCCGCGCCGGATATACGTGCAATCACAAAACTACCCTTCCAAACTGGCCAGCCACGATTCTTTGCCGCGTGCTTGTTCCAACTTGATGCCCTCGGGTGTCGAAGGCCTGCCTCAGAATTGCCTCAATTGTGTCTTCTTTCGCCACATTCCTCAAGCCCGTTCCTGACGATGCGCGCGGATCTGAGACATTTTGAGCGCAGGTGTGGTGCGATATTGCATCATAGCTGCGGCGAAAATGACGCAACCCGCGGTCTGTTGTGGGCAACAAAGCGGTGCCCACAACCATGTATAAAACTCAACCCGTGGTTAGGTCAAGCGCGCCAGCCCGTCGGGCCGGGCCCGTGGGGATCAGACCCAGGGGCGTGCCTGTGCAGCGGCAGATTCGAAGCTGTCGATAGAGGCCGCTTTTTCCAGCGTCAGACCAATATCGTCGAGCCCGTTCATCAGGCAGTGCTTCTTGAACGCGTCAACCTGGAAGCTGATGACTTCACCGTCAGAGCTGGTGATCGTCTGCGCCTCAAGATCCACTTCGATCCGCGCGTTAGAGCCTTTTTCAGCGTCTTTCATCAACAGGTCCACCTGCTCTTGCGGCAGGGCGATCGGCAGGATGCCGTTCTTGAAACAGTTGTTGTAGAAGATGTCCGCAAAGCTGGGCGCGATGACACAGGTGATGCCGAAATCGGCGATGGCCCAAGGCGCGTGTTCCCGCGAAGAACCACATCCGAAGTTATCGCCCGCCACAAGAATCTGCGCGTCACGGTATTGCGGTTTGTTGAGCACGAAATCCGGTACTTCGTTGCCGTCGCGGTCATAGCGCATCTCGTCAAACAGGTTCACGCCAAGGCCCGACCGTTTGATCGTTTTCAGGAACTGCTTGGGGATGATCATATCGGTGTCGATATTCACCATCGGCATGGGGGCCGCGATCCCGGAAAGTTTGTCGAATTTGTTCATGGTTTTGTTGTCCTTTGATCTGATGGCCGCTTACGCGTCGAGCTTGCGGATATCGGTCAAACGTCCGGTAAGAGCGGCAGCGGCAGCCATCGCGGGGGACATCAAGTGGGTGCGCCCCTTAAAGCCCTGACGGCCCTCGAAGTTGCGGTTCGATGTCGATGCGCAGCGTTCACCCGGTGCCAGTTGGTCGGGGTTCATCGCCAAACACATGGAACACCCCGCAAGGCGCCATTCGAAACCGGCATCCTTGAAGATATCGGCAAGCCCTTCTTCCTCGGCCTGCGCCCGCACAAGGCCGGAGCCCGGGACGATCATGGCGCGCATGCCGTCCTTGATCTTCTTGCCTTTCAGAACCGCCGCCGCAGCGCGCAGGTCTTCGATGCGGCCGTTGGTGCAAGACCCGATGAACACGGTATCGATCTCGATATCGGTCAGCGCCATGCCTTCGGTCAGGCCCATGTATTCGATCGCGCGTTTCGCCGCGTCGACCTTGCCGCCGGTGAAGTCGGATGCCGCGGGCACTTTGGCGGTGATGGGCAGAACATCCTCGGGCGAGGTGCCCCAGGTGACGGCTGGTGCGATGTCTTCGCCCTTGATCGTGATGACCTTGTCCCAATGGGCGTCGTCATCGGAATACAGAGTTTTCCACCAATCCATCGCGGCTTCCCACTGGGCACCCTTGGGCGCGTGGGGGCGGCCTTTGCAATATTCGAACGTCTTGTCGTCCGGCGCGATCAGGCCAGCGCGCGCGCCGCCCTCGATGGCCATGTTGCAGACGGTCATGCGGCCTTCCATCGACAGGTCACGGATCGCCTCGCCGCAATATTCGATGACATAGCCGGTGCCGCCCGCCGTGCCGGTTTCACCGATCACGGTCATGGTGATGTCCTTGGCGGTCACACCGGGGGCAAGCTTGCCGGTGATCTCGACCTTCATGTTCTTGGATTTCTTCTGGATCAGAGTTTGCGTCGCCAGCACGTGTTCCACCTCCGAGGTGCCGATCCCGTGGGCCAGCGACCCGAAGGCCCCATGTGTCGCGGTGTGGCTGTCACCGCAGACAACGGTCATGCCGGGCAGGGTCCAGCCCTGCTCGGGGCCGACGATATGCACGATGCCCTGACGCACATCGGACACGGGGTAGTAGTGCAGGCCGAATTCCTTGGCGTTTGTATCAAGGGCGGCCACCTGAACGCGGCTGTCTTCGGTCATCGTCGCGGCGTTGGCGCGGTCCAGCGTGGTCGGCACGTTGTGATCGGGCACAGCGATGGTCTGGTCAGGGCGGCGCACGGTGCGGCCCGTCATCCGCAGCCCTTCAAAGGCTTGCGGGCTGGTCACTTCGTGGACGAGGTGACGGTCGATGTACAGAAGGCAGGTGCCATCGTCGGCCTCGTGCGCGACATGGGCATCCCAGATTTTATCATAGAGCGTTTTGGGGGACATGTGGTCCTCTCCCGTATGTTATGTAAGCGAAGTATAGGGGTGTACGAAAGACGAGCGCCAAGGCGCGGGCGGGCGTTTATAGTCGCGCCAGCACGGTGTGGGTTGCCCCGAAAAAGCGTTCGCGCAAGCGGGCGCGGTCGCAAATGTTGAACAGATCGTCTGAAATATGTGTCATAGCGGCTTAGCTAGACGCTTTCGCCCATGTGATCAAGGATTCTGACGGTGTGCGGTGGTGCCACGGTGGTGGCGCGGCTGCATCGGATCACGTGCTTGTGCACGGGCACGGGTATCCCTTCTTGCGCGGTGCGCGGGATTGTCCCACCATTGAAACCCTGTACAAGTTTCTTGCCTTGAAAGTTCATGATGACCCCAGACCCCTTTGCCCATTTCCTTGAGAGTATCCAGGCGTTGATCGCAGGGGGGATCGGATTGGCGGAAAGCCTGATGCAGCCCGGCTGGCGTCAGTACCAGATGTTCATCCTGCTCGGGCTTGCGCTGATATCATGGGGGCTGCATCACGCCACGGGCAACTGGCTGCAAAACTGGGTCCGCTCGCGCGAGGGGTGGTCCAAGTGGCAGTTGCGCATGGTGGTGCAGGTCAAGCGGCGTCTGGGGCTGATGTGGTTCGCCCTGCTGGCAGGGACAGTCTATCTGGTGATGCAGAACATCACCTGGCCGTCGCGGTCCTATCTGATCGGCATATTCGCAACGCTGGTGGCTGTTTGGGTCTGTATCGCCTTCGCAGCGCGGCTGGTGCGCAACCGCCCCATGCGGCGTCTGGTGACATGGGGGCTGTGGATCTACGCCACGCTCTATGCGCTGAACGTGGTCGATGATGTCTCGGCGTTTCTGGATTCGGTGGCACTGTCGATCGGGGATTTCCGACTATCGCTGCTGACGGTGATCACCGCGCTGGTGGTGATCGGCCTGTTCTTCTCTGTGGCGCGGATCATCAGCCAGACCAGCGCTGCCACGATCCGCAAGAACGAAGACATCAGCCCCTCTATGCAGGTGCTGGCGGTGAAGGGCGTACAGCTGACGCTTTATGGCATCGCGTTTTTTATGGGGGTCAAGGCCGTCGGGATTGACCTGACCGGGCTTGCGGTGCTGTCGGGGGCGATTGGTGTGGGCCTTGGTTTCGGCCTGCAAAAGGTCGTGTCGAACCTTGTGTCGGGGATCATCATCCTCATCGACAAGTCGATCAAGCCGGGGGATGTGATCAGCCTTGGCGATACCTTTGGCTGGATCCAGACCTTGGGCGCGCGCTATGCCTCTGTCGTGACGCGGGACGGGAAGGAATATTTGATCCCGAACGAGGACCTGATCACCGGTCAGGTGGTGAACTGGTCCCACTCCAACGATTTTGTGCGGCTCGATATCTATTTCGGCACGGCTTACGGGGATGATCCCCATGTGGTGCGCAAGCTTGCGGTAGAGGCCGCAAGCGGGGTCGAGAGGGTGCTGAGCTTCAAGGCGCCGGTCTGTCATATCGTGGGCTTTGGGGATAGCAGCGTCGATTACATCCTGCGCTTCTGGATCAAGGACCCGACAGGCGGTCTGACCAATATCAGGGGCAATGTTTATCTGGCGCTTTGGGATGCGTTCAAAGAGCACGGCATTTCGATCCCCTTCCCGCAGCGCGAGGTCAAGGTTCTGGACGACAGCAAGCTCGCCCTGTCCCGCGCGGGTGCAGGTGCCGGATCAACACAGGAATGAGCGGCGGGAATCAGCGGGGCCGGGATCCTGTCGTGACTTCACCTATCCCCCTGTCGCGGGCGCATGGCAGCTTTGCGACGCTGTAGCACGACTGCCAACTCGAGCCGGACGGATGGCATATGTGCCTTTCGGCCAGACCTTCATGGCGCTGCGAGGAGGGTGGTCGTCGTACCCCCTGACAACGCCAGTGCCGTCAGTAAAAATGCACACCGGACAAGAGTTTGCCCGTCAGGGCGTGCCATTCTCTGGCCGCGTCACGGGCGGCCCGTCAAAGCGGTGGTGTCGCGGCTCTCGGAGCGGGCCCGACTGGCGCGCGCCGGTAAATGCCGGTCATGGCCGCTTGTCATTGAAATTTCACTTCGGCGTGCCTATTCTAGGACATCCCCAGCGCCGGGGGACTGTCGGCGCGTCTAAAGGAGGACAATGTCCTGTCAACGCTTTCAAATGCAGTTCCGACTGCTACCCCGCAGGCAGCCCTGATGACTGCTGAACAAAACACAGCCACAAGCGACGCTCTGCTGGCTTCAATCCTTTCCCAACTTGACGACGACAAAGCCGAAGAAGTTGTGCAGATCGATCTGCGCGGCAAAACGGCGATTGGCGACTATATGGTTGTGTGCTCCGGCCGGTCTTCGCGTCAGGTTTCGGCGATCGCTGAAAAACTGGCCCAGATGGTCAAGGACGACTATGGCCGTTCGCCCAAGGTCGAAGGCAAGGAAACAGGTGACTGGGTGCTGATCGACACAGGCGATGTGATCGTTCACGTGTTCCGTCCGGAAGTCCGCGAATTCTACCAGCTGGAGAAGATGTGGATGACCACAGAAGCCCCAGCCGTGATGCCGCATTAAGCTGCCTTTCAGGCAGGGATCATGCGTGTTCACATCTGTGCGGTCGGGCGTTTGCGCGCCGGACCGGAAAAAGACCTCATTGATGATTATCTGAATCGGTTCGATCGAACCGGTCGCGCGCTGGGCCTAGGGCCCGCGCGCGTGATCGAGGTTGAGGATAAGAAAAATGGCGGTATGCCCGCCGAAGCCGCGTTGCTGCGCCGTGCCATTCCTGCGGGGTCGTTGATCTGCGTGATGGACGAACGAGGAAAGGTCGAAACCTCACCGGATTTCGCCAACCGTCTAGGGGGCTGGCGCGATCAGGGGCGGGGGGATCTGTGCTTTGTCATCGGCGGCGCGGATGGCATCGACAAAGAGCTACGCCGCGAGGCGGATCATGCGCTGTCATTCGGCAAGATGGTCTGGCCGCACATGCTGGTGCGCGTCATGCTGGCAGAACAGCTGTATCGCGCCGCCTCGATCCTGTCGGGCGGCCCATACCACCGCGAATAAATCCGCCAGCTCTGGCGTCGAGCCACGCCCAAACCTTACTTGATCTGGACCTTCTTGATCTCCTTCCCCCAACCGGACTGCGTATCGCGGGCCTGAATGCCGACCTCTGTCGTGCCTGCGGGCAGCTCAACGCCGGACAGGGAACGGGTTAGCGGTTGTTCGTCCACGTGGGGGTGGATCAATTCGCGGATCGCCAGCTGGTTGCCATCGGCATCCAGAATGCGCCACGCGTCCGAAAAGTGGTCCCAGCCGGTATCATTATGGCTGATCGTCACGTCGAATTTATAAAGGCCGCCCTCTTTCGACACGCGCACCGAATTGATGGAGGTCGGGTCAGCCGCAGCGACCTGTGCTGCAACCAGCAGCGGAATGGAAAGGATCAATTTGTACATGAATACACCAATGTCTGAAAACAGACATATAGACTAGCCTTGCTCATTTTCCAATAGAATGCGCCGTGACAGTGACGTGAACTCGCGCCGCCAGATGATGATGACGGTGACCATGGCCGCGACGGTGAGGGGGATCGGGCCGACGATCCAGCCCAGGCTGGCCAGCGCAAAATAAAGTGATCGCAACCCCCGATTGAAACTGCGTGCGGCGGTGATGTTGATCTCTGCCGCCTTGGACGCCAGCGGGGGTGCGCGGCGGTCCTCGGGGTCATTTGGGACGGCGGCCATGAGCACCGAACAATAGCCAAACAGCCGGTTTGACCAGACGAATTTCAGAAAACCGTTGGTCAGAAAGAACAGTGGCAGCAGCATTTTGAATTCCCACACCACGGTGGGCAGCTCGGTCAGGGCAAGGTCTTCGACCACCGTCGACAGACGCTCGCTGTTGCCCAAAAGCGCCAGTGTCCCGCCCAAAGCGATCATGCTGGTAGAGGCGAAGAAAGCCGTGCTTTGCCGCAGGGTGCTGATCATCTGCGAATCAAAGATACGCGGCTGGCGGGTGATCATCTGGGTCATCCATTCGCGCCGGTATTGCGCCATGATCAGCGACACAGAGGGCTTTGCGGGGTTCGGGTGTTCGATGCGCCAGCCAATGGCCAGCCAGGCGCAAAAGATTATCGCCAAAGCGGCATAATCCAGCGGTTGAAACAGGGCGATGCGATCCATCCAAGTCATGCTAAGCTGCATACGCCGACGGGTTCTATGTTGCCAATGTCTTTAATTGGTCATATTATTTTACCAAACTGGAGGTTCGCCATGGAAATGCCCATTCCCAGCCAAGCCGTGATCGCGCGCAAGACGCGCGTGGTTGATCGGCTGCGTCAGGTTTTGCCGGCTGATGCTGTCATCTCGGATGAACGCGAGACGCGGGCCTATGAATGTGATGCGCTGACCGCCTATAAATGTGCGCCGATGGTGGCGGTGTTGCCCTATACCACACAGCAGGTGTCGGATGTGTTGCGCATCTGCCACGAAGAGGGCGTGCCCGTCGTGCCGCGCGGGTCCGGTACGTCGCTGGCGGGGGGCGCGCTGCCCACGGCGGACTGCGTGATCCTTGGCGTGGCGCGTATGAACGAGGTGATCGAAACCGATTACCCCAACCGCATCATCAAGGTGCAAACCGGGCGTACCAACCTGAGCGTCACAGGCGCGGTCGAGGAAGACGGTTTCTTTTACGCGCCCGACCCTTCAAGCCAGCTGGCCTGTGCCATCGCGGGCAATATCGCGATGAATTCGGGCGGGGCGCATTGTCTGAAATACGGGGTGACGACCAACAACCTCATGGGCGTTACGATGGTCTTGATGGATGGCGAGGTGATCGAGGTCGGCGGCGCACATCTGGATGCGGGCGGGCTGGACCTGCTGGGGCTGATCTGCGGCTCTGAAGGGCAGCTGGGGGTCGTCACCGAAGCCACGCTGCGCATCCTGCACAAACCCGAAGGCGCGCGGCCCGTGTTGATCGGGTTCGACGACAACGAGGTCGCGGGGGAATGTGTCTCTGACATCATCAAGGCGGGTGTCTTGCCCGTCGCCATCGAATTCATGGACCGCCCCTGTATCGAAGCGACGGAGGCCTTCGCCAAGGCTGGTTATCCCATGTGCGAGGCGCTGCTGATCATCGAGGTCGAAGGCTCCGACGCGGAGATTGACCACCAGTTGGGTCTGATTTCCGACATCGCGCAGCGGCACAATCCGGTGGAGCTGCGGCAATCCAAATCCGCTGAGGAAAGCGCCAAGATCTGGCTGGGTCGGAAATCGGCCTTTGGCGCGATGGGGCAGATCAACGACTACATGTGTCTGGATGGCACCATCCCTGTGTCCTCGCTGCCCTTCGTGCTCAAACGCATCAAGGAACTCAGCGATCAGTTCGGGCTGAAGGTCGGCAATGTGTTCCATGCAGGCGACGGTAATATGCACCCGTTGATCCTGTTTGATGCCAACAAACCGGGCGATCTGGAGCTGTGCGAGGAATTCGGGGCCGAGATCCTCAAGCTCTGCGTCGAGGTGGGCGGCTGTCTGACCGGCGAACATGGCGTCGGGATCGAGAAACGCGATCTGATGCATGTGCAATACGCCCCCGACGATCTGGAGGCGCAGATGGCGGTGAAGGATGTGTTCGACCCCGCGTGGCTGCTGAACCCAGCCAAGGTCTTTCCGCTGGATGCGTCAGAGACACGCCGCGCCGTGGCGCTGGCGGCGGAATAACCCGCGCCTGATTAACTGCTGATCTTCAACAGATCACACGCACGACGAAGGAGCCGAGACATGGCCATCACATCCGAAGAGGCGCTGGTCGAAGCGGTCAAAGGTGCCGCTGGCCCGATCTCGGTTCAGGGGGGCGGCACGCGCGGCCTGCCCGCGACAGGTCAGATCATGCGCGTTGCGGGGCTGCAGGGGATCACGCTGTATGAACCCGGTGCGCTGACGCTGGTCGCGAAACCCGGCACCCCCGTGGCCGAGATCGAAGAGGCGCTGGCCGCCGAAAACCAGCGTCTCGCGTTCGAACCGATGGACCATCGCGGGTTGTTGGGCACCAGCGGCACGCCGACGATCGGTGGGGTGATGGCCGGCAATATCAGCGGGCCGCGGCGGATCTCGGTCGGGGCGGCGCGGGACTTTCTGCTGGGGGTGCGCTTTGTCGACGGGCGCGGTGCCGTGGTCAAGAACGGCGGGCGCGTGATGAAGAATGTCACCGGCTATGATCTGGTCAAGCTGATGGCGGGGTCTTACGGCACTTTGGGTGTGCTGAGCGAGGTGTCGATGAAGGTGTTGCCACGCCCTGAAACGCAGGCGACCTTGGTGTTGCACGGGCTGGACGATGGGGCCGCTGTGGCCGCGATGGCCCGCGCCCTTGGCAGCCCGTTCGAGGTGACAGGTGCCGCCCATGACCCTGCCACCCGCGAAACCGCACTGCGCATAGAGGGGTTCGAGGCATCGGTCAGCTACCGTCTGAGCCAGCTTCAATCGTTGCTCGCCGGCGCGGGGGCAGAGGTCGAGCAACGCGATGCAGCGGCGACGCAGGCGCTTTGGTCCGGCATCCGTGATGTGGCGGCGTTTCACGACGGGCAGGGTGATGTGTGGCGCGTGTCGTGCAAACCCTCTGACGCGCCGGGGATCGCGGCGCGGTCGGGGGCAGAGCGCTGGACCTATGACTGGGCGGGCGGGCTGATCTGGCTGCGCAGCGCCGCGGGCCATGATCTGCGCGCGGCCATCGGGCCGATGGATGGGCATGCAACGCTGGTGCGGGCTGATGCGCAGACCAAGGCGCGCTTGGGCGTGTTCCACCCCGAAACCGCCGGTGTGGCACGGCTGACAGCGGCCTTGCGGGCGCAGTTCGATCCCAAGGGCATTTTTAACGCGGGCCAGCTGGACCGTGCGGCATGAGCTTGCTTGCGGTCTTCCTTGTCGTCTTTATCGGCGGGCCGTTGGTGTTCCGCCTCTTGACCCGTGGCAAGCCTGACCGGCGCAGCCTGCGTGCGCTGGTGCTCTTGGCTTTTCTCTGTGCCGTGGCGGGGATGGCGATACGCTATGGCGTGGCGCAGTATTGGGGCGAAAACCTGCTGGCGTCGATGGGGGCGATTGCCTGTATCTGGCTGGGCTGGATCGCCGTTCTGGCCTTTGTCGCGCAGGTGTTGCGCCGCGCCTATCCCGGCCCCGTCACGCGGCGCTGGACCAATGTGCTGGGGATCTTGGCCACCACGCTGCCCTGGTTCGGCCTGATCTGGGCCAGCACCGTCGCCGCTTAACTCTTTACCTCGTCAGGGTCTCGTGCCCGCAACGCCGGAGCTTTCATGCAAACCACATTCACCGCAGAACAGTTGAAAAACCCCGCGACGGCGCGCAGCAACGAGATCCTGCGCGCCTGTGTGCATTGCGGCTTTTGCACCGCCACATGCCCCACGTATCAGGTGTTGGGTGACGAATTGGATAGCCCGCGCGGGCGTATCTATCTGATCAAGGACATGCTCGAGAACGACCGCGATCCGGATGAAAAGACGGTCAAACACATCGACCGCTGCCTGTCCTGTCTGGCGTGTATGACGACCTGCCCCTCGGGCGTGCACTATATGCATCTGGTGGATCATGCCCGCGATTACATCGAAAAACGCTACAAACGGCCCTTCAGCGATCGTGCCCTGCGGTGGATTCTGGCGCGTATCCTGCCCTATCCGGCGCGGTTCCGGTTGGCACTTCTGGGGGCGAAGATCGGGCGGCCCTTCGCGCGGTTGATGCCCGACGCGCGGTTGCGTGCGATGATCGAGATGGCCCCCAAGACGATCCCGCC
This sequence comes from Sulfitobacter sp. G5_S2_6_S6, assembly GCF_054968505.1. Taxonomy (NCBI): domain Bacteria; kingdom Pseudomonadati; phylum Pseudomonadota; class Alphaproteobacteria; order Rhodobacterales; family Roseobacteraceae; genus Sulfitobacter; species Sulfitobacter sp. G5_S2_6_S6. The sequence goes on from NZ_JBQKUI010000003.1 coordinate 110,551, forward strand.
GGTCAGCCGCAACGACGACCCGCAAAGCTTCCCCGCGCAGGGGGCACCGCGTAAACGGGTGGCGCTGATGACGGGCTGTGCGCAAAAGGCGCTGAACACCGACATCAACGACGCCACCATCCGCCTGCTGACGCGGCAGGGCTGCGAGGTGGTCGTCGCCGAAGGCGCGGGCTGCTGCGGGGCGCTGACCCATCACATGGGCAAAACCAGCGAAAGCCACGCCACCGCGGCGCGCAACATCAAGGCATGGTGCGCCGAGATGGACGGGCAGGGGCTGGACGCCATCGTCATCAACACTTCGGGCTGTGGCACCACGGTGAAAGACTACGGCCATATGTTCCGCAACGACCTGCTGGCGGCGGATGCGGCGCGTGTGTCGGCGATCGCCAAGGATGTGTCCGAGGTGCTGCACGATCTTGCGGGGGACGCAGACCCTGTCGCCATGCCCAACCCCGCCAAGGGGGATATCGCGGGCATCGACGCGCCAACGGCCCCCACGCCCGCCCATCACGGACTGACCGTGGCCTATCATGCCGCTTGTTCCCTGCAACACGGCCAGCAGATCAAAAGCTACCCCAAGGATTTGCTGAAACGCGCAGGCTTTACCGTGGTCGAGCCTGCGGATTCACATCTGTGCTGCGGGTCGGCGGGGACGTATAACCTGATGCAGCCCGAAATCTCTAAGCAGTTGAAAGACCGGAAGGTCAGAACCCTGCAGGCCAAGAACCCCGACGTGATCGCGGCAGGCAATATCGGCTGCATGATGCAGATCGGATCGGCGGCGGGCGTGCCCGTGGTGCACACGGTAGAGTTGCTGGATTGGGCGTCGGGTGGGCCGAAGCCTCCGGCGTTGTCGCAAGAAAAAGGCGCAAATTTGCAGATTCCTCGCCTCCGCTAAGGTTTTCGCCGCATTTTCGCCTTATCTCGCGGCTAGGAGAGGCTAAAGACCAGACCTCACCGAAGTAGGAGCGATATCCGTGCGCCGTTGGGTAGCCATCTCTATCATGTGCCTGACCGTTGCGACGGCCGGGCTTGCTCAGGATGCGCGGTTGCGCAGGCTGGACACGGGGGTGGATGCCGGCGCGTGGGAGGCCGTGGGCCGTCTGGATATCGGCGGTAAGGGGTTTTGCACCGGCGCGTTGATCGCGCCCCGTTTGGTGCTGACGGCGGCGCATTGTCTGTACGACAGGGAAAGCAAGCAGCGCATTGATCATGGCGAGGTAGAATTTCTTGCCGGTTGGCGCAACGGGCGGGCGGGGGCCTATCGCAATGTGCGCCGTGCGGTGGTGCATCCCAATTATGTCTACGACGGCGTCGTATCCTCGGACCGTGTGCGCAACGATCTGGCCCTGCTCGAACTTGACCGGCCGATCCGCAATACCACGATCAAACCCTTCGACACCGCCCGCCGTCCCCGCCGCGGCGACCAGTTAGGGGTGGTGAGCTATGCCAAAGACCGGTCAGAGGCACCGTCCCTGCAAGAGGTCTGCAGCGTGCTGGCCCGCCAAGAAGGCGTGCTGGTGACCACATGCTCCGTCGATTTCGGGGCCAGTGGTGCGCCGATCTTTACCTTTGAAAACGGGGTGCCGCAGATTGTGTCTGTCGTATCCGCCAAGGCCCATGTCGAGGACAAGGAAGTGTCCCTTGGTACCGCGCTTGGTGCACCGCTGGCGCGGCTTCAGGCGGACCTGGTGGCAGGCAAGGGTGTTTTCCAAGGCGGAGGTGTTGTCAGCAAGCGCATCACGTCAGAGGATCGCCGCCGCACCACCGGCGCGAAATTCGTCAAACCCTGACCTTGTCATCAGGGGTGATTTTGTCCCCTTGAAACGCGATTTGTCCATCCCCACATGCATGTCATCGGAACGCCTGTTGAGGGTTCCGGCAGACAACCCAGGGTCTGTCCATGGTGGAAGGCCTGAATGATTATCGCTCAAACGAGGATGAATACCTATGCGTAGTTTTGATTTTGCACCGCTGCACCGTTCGACTGTCGGCTTTGACCAGATTGCCAATCTGATGGATCGCGTGATGGCCAACGACGCACCGCAGCCAAGCTATCCCCCTTACAACATCGAAAAACTGGACGATGATTCCTATCGTATCAGCATCGCCGTCGCCGGCTTTACCGAAGGCGACCTGAGCGTTGAAGTCCGTGAAAAATCGCTGATCGTCTCGGCGCGCAAAGCTGATGAAGATACGGATAAGACCTATCTGCATCGTGGCATCGCGACCCGCGCGTTCGAACGCCGCTTCCATCTGGCGGATCACGTGCAAGTGACCGGCGCGGCCCATGCCGACGGTATGCTGCACATCGATCTGGAACGTCAGGTGCCCGAAGCGCTGAAGCCGCGCCAGATCCAGATCGCGCGTGCGCCAAAGGCGATTGAAAAGGATGTGGTTGACGCGAACACCGTCAACTAAGCGACACCTCAGTGACAGACGAAGCCCGGTGCATTTGCGCCGGGCTTTTTTGTGCGCGTGGGGGCTAGGTCACAGTTGTTGACTTAAAATAGCGCAATGGGCACAGTGCCCCGATCCAGTCGGGGGAGGAACGCCGGATGTCACTGCAGGAAATATTTGCCACACGCGCCAATCGCATGAAGGCGTCGGAAATTCGCGAGCTGCTCAAGCTGTTGGACCAACCGGATATCATCTCTTTCGCCGGTGGTATTCCTGACCCTGATCTGTTTCCAAAAACGTCGTTTCAGGACGCTTTTGCCGAGGCGCTGAACGGGCCGATGGCGGCGCAGGGGTTGCAGTATTCCACCAGCGAGGGGCACAAACCGCTTCGTGTCTGGATTGCCGCGCAGATGCAGGCGATCGGTATTCCCGCGACGCCGGACAACATCCTGATCACCTCGGGCTCGCAGCAGGCGCTGGATTATCTGGGCAAGCTGTTCCTGTCGCCGGGGGATACCGCGCTGGTGGGCTGGCCGACCTATCTGGGGGCTTTGGGCGCCTTTAACGCCTACGAGCCGCGCTACGACAAGCTGGACCCGCTGAGCAACCGCAGTGGCGCGGATTATACCGCCGCCGTGAAAGAGGCAGGCGGCGCGGCCAAGTTCGCCTATCTTTCCGTTGATTTTGCCAATCCGACAGGGGCCACGGTCAGCCGCGCCGCGCGCGAGCGGGTGATTGATCTAGCCGAGGAAATGGACATCGCCGTGATCGAAGACGCGGCCTATCAGTCGCTGCGCTTTGACGGCGACGCGATCCCCCCGATCCTTGCGCTTGAGGCCGAACGCCGGAACGGTGATCTGGAAGCCTGCCGGACGATCTATTGCGGCAGCTTTTCGAAAACACTGTCGCCGGGGCTGCGTGTGGGCTGGGTCTGCGCCGCGATGCCGGTGATCTCGCAACTCGTGCTGATGAAACAGGCGGCGGATCTGCACAGTGCCACACTGAACCAGATCGCCGTGGCCTCGGTTGCGGAGCAGCATTTCGACAGCCACATCGACACGATCCGCAGCGCCTACCGTGCACGTCGCGATGCTATGCTGGAAGCGCTGCAGGCGCATATGCCCGAAGGGGTGAGCTGGACCAAACCCGAAGGCGGCATGTTCATCTGGGTGACACTGCCCGACACGCTGGACGGGGCCGATCTGCTGAAACAATCGCTGGAAAGCGAACGGGTCGCCTTTGTACCGGGGCACGCGTTTTTCGCGGACGGGTCGGGGCGCAATACGTTGCGGCTCAGCTACTCCACCTCGACCGAAGGCAAGATCGCGGAAGGGATCGAGCGCTTGGGCCAGTTGATCACCCGCGCGCTGAACGGCTGATACGAAAACGGGCGGCAGGATGATCCCGCCGCCCGTTTCTAATGCCAGATGATCCGCAGGTCAGACCGACATGCAGATGTACTTCATTTCCAGATAATCCTCGATCCCGTGGTGGCTGCCTTCGCGGCCCAGACCGGACTGCTTGACGCCGCCAAACGGCGCGACCTCGGTCGAGATGATGCCGGTGTTCACACCCACGATGCCATATTCCAGCGCCTCTGCGACCTTGTACACGCGGCTCAGGTCTTTGGCGTAGAAGTAGGACGCGAGACCAAAGATCGTGTCATTCGCCATTTCGATCACGTCGTCTTCGTTATCGAACTTGAACAGCGGGGCGAGCGGGCCGAAGGTTTCCTCTTTCGAGACTTTCATATCCTGCGTCACACCGGTGATGATGGTCGGCGCGAGGAAGTTGCCCTCCATCTTCTCTTCTTTGCTGCCCAGCAGGATTTCGGCACCTTTCGACACCGCGTCCTCGACATGTTCTTTCACCTTCTCGGAGGCATCGCCGTTGATCAGCGGCCCCAGCTCTACGCCGTCTTCAAAGCCGTCGCCGACCTTCATCTTTTCAACGCGGGCTTTCAGCTTTTCAGCGAAGGCGTCATAAACACCGGCCTGCACATAGATGCGGTTCGCGCAAACACAGGTCTGGCCGTTGTTGCGGAACTTGCACAGGATCGCGCCTTCGACGGCGGCGTCCAGATCGGCGTCGTCAAAGACGATGAACGGCGCGTTGCCCCCCAGCTCCATCGAGCATTTCATGACCTGATCGGCAGCCTGTTTCAGCAGGATGCGGCCCACTTCGGTCGAACCGGTAAAGGTCAGTTTGCGCACTGCGGGGTTTTCGCAGAACTCCTTGCCCACGGCAGAGGAGGACGACGACGGCAGCACGTTGAACACGCCTGCGGGGATGCCTGCACGTTCGGCAAGCACACCCATCACGATCGCCGACAGCGGTGTTTCCGCAGCGGGGCGCGCCACGAAGGCGCAGCCGGCGGCCAGCGCGGGCGCGGCCTTGCGGGTGATCATCGCGTTGGGGAAGTTCCAGGGCGTGATCGACGCGGCCACGCCGATGGGCTGCTTGATCACGGTGATCCGCTTGTCGCGCTGGTGGCCGGGGATGGTCTCACCGTAGACGCGCTTGGCCTCTTCGCCGAAGAATTCGATAAAGGACGCGCCATAGGCGATTTCGCCTTTGGCCTCGCCCAGAGGCTTGCCCTGTTCAGCGGTCAGGATGGCCCCCAGATCGTCTTGGTTTTCCATCATCAGGTCGAACCATTTGCGCATGACGCCGGCCCGTTCCTTGCCAGTCCAGCTGGCCCATTCCTTCTGTGCCTTTTCCGCCTGGGCGATGGCACCGGCCACCTGCGCACGGCTGAGGTTGGCGACCTTGGCAATCACATCGCCGCGGGCGGGGTTCACCACATCAAAGGTGCCATCGTCGCCATCCACCCATTCGCCACCGATATAGGCGCGGGTCTCTAGCAGGCTTGGATCCTTGAGCATTGATTTCAGGTCAGTCTTTGCGTCAGTCATTTTGATCTCTCCGCTTTTGTCTGTGGTTACCCAAAGCAACAAACGCTATGATTGTCTAGTTCCAGTTCGTATCGGGACGCTGACGGAGGACCACATGCAGCTAGACGACGCCTATGCCAACGCCGCTTATATCGATAACGCAGAGGCATATCCGCCCCGCTGGAAAGACGCCGCAGCGGCATTCCGCAAGAAGCTGGGGTTTCGTGCGCAAAAGAATATCTCTTACGGGCCGACCGACCGCGAAGTCTATGATCTGTTTGAACCCGAAGGCGTGTCGCGGGGCACGGTGATCTTTGTCCACGGTGGCTATTGGAAAGCGTTTGCTCCTGCCGATTGGTCCCATCTGGCGGCTGGCCCCCTGGCGCGCGGCTATGCGGTTGCGATGGTCGGCTATGACCTGTGCCCCGATGTGCGGATCAGCCAGATCACCGGACAGGTCGCTCGCGCCATTTCCGAGATCGCCAAACGCACCCAAGGTGCGCTGGCGCTTGTCGGCCATTCCGCAGGTGGGCAGCAGGTTGCCCGCATGACCGACCCGCTGATCCTGTCCGGCGATGTCCGCGACCGGATCGAGAATATCGTGTCCATCTCGCCTGTGGCAGACCTGATGCCGCTGTTGCAGACCTCTATGAACGACATCCTTCAGCTGGACGAAGCCGAAGCGACGGCGGAAAGCCCCGTGAACATGACGCCGCCCCATGGGGTGAACGTCACGATCTGGGTCGGGGCCGATGAGCGCCCCGCCTTTCTGGAGCAGGCCGAACAATTCTCGCGCGTGTGGGGGGCCAAGCAGTTCGTCGTCGAGGGGCGGCACCATTTTGACATTATCGATCTGCTGGAAGACCCCGACAGCGATATGGTGAAAGCGCTGCTTGGCATAAAGTGAGCCTTGATCGGGCCGCGCAAATCGGCGAGACAGGGGGCGGGTTGGGACGATGGCGTCGTCCTGCATTTCACGGCCCTTGCGTCCTGCACGCCGGGACCTTTCTGAGAAGGAGGGTCTGATATGACCAATACATCCAAAACCGCCCGTCCCGATATGTACCGTTTCCACAACGGCACGAAGTCTCCGCTGCCGTTTGACACCGCTGAATACGAAGCGCGTCTGGAAGAGCTGCGCGAACGGATGGATGCGGCCGGAGCGACGGCGGCGGTCTTCACGTCGATGCACAATATCGCCTATTATTCGGGCTTTCTGTATTGCGCCTTTGGTCGCCCCTATGGGCTGGTGGTGACTGAGACAGACTGTGTGACGATTTCCGCAGGCATCGACGCCGGTCAGCCGTGGCGCCGTAGCTTTTGCGACAACATCACCTATACCGACTGGCAGCGCGACAATTATTGGCGCGCCGTCGCCTCGGTTACGGGCAAGGGCGCGGTGATCGGCTATGAGGGGGACCACCTGACGCTAATGCAGCGCGACAAGCTGGAAGATTTCCTTGAGCCGGTGGTGATGATCGACCTGTTCGAGACGACCATGCGCCAGCGGATGCATAAGTCTCCGGCAGAGATTGCGCTGATCCGTCAGGCCGCTCAGGTTGCTGACGTAGGCGGCTATGCGATCCGCGATGCGGTCAAGGTCGGCGCGCGCGAGATCGACATCGCAATGGCAGGCCGCGATGCGATGGAGCTTGAGATTGCCAAGCGGTTCCCCGACGCCGAATACCGCGACACCTGGGTGTGGTTCCAATCCGGCATCAACACCGATGGTGCGCATAATCCGGTCACTGCACGGCAGCTGGAGCGCGGCGATATCCTGTCGCTGAACACCTTCCCGATGATCTCGGCCTATTACGTGGCGCTGGAACGCACCATGTTCGCCGGAGAGGTGGACCCCGCAAGCCTGAAAATCTGGGAGGCTAATGTCGCTGCCCATGAATACGGGATGAGCCTGCTGAAGCCCGGTGTCAGCTGCGCCGATGTGACCCACAAGATCAACGCCTTCCTCGAAGAGCGTGACCTGCTGCAATACCGCACCTTTGGCTATGGTCATTCGTTCGGCGTGCTGTCGCATTTCTATGGCCGCGAAGCAGGGCTGGAGCTGCGCGAGGACATCGACACGGTGCTTGAACCCGGCATGGTCATCTCGATGGAGCCGATGCTGACCCTTCCCGAAGGTCAACCCGGCGCGGGCGGCTACCGCGAACATGATATTCTGGTGATCACAGAAGACGGCAACGACAATATCACCGGCTATCCTTATGGCCCTGATTTCAACGTCGTAGGCTGATTGCGCTGCCCCCTTTACGGGGGGCAAACGCCCTTTTGGCGGTTGGGGATGACCGCGAGTACAAACAGGGAATATGGCTTGACGTACCCTGTCACGTCGATATCTTGACGCATCGCTGTCGCGGGATGGGGGTGTCAGGCCATATCCGTGCCTATCGCCTGCATCCTTAGTCTTGTTAAAAGTGCTTTCCGCACGCTGTTTCGTGAGTGTTCCCGATGAAAGCATCTTTGATAGAACAAGAAGAAATGCGCCTCGCGTTGCTGCGGGGATATAATATTCTGGATACCGCCCCCGAAGAAGGGTTCGACGACATCACGCGCCTCGCGGCAGAGATTTGCGAGGTGCCGATCGCGCTGATCTCTTTGGTGGATGAAGACCGCCAGTGGTTCAAATCCAAGGTCGGACTTGAAATTGACGGCAGCGACATCACCGACAGTATTTGCGCCCATGCCATCGCGGGCGATGACTACCTGGAGGTGACCGACACCACCGCCGATACGCGCACCACTGACAATAATTTCGTCACCGGCGAGGATTCGATTCGGTTCTATGCCGGTGCCTTGCTGGAGGATGACAAGAATCTGCCGCTCGGGACGCTCTGCGTGCTGGATAAGAAACCGCATCAGTTGAATGATTTCCAGCGCCGTGCGCTCAAGGTGCTGGCGGGGCAGGCGATGCGCCAGATCGAGCTGCGCAAGGCACTGGCCGATGCCGAGGTGCTGCGCAAAGAGGTCGACCACCGCGTAAAAAACTCGCTCCAGTCCCTGGAGGCATTGATCCGTATCCAGATCCGCAGCGAAAAATCCCCCGAAGCCCGCGCCGCGCTGGACACCATTCAGGGCCGCCTGTCGACCATCAGCAGCCTGCATGAAGCGTTGTACCTGACTGAAACCGGTGCCGCGGTGGATATCGCAGCCTTCCTGAAGAAGGTCGCCCATTCCACCAGTGAGCAATTGCCCGACGGGGTGCAGGTGAACATAGAGGTCGATCAGGCGCATCTGTCGTCCCGCTCTGCGTCATCCGTGGGGATGATCGTGAACGAGGCGATGACCAACGCTGCGAAATACGCCTATGAGGGCCGCAAGCGCGGGACACTCGACCTGCGCGGCGAGCGCAAGGGCGGCTTCTACCACCTCAGCTGCATTGACGACGGCCCCGGTATTCCCAAAGATCGGACCACGGGCACGGGGCTCGGCATGCGCATCCTGCTTGCAGCCGCGCAGCAATTGGGCGGTGAGCTGGAAACGCCAGAACGTGAAAGTGGCGGCGAGATCAAGATCGTCTGGCCCGTCACCGACTGACACCCGGCCCGGGACACAAGAGAGGCGCTGGGATTATGCTGGCTTTGTTAAGGTTGATCGTCATCGGGTTCGTCGTTCTAACGATCATCTATATCGCCCTGTCGATCTATTCGCGTCGGGTACGGCGCGGCAAGCTCTACCAGAAGTGGGCGCACGGGCCGCGTCTTGTGGATCGCGACATTTTCGTGCAACGAGGGCTCAAACGATATGACGGGTCGATCCGTCGCAAGCTGATCCTTGGGGTCTATATTGTCCCGGTGGGGCTGGTCATCCTGACCGTCTACCTCACCAACTTTAACTAAGGGGTAACGCCGATGGCGATCATCAAATGGACCTTCTGGGGTGTGATCTGGCTGATCATTGCCGCGTTCTTTCACTATACGCTGCCCCAGGTCGATATCGTGCGGATCACCGACACCTATGAAAAGCGCATCGACTTTGGCGAGAACTCGATCTTCTGGTCGCATGCGGATGTGGGCAACAGCACCGCTTTGGGTAACCGCGATGTTTTCTTCATCCAGACGCGTCGGGCCAAAGGCGACGTCATGGTTTACCGCAACGAGGATACCGGCTGGGGCTGGCCGCCGTATTTCAAATTCGACACGACCAACCTGCAGGCCGAGGCATCTGATCTGAAATCCGCCGCCGGTACGCCGCAGTATGTCGCGGTCAAGCATTACGGCTGGCGCAACGAGTTCCTGTCGATCTTCCCCAACGCGGTGTCCGTGCGCGTGGTGGACGGGCCGGATGCGAGCAAGGGAATCCCGTTCCTGAATATCATCATCCTGATCCTGTTTGCCGCGGTGGTCTATGCGATCTGGGTCCGCTGGCGTCGGTTCAAACGCGCGCGCATCGATCCGACGTTAGAGCGGCTGGAAGATGACATCGCCGAAAAGCAGGGCCGTTTCGCGCGCTGGCGGGCGGGTCGTAAAAACAAATAAGCGCGGCGCAAGATCACGCCGCGCCTTTTGCGCACTGATTGATGTCGTGACGGGTTAGCTGGGGCGCGCCACCATGCGCCCCATGGGCCGACCGCCCAGAATATGCACATGCAGATGCGGGACTTCCTGAACCCCATGCGCGCCGGCATTGGCGATCATACGAAACCCTTCGCCCGCGTCCAATGTAACCCCTTCGGCTTTGCAGACTTCCGAGATGGCGCGCACATAGCCCACGATTTCGGCATCGCTTGCCTCTGCCGCGAAGTGGTCAAAACTGATGTAGGGGCCCTTGGGGATCACCAGCACATGCGTCGGCGCTTGGGGTTCGATATCGCGAAAGGCAAGCGCGTGGTCGGATTCATAAACGGTGTTGTTCGGGATGTCGCCGCGCAGGATTTTGGCAAAGATGTTCTGGTCGTCGTAGCTGTAAGCCATGGGATGTCCTTAATCGGTGAAAAGATAATGTGTGTCGGCAATGGGCTGCGCCTGTTCCGGAGAGATGCGCAGGAAAGCGGCCAGCGCCTCGGCATTGTCCTGCGCCGAGGCTGTTTCGCGCATCCGGGCGTAGTTTTCAAACTGCGCGTCGCGGATGCGGTCGGATTCAAGGGTCAGGTCGTTCCGGATGGTGGGCAGCAGCCGTTCCAGCGTGTCGGCCGAGGTGCGTTCGCCCGCCAGCCCCACGCGCATGGCGTGGCCGATCAGGTAGTCATCCGAGAACTGGCATTCGATCTCGAGAACCCGTGTCATCGACCGGTCAGAGGCAAAGTCGTTCAGCAGGTCGATATCGCCGGGGTCCATGCAGACGATCAGCCGGTCGGCCTCGTAATAGTCGAACAGCATCCGCATCAGGGACCGCCGGTGGCGGGTGCGCTTGCCCAGACTGTTCTGGATGCCGCCAAGATCGGGCAGGGGGGTGTCCTGTTCGCTGAAAAGATATTCGATCGCGGGCAGGTTGGTGACCTGACGCATCTGCTCTAGCACGCGTTTGGCGACATGCCACTTTTTGCACACGACAATCAGCAGCTCGCGCTCGCGCCCCAGCGTGCTCTCCGTCTCCCAGAAACGGGTAGAGAACCGCCGCCCGATCCGGCCCCGACCGGTCAGGAACTTGAACAGGTTACGCCCTTCGTTGCTGATCTGCAGTTCGACATCCTTGGCCGAATAGAGCAACCCCAACCGGCGCTTGAGGTCCGTCGCCTCGCTGCTGATCTTGCGTGCGAACAGATAGTCTTGGGCCAGCAGCAGATCGTAGTGGTCGTTATAGAAGGTCACCGGCATGCCGTAGTCGGTAAACATCAGGAACGTCAGCGTGCGCGCACGAATTTCATTGTCGGGCACGATATGGCGCACGATGGTCTGAAAAAACGTCTCGTCCGGAATCCAGGTGGTCCGGAAAAACCGCATCACGTCTTTGCGCTTGCGGGTGAAGGCCATCACCGCCTCTATGGTCTGGCGGCGCAGGCACCACCACTGGCTGCCGATCTGGATTTGCAGGTCCGCAGGAATGTCGCGCGTCAGGCCAAGGCGTTTCTGCAGCTCGAACATGCCGTAGAACCGCTTTTTCTGGGTGCGCTCGTTGAACCAGTGACGGTAGATCAGCCGCTCTTCCTTCCAGCCGGTCTTGATCCAGTCGCTTTCGAAGTAGTCAAAGCTTTCGATGAAATCGACGTCGTTATCATCAAGGTAGTCGTGGATGTATTCGGCGGATTTGATTGCCATGCAATCGCCCGACAGCATGTAGAAATGTGTGGCACGCGGAAAGGCATCAATCGCGCTTTCGACGGCGTTCAGCGTTGCCTGCACCAGCGACCATTCTCCCCAACCGCAGCGGATGCGTTTGCTTGCGAAGGTCACATTGGGGTTCTTGCCAAGCGCTTGGGTGATCTGTGCAAAATCGGTCGGGCTGGCCGAGGCGTCAAAGTGGATCGACATGTAATCGCCAGACGCCGTCAATCTCTCCGCCTGCTTGATGATTGCAACGGGGTCTTTGTGACACAAAAGGATATAGGCAATTCTGGCCATCGCGAAACACGCATCCCCTCTGCTCTGGACGAGTTTGTTAGATAAAGGCGAACAGCGATTGAATAAACCGCGAATATTTGCTTTTTCTATATTTCAGGCCATTCTGTCGCCATAAATGGCAGCATAAGTGCGAAAAAAATTTAGGAGGCAGAGCCGATTATGGGTTTCCCAGGGACATGGATGACAGAAAGCGAAAGCGTGGTCTACCGCGTGGTGCCCAAATGCGCCTGTTCGACGATCGGGCAGATCATGTTCTATTCGGACCATGGAGAATTCTTTGACGGCGACATCCATGACGCGAAATCGGGCATGCACAAATGGGCGCATGACGACTCTCAGCCGTTGATCACGCGCAATGTGGAAAACCACAAATCCTACGCCTTCACCTGCGTGCGCAATCCATATACCCGCATCCTCAGCTCTTTCTTCGACAAGATCTGCGGCATCCAGCGCAATGGCCGGCGGTATCGCGGCAATCTGGTGCCGCTGCTCGTGCAGAAATACGGGATCGAGGTCGGCGGCGATGACGGCAAGCAAGAGTTTGACCAGATCGCCAGCTTCCGCCGTTTCCTGCTGTTTGCCCGCGACACCATCCGCTGGCGTCGCCCGATGGACCCGGACATCCACTGGTCCGCGCAGTCGGGGCATGTCAGCACGTTCATCGTGAACGGCGGCACCTATGACAAGATCATCTGGACAGAGAAGTTCAACGACGGCATGCAAAGCGTGCTGGATGCCATCGACACGCCCCATGCGGTGAACCTGTCCGACATTCCGCGGTTTAACGAATCCGAAGGCCACGGCCCCAAGCGCGCCCACCCGGTAGAGGATTACTTCGACGATCTGTCGATGCATCTGATGCGCGAGATCTTCAAAAAGGATTTCGAGCTGTTCAAATACGATTTCGACAATCCGGCAAACAAGATGCCCACGGGCGAGATCGACCTTGCCGAGGTGCACGCCAAGCTGGGCGACTAAGCGGGCAGGGCCGGCGCGCCCCGCCTGACGGTCCATGCGGTTATGCCCGCTGCGGCATCTTGCGCGCAGGGCCGCAACGCCCTACATCCTTGGCATGTCACAGGTTAAATCATCTTCCAAATCCGACCCGAACTACAAGGTCATCGCCGAAAACCGCCGCGCGCGGTTCGATTACGCGATCGACGATGATGTCGAATGCGGCATCATTCTTGAAGGGTCCGAGGTCAAATCCCTGCGCAACGGCGGTGCCAATATCGCCGAAAGCTACGCCGCCGTGGAAGATGGCGAGCTGTGGTTGGTGAACTCCTACGTCGCGCCTTACACGCAGGCCAAGACCTTCACCCACGAGGAACGCCGTCGCCGCAAGCTCTTGGTGTCCAAGAAGGAACTGTCGAACCTGTGGAATGAAACCCAACGCAAAGGCATGACGCTGGTCCCGATGGTGATGTATTTCAATCACCGTGGCATGGCTAAGATCAAGATCGGCATCGCCAAGGGTAAAAAGCTGCACGATAAACGGGAAACCGCCGCCAAGCGCGACTGGTCCCGTCAAAAGCAGCGTCTGCTGAAAGACCACGGCTGACGCCCCGTCCCGCTCTCGGGGTCTGAACGGAACACAATATGCCCATTTCCGGCCTGTGCTGCATGTGCACAGTCGCGGGCTCTTGCTTGCGGGGGCCGTCGCGGGTAGGCATTGAAAAACCTGTTCTAAAAGGGGGTGGACCCATGGCTGACAACCCGAAAACGCTTGTTTCAACCGATTGGCTGGCGCAGCACCTCAAGGATCCCGACCTGCGTCTGCTGGACGCGTCATGGTATTTGCCCGATGCAGGACGCGACCCCAAAGCCGAATATAATCAGGCGCATATCCCCGGCGCCCGCTTTTTCGACATCGACGAAATCTCGGATGGGCGGTCGGATATGCCGCATATGGCCCCGCCTGCTGAAAAGTTCATGTCGCGGATGCGCGCTATGGGTGTGGGAGACGGGCATCAGGTGGTGGTCTATGACGGGGCCGGCTTGCTGTCGGCCGCGCGTGTGTGGTGGCTGTTCCGTCTGATGGGGCAGGAAAATGTCGCCGTGCTGGATGGGGGCCTGCCCAAATGGGTCGCCGAAGGTCGCCCCACCGAAGACATGCCCCCGATCCCCCGCGACCGCCACATGACCGTGCGGTTCCAGAACCAACTGGTGCGTGATGTGACGCAGGTCGCTCAGGCGTCCAAGCTCAAGGCACCGCAGATCGTGGATGCCCGCGCAGCGGCCCGCTTTCGCGGCGACGCGCCCGAACCCCGCGAAGGCCTGCGCGCTGGCCACATCCCCGGGTCGCGCAACCTGCCCTACACAGAGCTGTTGAACGACGACAAAACACTGAAATCCGTAGCCGAGACCAAAGCGGCTTTTGAAGCGGCGGGCATTGACCTGTCGCACCCTGTGATCACGACCTGCGGGTCCGGCATCACCGCGGCGATACTCGCGCTGGCACTGGAACGGATGGGCCATACCGATTGGTCCCTTTACGATGGATCTTGGGCAGAATGGGGGATGTTCCCCACCGTGCCCGTTGCGACCGGAGACGCATAATGTTCGAAACCCTACAGGCGCAGCCCGCCGATAAAATCCTTGCCTTGATGCAGATGTACAAGGATGACCCCCGCGAGACCAAGATCGACCTTGGCGTGGGCGTGTACAAGGATGCCACGGGGCTGACGCCCGTCATGCGCGCGGTCAAGGCGGCTGAACACCAGCTGTGGGAAGCCCAGACCAGCAAAGCCTATACCGGTCTGGCGGGCGATCCTGCCTTTGGCGATGCGATGGTGCAGATGGTGCTTGGCGATGCGGTCCCCCGCGCACAGGTTGCCGCCGCCGCGACCCCGGGCGGGACCGGCGCGATCCGTCAGGCGTTCGAGCTGATCCAGATGGCCCGTCCGCAGGCGCGGGTGTTTGTGTCGAACCCGACATGGCCGAACCATCTGTCGATCCTGAAATATCTGGGGATGGAGATGGTCCCCTACCGCTATTTCGACGATGAAACCCGTGGCGTTGATTTTGACGGCATGATCGCCGACCTCAAGACCGCGCAAAAAGGCGATGTGGTCCTGCTGCACGGCTGCTGCCACAACCCGACAGGGGCCAACCTGAACGCCGCCGAATGGGACGCGGTGATCAAAGTGTTGCAAGACACCGGTGCCACCCCGATGATCGATATCGCCTACCAGGGCTTTGGCGACGGGCTTGACGCGGATGCGGCGGCCACGCGCAAGGTCGCGGCGGCGGTGCCGGAATGTCTGATCGCGGCAAGCTGCTCCAAGAACTTCGGGATTTACCGCGAACGCACCGGGATCCTGATGGCGCTGTCGGCAGACACTTCGGCGCAAAAGCTGAACCAGGGCACGCTGGCCTTTCTCAACCGCCAGAACTTCAGCTTCCCGCCCGATCACGGGGCGCGCATCGTCACCACCATCCTGAACGACGACGCCTTGCGCAGCGACTGGATGGCCGAGCTCGAAGACATCCGCAACACCATGCTGGGTCTGCGCAGCCAGCTCGCGGGCGAACTTCAGCGTCTCTCCGGCTCTGACCGCTTCGGTTTCCTTGCCGAACACCGCGGCATGTTCTCGCGCCTCGGAACCTCGTCTGACATGGTCGAGAAGCTGCGCGAAGACCACGGCATCTATATGGTGGGTGACAGCCGCATGAACATCGCGGGGCTGAACGCCGAAACCGTGCCGATCCTCGCCAAGGCGATCATCGAGGTCGGCATCTAACCCGCCGCTTCACCCTTTCAAAAATACTCAAACCGCCGCGCTGGCATCTGGCGCGGCGGTTTTTGTTTGGGCGCATTCTCAGCTCTGCCCAGCATAACACGCGCGCAGCAAAAAGCCCGGGCGCGAACGCCCGGGCCTCTGCCTGCCTGCAGGAGTTTAGACCTTAGCTCTTGGAGAACTCAGGGTAGGCTTCCATGCCCAGTTCGGATACGTCCAGACCAGCGATCTCGGCTTCTTCGCTGACGCGGATGCCGGTGGTGGCTTTCAGGATCATCCACACGATCAGCGACACGATGAAGACAAAGGCACCGATTGAGGCAAAGCCGATGATCTGTGTCACAAAGGATGTGCCGTCGGTGTAGACGGGAACAACCAGCGTGCCCCAGAAGCCTGCGATCAGGTGAACCGGGATCGCACCGACCACGTCATCGATCTTGAGCTTGTCGAGGAAGGGCACCGCGAAGACCACGATCGCACCGCCCACAGCACCGATCCAGAGCGCACCGAAGAGCGTCGGGTCAAGCGGGCCAGCTGTGATAGAGACCAGACCAGCCAGCGCGCCGTTCAGCACCATTGTCAGGTCGGGCTTTTTGTACAGCATCTGGGTCAGGACCAGCGCGGCGATGGCACCGGCAGCAGCAGCCATGTTGGTGTTGGCAAAGATCTGCGCCACAGCATCGGCATCGATCATCGACCCCATGGCCAATTGCGAGCCGCCGTTGAAGCCGAACCAACCCAGCCACAGGATGAACGTGCCCAAAGTGGCGAGCGGCAGGTTCGAACCCTGCATCGGGATCACACGACCGTCTTTGTATTTGCCGATACGGGGGCCAAGCACCAGCGCACCTGCCAGAGCCGCAAAGCCGCCCGCGGCGTGGACCAGAGTGGAACCCGCGAAGTCGCTGAAGCCCGCGTCAGACAACCAGCCTGCGCCCCACTGCCAGCTTGCTTCGATCGGATAGATAAAGCCGGTCAGCACGATGGTGAAGATCAGGAAGGGCCACAGTTTGATACGCTCGGCCAATGTGCCCGAAACGATGGATGCGGTGGTTGCGCAGAACATCAGCTGGAAGAAGAAATCCGACGCGTTGGAATAGCCGCCCGCGTCAATCGCCGTCTTGATGTCCTTGGTTGCAAAAGTGCCGAACACGCCGGGGATGATCCACGCGTCGCCGGGGTACATGATGTTATAGCCAACCAGCCAGTAGAGAATGGCGGCCAGTGCGAAAAGCGCGATGTTCTTAGTCAGCTGGGTGGTCACGTTTTTGGACCGCACCAGGCCGGCTTCGAGCATGGCAAAACCCGCCGCCATCCAGAACACCAGAAAGCCGCCGATCAGGAACAGGATCGTGTTGAAAATGAAAGCAGTGTCAGCCGCGGTTGCATACTCGGCCTCCTGCGCGAAACCCAAGGACGGCAGCAGCGTCGCTGCGGCGGCAAGGGGAATAAGAAGTCGTGATGTCATGTCGTCAATTCCTCGGACGTGGGGGTCAGATGGCGTCTTCGCCGGTTTCGCCGGTGCGCACGCGCACGGCTTGTTCAACGTCGAGGACAAAGATTTTGCCGTCGCCGATCTTGCCGGTATGTGCGGTGCGGGTGATCGTCTCGACCATCTGGTCGGCCAGCGCATCTGCGACCACCAGTTCAAGCTTCACCTTGGGTACGAAGTTCACGACATATTCAGCGCCGCGGTAGATTTCGGTATGGCCGGATTGGGCACCGAAGCCCTTGATCTCGGTCACCATCAGGCCACGCACGCCCGCTTCGGTCAGTGCTTCGCGCACCTCCTCGAGCTTGAATGGCTTGATTGTTGCGATAATGAGTTTCACCTATAATCCCTCTTCCAGATGGCAGGTACTTCCTGCGTTATGCCTTGGATAAAAGAGCGGCCGGTGCCCCTTGAAGGAAGAGTGCATCGCGCTTAGTGCCTCTCTGGGTGGGCGCGTTTGCCTGATTATTGGGCGCTGTGGGGAATGTGCCTAGTTATTGGGCGTTAATTAGACGGCGCAGCGGGGCGTCTGCGCTAAACAAACCGCGCTGTGCAGGATAGAGTGCGAAAAAAAAGAATGGTTCAGCGAGCAGCATATGAGTGATTCATCCAAACGGAAGCGGCCCTTGGTTGCCGATAAACGCACCGCGGGCAAAGGCGGCAAACCGCCCCGCAAGCCGGTCGCGAAAAAGGCTCCGGCCAAGCGCAAGCCGGCACGTCGTGCGCCTGCGCGCCCCAAGGGGCCTATTGGCTGGCTGGCCGCGCTGGTGCGGTGGGTCTTCCGTTTGATCTGGACGATCGTCTGGCGGGTGACTGCCGTGGCGGTGCTGATGGTTGCGTTGGCCGTCGGCTATTTCTACACCACGCTGCCGCCGCTCGAGGCGCTGCTGGATGGGCGTGCGCGAGGGTCTGTCACGCTCAAGGATCGCTATGGTGATGTCTTTGCATGGCGCGGGGATCAGTTCGGCGGCGTCGTCACCGCAGACAGCGTATCCCCCGCGCTTAAGAACGCGGTGATCGCGACAGAGGACAAACGCTTCTATCGTCACTTTGGTGTCAGCCCGCGCGGCATCGCTTCGGCGGTCAAGATCAACCTGAGCGAAGGCCGCGGACCCTTGTCCGGTCACGGGGGGTCGACGATCACGCAGCAGGTGGCCAAGCTGCTGTGTCTGGGTGAACCCTATGATGCGTCGTCGGGGCAGACGGAAAAGGAATACGAAGCCGAATGTCGCCGGTCCTCGCTGTCGCGCAAGGGCAAAGAAGCCCTGTTCTCCATGGCGATGGAAGCCAAGTATTCCAAGGATGATATCCTGTCGATCTACCTCAACCGCGCCTATATGGGCGGCGGTGCCTTTGGGGCCGAAGCCGCGGCGCAGCGTTTCTTTGGCAAACCGGCCGCCGCGTTGAAGCCTGCCGAGGGCGCGATGCTGGCGGGTCTGTTGACCGCACCGACCACGCTGTCACCGACCAATAATCTTGATCGGTCGCAAAGCCGTGCGGCAACCGTGATCCGCCTGATGGAGGATCAGGGCTATCTGTCAAAGGCCGAAGCGGATAACGCCATTGCCAACCCCGCAGAGCTGTCAGAAGCCGCAGAGGCCGAGGCGGGTGGCTATTTCGCGGATTGGGTGATGTCGTCGGGGCCGGAGTTCTTTACCCGCAACACGACCGAGGATGTGGTGATCAAGACCACCCTTGACCAAAAGATCCAGCGCGCCGCCGAGGAAGGTCTGAGCTGGGTGTTCGAAAACAAGGTCCGCGAAGGTTCCAAAGCGCAGGCGGCTGTGGTGATCATGTCTGCTGACGGGGCCGTGCGTGGCATGGTCGGTGGGCGCAAGACCAAGGTCGCGGGGGCCTTTAACCGCGCGACACAAGCGATGCGCCAGACCGGCTCTGCCTTCAAACCATTTATCTATGCCGCGGCGCTGGATCTGGGGTATTCGCCCAACGATCTGATCGAAGACGCGCCCTATTGTCTGAATGTGCCGGGGTCGGGCCAATGGTGCCCGAAGAACTATACCAACAGCTTCAAGGGCAACGTGACGCTCACCACCGCGCTCAAGGATTCGCTGAACATTCCGGCGGTCAAAGTCTCGGAGAGTGTCGGGCGCGATGTGGTCAGCCAAGTGGCAGAGCAGTTCGGCATCAAAAGCGATCTGGCCGTCGGTCCGGCGCTGGCGCTTGGGGCGTCCGAAAGCACGTTGCTTGAAATGACAGGTGCCTATGCCGGCATCCTGAACGGCGGGTCATCCGTTAAACCCTATGGGCTGATTGATCTGACGTTGCAGGGCGACACTGATCCGGTGATGGGCACGGGCGGCGGTATCGGCGAGCGGGTCATTCAGGAAGATGCCGCGCTGCAACTGGTCTATATGATGGAAAAGGTCGTGTCCGAAGGCACGGGGCAGCGGGCGCAATTTGGTGGTCGTGAACTGGCCGGTAAGACGGGCACGACACAGGCCAACCGCGACGCGTGGTTCATCGGTTTTTCCGCCGACTACGTGGCCGGTGTCTGGATGGGCTATGACGACAACACGCCGTTGACCGGTGTATCGGGGGGCGGGTTGCCCACCGAGATCTGGCAGCAGGTCATGATGCGCGTTCACGAAGGGCTGCCGAATACGCCGCTGCCGATGATCGTGCCGGAACCGCCAGTGGTGCAAGCCCCGCCGCAGCCTCAGCAACCGGCGCAGCCGCAGCGGGTGCCGCGTCAGGACAACCCACTGGGCGTCATCGACAGGGTGCTGCGCGATATCTTTGGCGGGTAAAGACCCTGCCTCTGCCGCAGCACAGCGCTATTGAAACGAAAGAAGGGAGGCCGGAATATTCCGGCCTCCCTTCCTTTTGTCGCATCCCCGAAGGCGGTACGAGGGGACCCGCCCCCGGGGTTTGACGGCCTGGCTTAGAAGCCCAGAACCAGCGACACACCCAGGGTGTTGTCAGTGGATTTCAGGCCCGCAACCGGATCGGTGTTGTAGTCGGTACGGTAGCTTACGCGTGTCGACAGGTTGTCGGACATCTTGTAGTTGATGCCAGCGTCGTTCGACACGATGGTGTTCACGTCAGAGCCGACAATGTCGGTGTCCATGGTGAAGGATACGATGTCGTTGAACGCGTAGAAGTAGCGCGACGAGGCGATGAAGCCGACTTCGGTTTCGGAGGTGCCGGTTGCGTCTTTAAAGTAGCGTACACCGGGGCCCGCTTGAACGCGCCATGTGTTGTCTTCTTTATTGATCGCGCGGTAACCCGGACCAAAGCCCAAGAATGCGTCTGTTTCGGAACCGTCAACGGCTGCACCGGATGTGTCGGTCAGGTAACCGTCATATTGGTAACGGGCCAGGCCGAACGCATAGAACTCGGGTGTGAAGTAGCGGCTGCCTTCATAGGTACCAAAGAACTTCTCTTCGCTCTTGGTGCCGTTTGCTTCGCCGTATTCTACCGCAAAACCAACCAGGTGGTTCCAGTCGCCGACACCGTATGTCAGGCGGCCAGCGCCCGATACTTCGCCGTTGTCTGTGTTGCCGCTGGTGCCCGATGCGGACAGGGCGAAAGACCCGCGCCAGCCTTGGGCAACGCCATTGGCGCCATAACGTTCTGCGTCGGTGCCGCGGGCCAGGTCGGTGTTCACATCATCGGTGATGTCGTCGATCTGGTCGTTCAGCGTTTCAATGCCAAGCGCACGTTGCTGCGCGAAAACTGGAGCAGCAGCCAAGAGTGCGATTACGGAAACCGCGGACGCTTTAAGTACTGTGTTCATTGGGGAATCCTTTCCCTTAGAAGTGACCCGCCTCGTTGATTGAGGCGAGAGCATCTCTGCTGAGAATGGATTTAAGATAGGGGGGCAGATAAGTGAAATTCGAATAAATCGTGCATGAAGCAAGAATTACTCGTGTTAACTACCCTTGAAGCGGATTTAAGGCGTGTTTTGCCCGTTATCCAAGCTCTCGATCAGAATATTCTGTTGATTTTCAGCCGCTTGAGCGAGGTCCATCAAACTACGCCGTGCGATCGACAGCATCTCGGGGTCCAGATCTTCGCGCCAGACCACCCATGCGGGGTACGCAAAGCGTGGGGAATTTGCCACAACATGCAGTTTTCCAACGTCGAGATACCGTTGCACTGCCCGTGCGGGCAGGTAGGCAGCGGCGCGACGGTTGACGATATAGTCGGCCGCAAGCCCGCCAAGGGCCAATGATCGCCCCGAATTGGTCAGATGGGGCAGGGCGCTGGCGTGCATATGCGTAAACTCGGGCCCCCAGTCGACCGCGACATACTCTTTGCCAAGATTTTTCACGTCCGTTTCAAAGGACGCGACGAGAATCAGTTCTTCCTCCAGCACGGGTTCGACGCGCAAACCGGGGCGCAGCTGCGGGGTGTAAAGCAAGGCGGCCTGAATAACCCCTTCGACCAGAAACCGCGTCAGCCGGTCGGACATGCCCATTTCGGCGTGAATACTCAGTTCGGGCATCATCGTTTGCATCGCGTCGATCCAGCGAAAGCCAAGCTTGTGCCAAAGGGCGTGCTGCGCGCCGAATGAAAAGCTGCGGCTGTATCCTTCGGGGATGGCGATCTGCTGGCGCGCTTCTTCCCATATCTTGAGAAGGCTCAGCGCATATGAGGTGAATTGTTCGCCTTCCGAGGTCAGCACCGCCCCCGCTTTCGATCGTTTGAACAGCGGGTGGCCCAGGCTGTCCTCAAGCCGTTGCACGCGCAGGCTGACAGCGGATTGGGTGACAAACAGCCGTTCGGAAGCAGCGACAAAAGAGCCGGTGTTGGCGACTTCGATAAAGGTTTTGATCAGGGTGATATCCATACCCTGATAATGATCCTCCGCAGACCCGTTGCCAAGCTGCCCTGACCTGAATCGCGCGCCCCTATCCGAAAGAGACCGGAAGGGAGGCGCGTGTTATTTGATGCTTAGTCAACCATGCGCGGGCCGGTGGTGGCGGCGATGCTGGTGGGGCGCGACAGATCGGCACGGCGCTTTTGCAGATAGTCCTGACGTGCCTGGGCATAGCTGTCGCCCGATGCGGAGATTGGCACTTGTTTGCCATTCACGATGCGGCGGTTTTTCTCGAATGCGCTATCGGCATAGCCGGTGACGGTGCCGACGTAGCTTTCGGGGCTATCAAGCGTATAGGACAGCGGGTTGGTGAACAGGTCCACCACGCGGCCGGCGGTGTCGCGGCGGGTCGATGGCCCGATCAGCGGAAGTTCGATATACGGGCCTTCGCCCACACCCCAGACATACAGTGTTTCGCCAAAGTCGGTATCATGCTCGGGCACTTTGAATTCGCTCGCGACGTCGAACAGGCCGCCCATCCCAAGCGTGCTGTTTACCAAGAAGCGGTAGGTCGACAGGCCAAAGCCCGCGAGATCCGCCTGCAAGGCGCTGTTAACGGCAGCTTGCGGCATAGACAGGTTCTCGGAGACGTTATGCACGACCGTCTGGAATTCGATCGGCACCGCCCCCAGCACGCGGTTGGGTTTGCCGGATCCGCCGATCTTCTGATTGAAGGCGTGGACCTTGCGGTTACCGGCCTCGTGCGGGTCATTGACCCCTGCGGGCTGGGGGCGCGATGCACCGCTACAGGCGGCAAGACCTGCAACCAAAGTGACACCCACAAGGGCGCGCAGCGATGTGGAGAGGGTCGTGGCCTTAAACATGGTATAAATCCCGAAAACGCGTGAAAAACATGGTTTGTTATGCGCAGCGTCCCCGAAATACGCAACATGAGTTTCCTTGGGCATCTCGCGTTGGTGGCAGGTGTTGCAGTTCCTCCCTCTTGGGTCTTTTCGTTTCGCCGTCGCATCGCTATCGTCCCGCCAAAGCCATTCATTCCAAGGAAGTCCCCCATGAGCATCACCAGCCGTCTGAACGATCTTGGCGTCACCCTGCCTGACGCACCTGCCCCTGCGGCGAACTATGTGCCCTTCGTGAAAACCGGCAACACGGTCTATGTCTCGGGTCAGATCTCGAACGGGCCGGACGGGTTCATCACCGGAAAACTGGGCGCGGATATGGATGTCGCCGCGGGTGCCGAAGCCGCCAAGACCTGCGCGATCAGCTTGCTGGCGCAGGTCAAAGCCGCATGTGACGGCGATATCGAACGGCTCAAGCGGGTGGTGAAGTTGACGGCCTTTGTGAACTCCACCGCCGATTTCACCGACCAGCCCAAAGTGGTTAACGGTGCCTCTGACTTCCTTGTCGAAGCTTTGGGGGATGCGGGGCGTCACGCGCGCTCGGCCGTTTCTGCCGCGTCCTTGCCGCTGGGTGTCGCGGTCGAGATCGAAGGCATCTTCGAAATCGAATGACCCTACCACAGGCGTTTTATACGACCCCTATTGCGCATCGCGGTTTTCATCACCGCGATGCCGGTCGGCCCGAAAACAGCTTTGCCGCCTTTCAGGCCGCGATTGATCGGGGCTATGGCATCGAGCTTGATGTGCAGCTGTCACGCGATGGTGTGGCGCTGGTGTTTCACGACTATGCGCTGGATCGCCTGACAGGCCAGACCGGTGCCATCCGGCAACGCGATGCGGATGACCTGTGCCAGATTACGCTCACTGGCGGCAGCGACACTATTCCCACCCTGCCGCAGGTGCTGGAACTGATCGCAGGGCGCGTGCCGCTGCTGGTCGAGATCAAGGATCAGGACGGTGCAATGGGTACGGATATCGGACCGCTGGAAGATGCGGTGGCAGAAGCCCTGCGCGACTATGCGGGCGATGTGGCGGTCATGTCGTTCAACCCCAACAGCGTCGCGCGGATGGCAGAGCTGCTGCCGCATGTGCCGCGTGGATTGGTGACCAGCGCCTATCGCTATGTCGAATGGCCGCTGCCCAAAGCCACCTGCGACCGCCTGCGCGAGATCCCCGATTACGACCGCACCGGCGCGTGTTTCATCAGCCACGAGGTCGACGATCTGCCCCGCCCCCGCGTGGCAGAGCTGCGCGAGGCAGGCGCAATGATCTGCTGCTGGACCGTGCGCAGTCTTTCAGTTGAAAACGGCGCACGCGAATTTGCGCATAATATCACCTTCGAAGGCTATGACGCGCCGCTGCAAGGTTGAACCGTCCGGCTTCGGCCACAGATAAGGCCTATGACAACGGGACATCCAGTATGAACGCGCGCGACGTCGAAATCAGAATTGCCTCGCGCATCGCGCAAATCGGTCAAGCGGAGTGGGATGCCTGTGCCTGTCCCGAAGCCGCCGGGGGCGGGCGGCCCGCGGACCCTTTCACCACCTTTCGTTTCCTTTCAGCGCTAGAGGAAAGCGGCAGCGTCGGCCCCGGTACGGGGTGGCAGCCACAATACCTCAGCGCTGCAATTGACGGTCAGATCATCGCGGTGGCGCCGATGTACGCCAAGTCACACAGTCAGGGTGAATACATCTTTGACCACAGCTGGGCCCATGCGTTTGAACGGGCGGGCGGGCGCTATTACCCCAAGCTGCAGATCGCCGTGCCCCATACCCCTGCCACGGGTCGCCGTTTCCTGACCCGTCCGGGGTTTGAAGAGACAGGCACCGCGGCCCTCATTCAGGGGGCGGTTCAGCTGACCGATTCAAACGGGCTGTCGTCCCTGCACATTACCTTTTGTACCCAACACGAGGCCAGCGCCGCAGAGCAACTGGGCCTGCTGGCCCGCAAAAGCCAGCAGTTCCACTGGCACAACGCGGGCTTTGAGGACTTCGACGGGTTCCTTGCCACGCTCAGCTCGCGCAAGCGCAAGAACATCCGCAAGGAACGCCAGCAGGCACAGGCCTTTGGCGGAGAGATAGAGGTGTTCACCGGTGACGATTTGCAGCCCGAACATTGGGATGCCTTCTGGCAATTCTATCAGGACACAGGTGCGCGCAAATGGGGCACGCCCTATCTGACACGCGCATTCTTCGACATCGCCCAGGACCAGCTACGCGACGACATGGCACTGGTGCTGGCCAAGCGGGATGGTGCATGGGTGGCGGGGGCGCTGAACTTTATCGGTGCCGATGCGCTTTATGGGCGCTATTGGGGCTGCACCGAACATCATCCGTTCTTACACTTTGAACTGTGCTATTATCAGGCCATCGATATCGCGATCAAACTGGGCCTCTCTACCGTCGAGGCAGGTGCTCAGGGGGAACACAAGCTCGCGCGCGGTTACCTGCCACAGGCGACGTGGTCGCTGCATTGGATGCGGGACGAGGGTTTTATGCGCGCTGTTGAAGACTATCTTGTACAGGAACGGGCAGCCGTTGACGAAGAGATAGACATTTTGACAGATTACGGCCCATTCAAAAGGGTCGAGGTTGAGGAACAGGAATGAGCGAAAGATTAAGCGAAGAGACGCGCAAAACCGTATTGGCCCCCTTGTTCAGCACAGGCTGGGCTATGGTGGAGGACCGGGATGCGATCGTCAAAACCTTCAATTTCAATGATTTCGCGGATGCTTTCGGCTGGATGACCCGCGCGGCGATCTGGGCCGAGAAATGGAACCACCATCCAGAGTGGGAGAACGTCTATAACAAGGTGATCGTTACCCTGACGACCCATGACGTGGACGGCCTAAGCTCGCTTGATGCCAAGCTGGCGCGCAAGATGGATGGATTGATGGGCGAGGTCAAAGCGGGCTAGGGCACCATTGATCGTCGCATTATCCAAAGAAAAACGCAGCCGCGGTGCCCCCGCGGCTGCGTTTTTCTATTTAAGGGTCGTGCAGGATTACATGTTGTCCAGCAGCGCCTCGCCGCCCGACATATCGCAGACGCCGGGTTGGACCTCGGCCTGGAATAGCGTGACCTTGCCGTCATCCACCAGCATCGCATAGCGTTTGGAGCGCGAGATCAGCCCCGCGGGCTCGGCCGAGAATTCCATGCCGATGGCTTTGGTAAAGGCGCTGTTGGCATCGGCGAGCATGGTGATGCCAGCCGCCGTCGCGCCTGTCGATTCACCCCAAGCGGCCATAACAAAGGGGTCATTGCAGGACACGCAGATGATCTCGTCCACGCCTTTGGCGTCGAACTGGTCCTTGGTGCGCACAAAGCTGGGCACGTGGGCGGAATCGCAGGTGGGCGTATAGGCACCGGGCACGGCAAAGACGACGACCTTGCGGCCCTTTAGCTTGTCAGCCATCTGCACAGGCTGCGGGCCGTCGGGCCCCATTTGCACCAGCGTTGCATCGGGCAGCGTGTCGCCTTGAGAAATCGTCATATGCGTGACCTTTCGTGTCATTGCGTTTGTCTTCACGGAAGATATAGGCTTTGCACGCAGGCAGGAACACGGTTTTTTCGAAAGGGGCAAGGATGGGTCATGTGGTGGTGATCGGGGCAGGGCAGGCGGGGTCATCCTGTGTGGCCAAGCTGCGCAACTCCGGCTTTGAGGGTAAGATCACGTTGATCGGGGCCGAAACCGTGCCCCCCTACCAGCGCCCGCCCTTGTCCAAGGCCTATCTGCTGGGCGACATGGCGCTTGAGCGGCTCTATCTGCGGCCCGAGAGTTTTTACGCCGGCCACGGGATTGACCTGATGCTGGGCACCACGGTCGACAGCATCGATCCGGCGGCGCAGACCGTGCGGGTGAATGGCGGGGATATGGCCTATGACGATCTGGTGCTGACCACCGGATCTTTCCCGCGCCGTCTGCCCGCGCATATCGGTGGCGATCTGGAGGGCGTGCATGTGGTGCGCGACCTCAGCGATGTCGACACGATGGGCCCGCGCTTTACCAAAGGCGCGCGGGTGCTGATCGTCGGCGGTGGCTATATCGGGCTAGAGGCCGCCTCGGTAGCGGCCAAGCTGGGGTTGCAGGTGACACTGGTAGAGATGGGCGACCGCATCCTGCAACGGGTCGCGGCCCCGCAGACCTCTGACTTTTTCCGCGCGCTGCATAAGGCGCATGGCGTCACCATCCGCGAAGGGGTCGGGCTTGAGCGTTTGACAGGCGATACCCATGTCACCGGCGCTGAACTGTCGGACGGCACGACGTTAGACGTGGATTTCGTGATCGTCGGCGTTGGCATCGGGGCGGCGACCGCGCTGGCCGATGCGGCGGGGATCGTGAATGACAACGGCATTATGACCGACAGCCATGGGCGCACTTCTGCGCCGCATGTCTGGGCTGCAGGCGATTGCGCGTCCTTCCCTTATCGCGGCGGGCGCATCCGGCTGGAATCTGTGCCAAACGCCATTGATCAGGCCGAGCTGGTCGCGGAAAACATCATGGGTGCGGATAAGGAATATGTCGCCAAGCCGTGGTTCTGGTCGGACCAGTATGACGTGAAACTGCAGATCGCGGGGCTGAACATGGGCTATGATCGCGTGATCACCCGACGCAGCGACGCCGATAGCGTGGCCTTCTGGTACTATCGCGGGGACGAACTGCTGGCGGTGGACGCGATGAACGATCCGCGCGGCTTTATGATCGGGCGCCGGTTGATCGAGGCGGGCAAATCCCCCGCGCCTGCGCTGATCGAAGACCCGAACACAGACCTGAAGGCGCTGCTGAAGTCATGAGGATCATCGCTGGCAAACACCGTGGCACCCAACTGGCCGACGTGGGCAAGGGCGATGCGGATGCGCATTTGCGCCCCACCTCTGACCGCGTGCGCGAGAGCCTGTTTTCGATGCTGACCCATCACAATGTGATCAACGGCGCGCGGGTGCTTGACCTGTTCGCGGGCACCGGTGCCCTTGGGCTAGAGGCGTTGTCGCGTGGTGCGCGCGAGGTGGTGTTCATCGAGAACGGGCGCGTCGGGCAAAAGCTGATCACCGAGAACATCAAGAAGCTGCGGGCCGAGGGCGCGACCACGCTGATGCGCTCCGACGCGACGGCCCTTGGGGGTTGGATCGCGGCACCGTTCGATCTGGTCTTTCTCGATCCGCCTTATGGCAAGGGGATGGGCCAGACCGCCCTGGTCAAGGCGCGCGCGGGCGGCTGGCTGACACCCGATGCCATGATCGTCTGCGAGGAAAACGCCTCGCTTGATCCGCCCCAAGGGTTCACGCGCGAGGACAAGCGCAAGTATGGCGACACCTGGATCACCCTGCTGCGCCAAGACTAGCCCAGTGGCCATAAACAGTTGCCGCTTTGCATTCGCTGCGCTGCGGCCTATGTGCTAACAAAGACGTAAAGGAAAGTAGACCGCCATGAGCCTGAGCATGACCAGCACCTTCATCAAGCCGATGCACCCCGAGGGGCGCAAGTTCGTGGCGATCTTTGCCGCGATCACGCTGGTGCTTTTTATCATCGCTGAACCACTAGGGTGGCTCGGTGTCGGCGCAACCGTCTGGTGCTACTACTTTTTCCGTGACCCTGAGCGGGTGACACCCAAGGGCGATAACCTTGTCATCAGCCCTGCCGATGGCATCGTATCGCTGATCGAACCTGCCGTGCCCCCCGCAGAGTTGGGAATGCCCGACACGCCGCTGACACGGGTCAGCGTGTTCATGAACGTATTTAACTGCCACGTGAATCGCGCCCCCGTCGCGGGCGAGATCACCGAAATCGCTTACCGCCCCGGCAAGTTTTTCAACGCCTCGCTGGACAAGGCGAGCGAGGATAACGAACGCAACAGCCTGCGCATCAAGATGGCCGACGGTCGCGAGGTCGCCGCCGTCCAGATCGCCGGTCTGGTAGCGCGTCGTATCGTGTGTTTCACCAAGAAGGGCGCGCATACGCAGGCGGGTCAACGCTTTGGTCTGATCCGCTTTGGATCGCGCGTCGATGTCTACCTGCCCGAGGGAGTCACCCCGCGCGTCAGCATCGGCCAGACGATGGTCGCAGGCGAAACCGTGCTGGCAGAGCTTTCCTGAGATGACCGATCATCCCCCCGTCGCGCCGGATAAGACGAAAACCGAATTCTCGTTGCTACAGCTGTTGCCCAACATGCTGACGATTGCCGCGATCTGTGCCGGTATTTCCGCGATCCGTTTCGCCGCCGAGGGGAATATCGCGCTGGCTGTGGCGCTGATCACGCTGGCGAGTATCCTTGACGGGATGGACGGGCGCACCGCGCGCTATCTGGGTTTCAACAGCAAGATCGGGGCCGAGCTCGACAGTCTTGCGGATTTTGTGAACTTCGGCGTTGCCCCGCCTTTGGTGGTGTATTTCTGGGGGCTGCAGGATTCCTATCGCGCGGGCTGGCTGGCGGTTCTGGTCTTTGCGATCTGTTGCGTCATGCGGCTGGCGCGGTTCAACGTCGATTCCCGGACCAAAGACCCGCTGGACGATGGCGGCTATTTCACCGGTGTGCCGTCGCCTGCAGGTGCAATGCTGGTGATGCTGCCGATCTATCTGCCCTATGCCTTCGGCCCCGGTGCCGCGCTGCCCGACGTGGTATCCAGCCTTTATATCGTGCTGGTCGGCTGGGTCATGGTCAGCCGCATCCCCACGTGGTCGTTCAAATCGGTCAGCTTCTCGCGCGCCAACGTGACCTATTTCCTGATCTTCTTTACCGGCTTTATCGCCTGCCTGGTCAGCTTCCCCTGGGCCACATTGGTGATCTGCTGCTTTGCCTATGCAGGCAGCGTGCTGTGGGCCGTGATCGAGCTGAAGCTGGCCAAGCGCCGGGGCTGAGGATCAGCCCTGGCTATAGGTCGGGTGGAACATACCGGCGGGGGATTCGGTAAAGATCTCGTATCCGGTTTCGGTCACGCCGATAGAGTGTTCAAACTGCGCTGACAGGGATTTGTCGCGGGTGACCGCTGTCCAGTCATCGGCCAAGACCTTGGTCTCTGCGCGGCCCAGATTGACCATCGGTTCAATGGTAAAGAACATGCCGGGTTCCAGCACGGCACCGGTGCCGGGGCGGCCATAGTGCAGCACGTTTGGCGGTGCGTGGAACACGCGGCCCAACCCGTGACCGCAGAAATCTGTCACAACGCTCATCCGGTGGGATTCCGCGAAGGTCTGGATCGCGTGGCCGATGTCGCCAAAGGTATTGCCGGGCTTCACGACCTCGATCCCGCGCATCAGCGCGTCATGGGTCACGTTGATCAACCGCTCTGCCTTGCGCGACAGCTTGCCCGCGACATACATGCGCGAGTTATCTCCGTACCAGCCATCGACAATCACGGTGACGTCGATGTTCAGGATGTCGCCATCCTTCAGCTTTTTGTCACCGGGGATGCCGTGGCAGACGACATGGTTCAACGAGATACAGCTGGCGTGTTGATAGCCCTTATACCCGATGGTGGCAGACTTCGCGCCGGCGTCTTCGATCATCTGCGTGATCACACCGTCAATGGCACCGGTGGTCTGTCCGACAAACACATGTTCGGCGATGTCATCAAGGATTTGCGCCGCCAGCTTGCCCGCCGCGTGCATCCCCGCGAAATCCGAGGGGTCGTAAATGCGAATGCCATCTTTGGTCTGGCGTCCTCGGTGTTCGTTCATCACCGCTGTCTCCGTCATATGAATTTGGTGCTGTCTAACCCGCTTGGCCCCCAAGAGCCAGTGCAGGCGGGTCGATTAGGGGGATTGCGCCCGCAACGCTGACCCCAAGGGGGCTGATATGGGTGCCGATGACATGGGTTTCCAGCCCTGCGGCGCGGGCGTCTGCAAAAGCGGCAGCATAGGCGGGATCGATATCGGCCGCCACGCTAAAGGTGCTGCAGTCGGTGCGCTGCACCAGATAAAGCAGCACAGCGCGGTGCCCGTCCCGTGCCATCTGCGCCAGCTCACCCAGATGCTTTGCGCCGCGTTTGGTCACGCTATCGGGGAATTCGACCAGCCCCTCGCGGCGCGACAGGGTGGCGGATTTTACCTCGACATAGGCGTCGGGCAGCCCGGGCTCGGCCAGCTGAAAGTCAATGCGCGAGTTTTCACCGTATTTCACTTCGGGCCGCACGGTCGTGTAGCCGGCGAGCGGGGCGATCTGCCGGCCCATTAACGCGGCCTTGATCGCACGGTTCGGCAGCGCGGTATCGACGCCGGTGAAATGCCCGTTCTCGTGGTCAACCAGCCGCCAGCCGTAATTCAGCTTGCGTTTGGGGTCATCATTGGGCTCAAGCCAGATTTTCATGCCCGCTGTGGCCAGCCCCATCATCGACCCGGGGTTGGCGCAATGAGCCGTCACCTCGGTGCCGTCCTCAAGCTGGCAATCGGCCAGAAACCGTTTGTAGCGGCGGATCAGGCGGGCGGGGACAAGTTCGGTTTGAAAGCGCATGGGGGGTGACCTATACCTCAATCAACGGCCCCTCAAGGAGACAGCCATGCCCAACCCCACTGCTGCGATGATCGTCATCGGCGATGAGATCCTGTCGGGGCGCACCCGCGATTCAAACATGCACCATCTGGCGGGGCAGTTGACCAGCGTCGGGATCGACCTGAAAGAAGTCCGTGTGGTGGGGGATGAAAACGGCACGATCATTGCCGCCGTGCAGGAACTGTCGCGCGTCTATGACAGCGTGTTCACCAGCGGCGGCATCGGGCCGACCCATGATGACATCACTGCCGATTGCATCGCCGCGGCCTTTAACAAGCATATCGACGTGCGCGAGGATGCCCGCGCCATTCTGGCCGACCACTACGCCAAAAGCGCGACAGAGCTGAACACCGCCCGTCTGCGCATGGCGCGTATCCCCGATGATGCCACGCTGATCGACAATCCCGTGTCGGCGGCTCCGGGGTTCAAGCTGGAAAACGTCTATGTCATGGCCGGCGTCCCCGCCGTGTTCGAGGCGATGGTCGCCAGCGTTCTGCCAACCCTGACCGGTGGGGCTCCCCTGATCAGCGCCACCCATCGCATCGAACGGGGAGAGGGCGACATCGCCGGACCGTTGGGAGAGTTGGCGCATAGCTATCCCAACCTCTCTATCGGGTCCTACCCCTTCCAGAAAGACGGCAAATACGGCGCGCATATCGTGATCCGTGGCAATGATCAGGCCGAGGTCGACGCGGCGATGGCAAAGCTCGCGCAGGTGTTCCCGTGACCGATCTGACGCAGCTTTATCAGGTCATCGACCACACATGGCCCGCCGTGAAAATCTGGACCGAAACCGGCTGGACCCTGCGGGACGGGCAGGGCGGGGGCAAACGCGTCTCTGCCGCGACGATGGCCGAACCCAATGCGGATATCGGTCTGGCCGAGGCCGCGATGCACGCCATGAACCAGCGCCCGATCTTCATGATCCGCGACGGCGACGACACGCTGGATACAGAGCTGGCTGCGCGCGGGTATGACATCGTCGATCCGGTGAATGTCTATATCGCGCCGGTCGGCAAGCTGACCGATGTGCCGATGCCGCGGGTGACCGCTTTCCAGATCTGGGAGCCGCTGGCCATCATGACAGAGATTTGGGCCAAGGGCGGCGTGGGCCCTGAACGGATCAACGTGATGCACCGCGCCGCGACGAAAACCGCGATCCTGACCCGCTGGAACGAGATGCCCGGTGGCGTCGCCTTTGCCGCGCTGCATGATGGCGTATGCATGGTCCATGCGGTCGAGGTGCTGGAACACCAGCGCGGGCAGGGTGTCGCCAAATGGCTGATGCGCAGCGCCGGTTTCTGGGCGCAGGCGCATGGGGCGACGCAGGTGGCGGTTCTTTGCACAAAGGCGAACGCGGCCGCGAACCGCCTGTATCAGGGACTGGGCTTTGATCTGGTAGGGCACTATCATTACCGTCAATCCCCTGACTGAAGGAGCCGCCCCATGGCGCATGATGCCCCCACTGCCCTGAACCTGCCGATGGTCGATCCGCTGCCCGAGGACACGCAGAAATACTTTGATGTCTGTCAGGAAAAGCTGGGGATGGTGCCGAATGTGCTGCAAGCCTATGCCTTTGACATCGACAAGCTGAACGCCTTTACCGCGATGTACAACGACCTGATGCTGGGCGCGTCGAACCTGTCAAAGCTGGAACGCGAAATGATCGCGGTCGTCGTGTCGTCCGTGAACAAATGCTACTATTGCCTGACGGCCCATGGCGCGGCGGTGCGGCAACTGTCGGGCAATCCGATCCTTGGGGAACAGATGGTGATGAATTGGCGCGTGGCTGATCTGGATGCACGCCAAACCGGGATGCTGGCTTTTGCCGAACACCTGACCGTCGCAAGCGCTAAAACCACCGAGGCGGACCGTCAGGCGCTGCGTGATGTGGGCTTTTCCGACCGCGACATCTTTGACATCGCGTCGGTCACGGGGTTCTTCAATATGACCAACCGCGTCGCCAGCGCGACCGAAATGAAACCGAACGACGCTTACCACGCGCAATTCAGATGATCCTCTGGCGTGCCGGGCTGATCTGGCTTTTACTGGCGGGCACGGCCCATGCGCTGGATCTGTCGCTGCCCGCTGCGGCGCGGCAGACCGTGACCCGCGATACCGACCCTGACAGCTATCTTGCCCCGACCTCTGCCTTTGAGAACGGCGGCTTTGCCAGCGTCAAAATCGAAGGGTCCATCGCGCGCTCTGCCTGGCGGTTAGAGGCTCCGGGCCTCACGCCCCTACAGATTATGCGGCCCCTGCGCACCCAGCTAGAGGACGCCGGCTACAGGATCGTGCTGGATTGCAGCGCCGAGGTCTGCGGCGGTTTCGATTTCCGCTTTGCGATCGAAACACTGCCCGCGCCGAACATGTATGTCGATCTGCGCCAGTACCAGTTTGTCACCGCCGTCAAAGGGTCGCTGCAATCACCTGACGCCGTTGCGACCCTTCTGGTCAGCACAACCGATACCTCTGCCTATCTGCAGATCGTTGAGGCGGATGCGCAAGGCCAGGCGTCCAGCCCGTCGGTGCCAGAGGTGGCGGAAAACACACAGACCTTGACCCCCGATGCCCCCGCGCAAAGCCAGTCAGAGATGGCTGCGGCGTTGCAGAATACCGGCCATGTGGTGCTGGCTGCGCTTGATTTCGGCACCGGCACCGCGGCCTTGGGGCAGGGGGAGTTTGATGCGCTGGCCAATCTGGCGGCGGTGCTGAAAGACCAGCCTGATCTGCGGATTGTTCTGGTGGGCCACACCGATAGCGTCGGCGGGCTGCAAAATAATATTGCCCTGTCGCGAAGCCGCGCGGCGGCGGTGCGGCGGCGGCTGATCACGGCGCATGGCATCGCGGGCGACAGGATCGAGGCGCAGGGCATGGGCTATCTGTCGCCAATCGCGTCCAACCAGACAAAAGCGGGGCGCGACGCCAATCGACGGGTCGAGGCCGTGCTTTTACCCGCGCCCTGACCCCGAACAGAAAAATCCCCGCATCCCTGAAAAGGGAGCGGGGGCAGCCACATGTGGGCTCAGTTCACCGAGGGCAGTTGGTGATCTCGCGTTACCAGTCCGTTGGACCTTTTTCGGCAAAGGTATGGGCTAGAAAATCAATGAAGGCGCGCACCTTGGGCTGGGTGAACCGGCCCGGAGGATAGACGGCGTAGATGCCTTGGGTCTCAAGCGGCAGATCGGGGATCGCGTCTTCGACCAGCCCTTTCTCCATCGCGTCGGCATACAGAAAGCTCGGCAGGTAGGCGATGCCAAGGCCAGAGATGGCGGCGTTCAGCAGCGATTGCCCGTCATTGACCGACAGCCAGCCAGCGGTGCGCACCTGACGCTTTTCGCCCGACGGCGAGGTCAGCTTCCACATATTGCCGCTGGACTGGTTGGAATAATGCAGCAGCTTGTGATCGTTCAGATCGTCGATCTTTTCGGGGCGGCCGTATTTCTCGAAATAGGCGGGCGAGGCGATCATGCGTTTGGTCGTCTCGGTCAGCTTGCGGGCCCGCAGGGTGCTGTCTTCCAGCTCTCCGATACGGACGGCCATGTCGAAACCTTCGCTGATCAGTTCGACGTAGCGGTTGTTCAGCACCATGTTGACGGTGATGTCGGGGAAATCGGCCAGAAACTCGGACAGGGCGGGCGACAGATGGTTCACGCCAAAGTCCGTCGCGACCGAGATCCGCAAAAGGCCCGAGGGCGCGGATTGCATAGAGGTCACAAGCGCATCGGCTTCGCCCGCGTCATTCAGCACGCGGCGGGCACGGTCGTAATAGGCAAGCCCGATCTCTGTCGGGCTGACACGGCGGGTCGTGCGGTTCAGCAACCGCGCCCCAAGCCGCGCTTCAAGCGAGGATACGTGTTTGGATACGGCGGATTTGGAGATACCCATCTTCTTGGCCGCATCGGTAAAGCCACCCTGGTCCACGACCGTGGCGAATGCTTCCATCTCTGTCAGGCGGTCCATACCCGTCCCCTTTCATCATCTGCGTCTGGAAAGGGTATGGCGGCCAAATCAGGCAGGATCACGGCAGCGGTGAGACAGTGGAGAGGTATTTATAGGGATCGTTCGCGGCGGGGAAACAGGGCGCGCCGTGCAGTGGCTAAATCCAGCGGACCAGTTTCAGGACCAGAAACATAAGCAGCGCCAGCCCCGCCATGCCGAGACAGAGGATGGTAAACGCCCAAGGATGGTCCACCCCCGGCATCCCGGCAACGTTGACGCCGAACAGACCTGTCAGAAACCCCAGCGGCAGAAAGATCGCCGCGGCGACCGACAGCACATAGCCGTGGCGCGCCTGGCGCTGCGCGATATTGGCGTCGTGCTCTTCCTGAACCGACACCAGTCGGTCGCGCAGCTCGTCCAGCTCTTCTACCGCGATCAGCGCGCTGTTGGCCTGCTCGCGCAGCTCAAGCTGGCTTTCGTCGGGGATCAGCGGAATATCAAAGGCGGCCAGCTTGGCCAGCGCCTCGCGTTGGGGGTCAAGATAGCGCCGCAGCCGGATCACGCTGCGCCGGATTTCGGGCAGCTCATGGGGCATCGGGGTGTTCTTGTCCTCCAGGTCATCCTCGAAGAACTCCGCCTGTTCATCCAGTGTTGCAACGTGTTCCTGCACCCGCAGGGTCAGGCGACCCACGAGCGCTTCGAGGAACTCGGCAGGGCTGGGAGGGGCCTTTTGCGCTTCGGCCTCGCGGCGGATGGCGTCTATGGCAAAGACCTTCTTGCGGCGCACGGTGATCAGCAGGTCGGAATCCACATACATCCGCACCGATACCATTTCATCGGCATCCTGCCCTTCGTTCATATTGATGCCGCGCAGGTTCAGGATCAGCCCGCCTTCAAAGCGGTCACAGCGCGGGCGGGTCTGTTTCTGGATCAGCGATCCGGCGGGGATTTCATGCAAGTGTTCGCGGACCCAGGGTTCAAGCATCGGGTCGGCCAGATCAAAGTGCCACCAGCGGTAGATGCCCGGCCCCGTAAGATGCGTGTCGGTGGGCACTTGGGTCGTGCCATCGGCAAAGATATCGAAAACGCAAATTGGCATGGCCACACCCTGAAACATCTATTGATCCGGGCATTTTGACAGACCGGCGCGGAGGCGCAAGATGTGCTGCCCTTGTGGCGCGGGCGAAAGACGGGGCAGGCCACGACAGCCTGCCCCGTTTTGGTCGACATACCTTACAGCGCAGCGGCCAGACGGGTGCCTTGGTCAATCGCGCGTTTCGCATCCAGTTCAGCCGCGACATCCGCGCCGCCGATAACATGGCACGGGATGCCCTTGACCTCTAGCGCGTCGGCTAGCGACCGGTCCGACAGTTGACCGGCACAAAGCACGATCGTATCCGCCGCGATCACCTGCGGCTTTTCACGCGCTTCGCCAAAGCTGATGTGCAGGCCCTCTGCGTCGATCTTCTCGTAGTTGACGCCCGCGATCATCTGCACGTTCTTCATGGTCAGGGACGCGCGGTGGATCCAGCCGGTCGTCTTGCCCAAGCCCTTGCCGACCTTGGTGGTCTTGCGCTGCAGCATGGTCACTTCGCGCGCGGGGGCGTGCGGCTGCGGACCTTTGGGCGCGAGGCCAGAGCGGTGATCGGCGGGGTCGGTGACGCCCCATTCCTTCATCCATTCGGGCAGGTTGGTGGTGGTGCTGTCCCCGTCATGCACCAGATGTTCAGACACATCGAAACCGATGCCGCCCGCGCCGATGACAGCGACACGCTGACCAGCGGTGACGGTGCCGTTCAGGATGTCAATATAGCTGACCACATTGCCCGCGTCCTGACCGGGGATTTGCGGGTCGCGGGGAATAACGCCGGTGGCGATAATCACCTCGTCATACGCGCCCAGATCATTGGCCGAGACTTCGGTGTTCAGCTTCACGGTGACGTCGTATTTCTTGACCATCGCCCGATACCAGTCGACGAGGCCCCAGAACTCCTCTTTGCCGGCGACCTGTTTGGCAAGGTTCAACTGGCCGCCGATTTCGGCTGCGCGGTCAAAGACGGTGACCTTATGGCCGCGCTCTGCCGCGGTGATGGCGGCAGAGAGCCCCGCCGGCCCCGCGCCCACCACGGCGATTGTCTTGGCCGCGTCAACCGGATCAACGCGCAGTTCAGTCTCGTAGCAGGCGCGCGGATTAACCAGACAGCTCGAGATTTTGCCGCCAAAGGTATGGTCCAGACAGGCTTGGTTGCAGGCGATACAGGGCGCGATCTCGGCCGATTTTCCGGCGGCGGCCTTGGCGACGAAATCGGCATCGGCCAGCATGGGCCGCGCCATCGACACCATGTCGGCGCAGCCGTCCACCAGCACCTCTTCGGCGACCTCGGGCGTGTTGATCCGGTTGGAGGTGATCAGCGGTATGTTCACCTGACCCATCAGCTTTTTCGTGACCCATGCAAAAGCCGCGCGCGGCACCGAGGTCTGGATCGTCGGGATGCGCGCCTCGTGCCAGCCGATGCCGGTGTTGATGATTGTGGCACCTGCGGCCTCTACCGCCTTGGCAAGCTGCACGACCTCTTCAAAGGTTGAGCCGTTGGGGATCAGGTCGATCATCGACAAACGGTAGATGAGGATGAAATCGGGGCCCACGGCCTCGCGCACGCGGCGCACGACCTCGACTGGCAGTCTCATGCGGTTCTCGTACGACCCGCCCCATTCGTCGGTCCGTTTGTTGGTGTGGGTGACGAGGAACTGGTTCAGGAAATACCCTTCGGAGCCCATCACCTCTACCCCGTCATAGCCTGCCTGTTTGGCACGCAGGGCGCAGGCGGCGATATCGCTGATCTGCTTTTCGATGCCTTCCGCATCCAGTTCTTTCGGGGCGAACATCGAAATGGGGGATTTGATCGCCGAGGGGGCCACGCAGTCGGGGCTAAAGGCATAACGACCCGCGTGCAGGATTTGCATCGCGATCTTGCCGCCTGCTTCATGCACGCGGTCGGTGACGATGCTGTGTTTGTCCACGTCCTTTTGCGACAGCATCATCGCGGCACCATGCGCGACCGACCCTTCGGGGTTCGGCCCGATGCCACCTGTCACCATCAGCCCCACATCGCCACGCGCGCGGGTAGCGTAGAATTCGGCCACGCGGTTCCAGTCCTGTGTTTCTTCAAGCCCGGTGTGCATAGACCCCATCAACACGCGGTTCTTCAACGTCGTGAACCCCAGATCAAGCGGGGCAAGCAGGTGCGGATAGTCGGACATTTGGCAAACCTTTCGAGGGCTGAATGTAGGGTACTGGACCGTTCTGTGCGGCAGTTCACCCCAAGCCTGCGGTTCTGTCACGCACAACGCTGCGTAAGCCAATATACATGGGCGCGGGATTCGTGCTAACGCCGGTATGACTTCTCTTGCCGCGAAAGGCCCCCGATATGACGCCAGAAGAAATCGCCCGACTGCCCTATCGCCCCTGTGTCGGGGTCATGCTGGTCAACGCCGACGGGCATGTGTTTGTCGGGCAACGTCGGGACCGGGATCAGGACGCATGGCAGATGCCGCAAGGCGGCGTCGAAAAGGGCGAACACGCCGAAGTTGCCGCCCTGCGCGAACTGGAGGAAGAGACAGGCATCCCGCCAAGTTCTGTCACGGTGGTGGCGCAGACCGAGGGCTGGTTGCCCTATGACCTGCCGATCGAACTGGTGCCCAACATCTGGAAAGGCCGGTTCCGCGGGCAAGAGCAGAAATGGTTCCTGCTGCGCTTTCACGGGTCGGATGACGAGATCAACCTGGACACCGAACACCCCGAATTCTCGGACTGGCGCTGGTTGCCGGTGCGCGAACTGGTCGACAACATCGTCCCGTTCAAGCGTGAGGTCTATACCGCTGTGGTCAACGCCTTTGTCGAGCATTTCGCCGACGCCTGACAAAGGGGCGGGCCGCGTTCACCGTCTGCCCGATTGCGTAGCGGATATGGGCCAATGTGCATGATCGGAAACCGATTGTGCTGATTTGACCGACCGCGCGGGCGTCGCGTGTCTTTTTCGGCTGTCGCGAACTTGACGGGGCGGGGGCGGATAGGAAACAGGTGGCTATCGGCGCGCGACGTCGGACCGCTTTGCCACAGGAAAAATCCCGATGAAGACATATGCCCTGACCGTGACCTGCCCCTCTGCGCGCGGGGTTGTTGCGGCGATTGCGAATTATCTGGCCGATCAAGGCTGCAACATCTCGGACAGTGCGCAGTTCGACGATAAGGAAACCGGCGGTTTCTTCATGCGCGTCAGCTTTGAAAGCGAAGCCGAAGTTGATCTGGCGACCCTGTCAGACGGCTTTGCCGATGCGGCGCGGCCCTTTGACATGGCCTATGAGTTCCACGACGAGGCGGTGAAGATGAAGGTCGTCATCATGGTCTCGCGCTTCGGGCATTGTCTGAACGATTTGCTGTACCGCTGGCGTATCGGCGCGTTGCCGATCGATATTGTCGCGGTGGTGTCCAACCATATGGACTATCAAAAGGTCGTCGTGAACAACGACATTCCGTTCCACTGCATCAAGGTCACGCCGGAAAACAAAGCCGACGCCGAGGCGCGGATCATGGCTGTGGTCGAAGACGCGGGGGCCGAGCTGATCGTGCTGGCGCGCTACATGCAGATCCTGTCGGACGAGATGTGCCAGAAGATGTCGGGACGGATCATCAATATCCACCATTCTTTCCTGCCCAGCTTCAAGGGGGCGAACCCGTATAAGCAAGCGTTCCAGCGCGGGGTCAAGCTGATCGGGGCAACATCGCATTACGTGACCGCCGATCTGGATGAAGGGCCGATCATCGAACAGGACATCGTGCGCGTCACCCATGCGCAATCCGCCGAAGACTATGTCTCGCTCGGGCGGGATGTCGAAAGTCAGGTATTGGCGCGGGCCATTCACGCGCATATCCACCGGCGCGTGTTTGTGAATGGCAACAAGACGGTGGTCTTCCCTGCCTCGCCGGGGTCTTACGCCTCTGAACGGATGGGGTGAGCCACGGGGGCGCTAGCCGATGGTCGGCACATGCGCCCCTGCGTCCTTGTCCAGCAGATCGATCAGCCGCGGATCATCCGCGACCTCGACCTGCCGCTTGAACGGGGTAAACCCGCTGCGGATGTAAAAGGACAGCGCCTGCGGACTGTCGAGCGTGCAGGTATGTAGATGAAACCGCGAGATCGGCCGCGCCCAAGCCGCGCGGATCGCGTGGTTCATCAGGTAGCGCCCGGCACCCGACCCGATCAGCGCGGGGGTCAGTCCGAAATAGGCCAGCTCGCACGTGCCATCAGCCGTGAACTTAAGCTCGAGCAGCGCCTCGTCGCTACCGTCCTTGGTCAGCGTGAAAAACTGCGTGTCCGCATTCGACAACAGCGCCTGCAATTCGGCGTCGGTTTTTGTGAGCCGCCCGAACCACAGCCAATCCTGTCCGACCCGCCGAAAGATATCACGGTACCAGTCCAGTGTCGGGGTCAATGCGCGCAGGGTCACGCCCTCGGGGGCGGGGACATCCCGCA
This sequence comes from Sulfitobacter sp. G5_S2_6_S6, assembly GCF_054968505.1. NCBI lineage: Bacteria > Pseudomonadati > Pseudomonadota > Alphaproteobacteria > Rhodobacterales > Roseobacteraceae > Sulfitobacter > Sulfitobacter sp. G5_S2_6_S6. The sequence continues at coordinate 151,256 of NZ_JBQKUI010000003.1, forward strand.
GGGGGGCGGCCTCGCGCATCTCAAGATGTGTGACAACCATCGCCAGTTTGCCAAGCGGTACGTCGTGATATCCGTCGGTCAGCATCAGACCAGCCCTTTTTCCTTGAACAGCTCCATCATCGAGGTCTGCGGGCGCGGGCCGATGTGGCTGATAACCTCGGCTGCACAGATGTTGCCCATCTTGCCGCATGTCTCGAGGTCGCGGCCCGTGGCCATGCCATAGAGGAACCCCGCCGCGAATTGATCGCCGGCACCTGTGGCATCCACGGGGGTCACCTTGGTCACCGGTACGTCGACACGTTCGCCCTTGCGGATCAGCGTCACGCCGTCGCCGGACCGGGTGCAGACGACCGTGTCACAGATCGCCGCCGTGCGGGTCAGCGCGTCTTCCAGATCGTCGGTTTCCCACAGGGCGCGGATCTCGGCCTCGTTGCCGATGACGTAACCCAGATCGTTTTCGATCAGCGCGAGGAAGTCATCCCGATGGCGTTCCACGCAGAAGGGGTCGGAAATCGCGATCCCCGCCATGCCGCCGCCCGCCGTCGCCGCGCGCGCCGCTTCGCGGAAGGCGGTTTTGCCGGCGTCGTGGTCAAAAAGGTAGCCTTCGAGGAACATCAGCTTGGCGCTGGAGGCCACCGCCTGCGGAACGTCGTCCGAGGTAAGCCCCGTGGAGATCCCAAGATAGGTGTTCAAAGAGCGTTCCCCGTCCGGGGTCACAAAGATCATGCAGCGCGAGGTCGGGTTCTCGCCCCCGGTCACAGGCGCGTTGACAAAATCAATGCCGATGTCTGTCATCGCCTTGGCATAGAATTGCCCCAGATCATCGTCATTCACCCGCCCGATAAAGGCCGTGGGCAAGCCAAGCGCGCCGATGCCCGCAATGGTATTGGCGACCGACCCGCCGGGGGTCTGCAGACGGTCTTGCATTGTCGCATACAGGTTTTCGGCGCGGTCACGCTCGATCAGCTGCATAATGCCTTTTTCGATGCCGTTATCTTGCAGAAACGCGTCATCCGCATGCGAGATCACATCGACAACAGCGTTGCCGATGCCAACCACTTCGTATTGGGTCATTCGGTTTTTTCCTCATAGGGGCAAAGGTCACGGATGATGCAGGTTCTGCATAGGGGTTTGCGTGCTTTGCAATGGTATCGCCCGTGCAGGATCATCCAGTGGTGGGCATGGTGTTGGAAATCGACAGGGATATTATCCTCGATCGCGCGTTCTACGGTATCGACGGTTTTGCCGGGGGCGATGCGTGTGCGATTGCCGACGCGAAAGATATGCGTGTCCACCGCCTGCGCCGGATAGTGCCACCACATGTTCAGCACAACATTCGCCGTCTTGCGGCCCACGCCGGGCAATGATTGCAGCGCCGCGCGGCTGTTGGGTACGACCCCGTCATAGTCATCCACCAGAATCTGGCTCAGCTTCATCACGTTCTTGGCCTTCTGGCGGAACAGGCCGATCGTCTTGATATGTTCGGTCAGCCCTTCCAGCCCGAGGTCCAGCATCTGCTGCGGGTGCTCGACGATCTCGAACAGGGATTTGGTAGCCTTGTTTACCCCCGCATCCGTGGCCTGCGCGCTCAGCGCGACAGCGACCAGCAACGTATAGACGTTGGTGTGATCCAGCTCGCCTTTCGGTTCCGCCTCGGCGTCCTGAAAGCGGGTGAAGATCTCGCGGATCGTGTGATAATCAAGGGTTTTGGCCATGCGCCAAGGGTATGCGTGGTTTCGCCTCTCAGGGCAAGCCGCGCGCGGCGGATTTTACGGGCGTCGCTGCGGCAGGGGGCTGCGTCATTTGGCGCATGTTTCGGGTCGCGCGGGGGCGGGGCCTGCCGTAGTCTGCCCCTATGACACATGCACAGCACACGCCCCAAACCACCGCCCCCGAAGATGCCGCCATCGCGGACGGCAGCGCCTATCACTACGGTGTGATGCGGCGGGCGATTGATCTGATCGATGCCGCCGCGGACCCGCTGGCACTGGATCAGATCGCGGGCGAAATGGGGATGAGCCCGGCGCACTTCCAGCGGCTCTTCTCGCAGTGGGTGGGGGTGTCGCCGAAACGCTATCAGCAATACCTGATGCTGGATCACGCCAAATCGCTGCTGCGCGACCGTTTTACCACGCTCGACACGGCGCACGAGCTGGGGCTGTCCGGCTCTGGCCGGCTGCATGACATGTTCCTGCGGTGGGAAGCCATGAGCCCCGGCGATTTCGCCCGCAAGGGCGACGGGCTTGTGATCTCGTGGGGGTGGTTCGACAGCCCCTTTGGCCCGGCACTGGTCATGGGCACGCCACGGGGGATCTGCGGGCTGGCTTTCTCGGCCGAGATGGGCACCGAGGCCGCGATGGAGGATCTATGCCGTCGCTGGCCGGGTGCGACATTCCGCGAGGATCCGGCGGTGCTACGCGACTGGGTGCAGATTGCCTTTGGCCTACAGGGAGACGGGACCGACAAAGCCCCGATGTATCTGATCGGCGCGCCCTTCCAGATCAAGGTGTGGGAGGCTTTGCTGGCGATCCCGTCGGGTCATGTGACCACCTATTCCGAAATCGCCCAGACCATCGGCACGCCCAAAGCGGTCCGCGCTGTGGGCACGGCGGTGGGGCGTAACCCGATCAGCTGGTTGATCCCCTGCCACCGCGCCCTGCGCAAATCCGGTGGGCTAGGGGGCTATCACTGGGGGCTGCCGGTCAAACGCGCCATGCTGGCCTTTGAATCCGCCCGCGTCGACGCGTGAGGGTATCGGCGGGTTGCTGCCTATGGGTTTGAAGCTGCCGGTTCAACGGGAACAAAGGCTGGTGTAAAGCGTTATGTGACGATTGCCTCGCCCGAACGGGGCCACAACTTAAAGGCAGAATAAGATATGACACTTTCGAAAACCTCCATTGCTGTAGCTCTGACAAGCGTTCTGGCGCTGGCTGCTTGTGAACCCGGTCCGATTGGCGGCAACCCCAACGACCCGAACGCCAACACACGTAACGGTGCGCTGATCGGTGCAGGTACCGGTGCTGTGATCGGTGCGCTGTCCAAAGGCGACGGCAACCGTGCGCAAGGTGCCTTGGCCGGTGCGGTCGCTGGCGGTGCATTGGGTGCTGGCTATGGCTATTCGCTGGACAAGCAAGAGGCCGACCTGCGCCGTCAGCTGGATTCCGACGTGATCATCACCAACACAGGTGACCGTCTGATCGTGACCCTGCCGCAGGACATCCTGTTCGCGACAGACAGCACGCAGGTTCAGGCCGGTATGCAAAACGATCTGGCCGCACTGGCGCGGAACGTGAACGTCTACAGCAACTCCACGCTGCAAATCGTCGGTCACACCGATAGCGATGGCGAAGCGTCTTATAACCAGCAGCTGTCCGAAGGCCGTGCGCGCGCCGTTGCGAATGTGCTGGTGTCGAACGGCGTTCCCGGTAGCCGCATCCAATCCGTGGGCCGTGGCGAAAGCCAGCCGGTGGCAAGCAACCTGAACGCAGCGGGCAAAGCGCAAAACCGCCGCGTTGAAATCGTGATCCTGCCAAACGCTGCCTAAGCCTTGGCGACATGAACGTGAAAGGGCCTCGGCATCTGCCGGGGCCCTTTTGCGTTTAAGAGGTGCCTTAGGGGGCTGACGGGCCGCCGCGGCGCTAGAGGTTGTCTTCGACGCGGAACCCATCGGGGATGGTATCGCGCCCGTCCAGCATCAGATCGGCCATGACATCGGCCACTTTGGGGGCCATGCCGAACCCGATCTTGAACCCGCCATTGGCCACGAACTGCCCCGGAGCGTCGGGCAAGGGCCCCAGCATCGGGGCACGGCTGCGGCTGCGCGGGCGCACGCCGGCCCAGCGGGTGATCACCGGCGCATCTCGCAACACGGGCACTGCAGCGTGTGCGGCGGCGATCACATCATCAAGCTGCGCGTCCGTCTCGGTGGGCGAGGTATACGCGCGCTCTGTCGTTGATCCGATGGCGGTGGTGCCATCGCTATGCGGGATGATATGCACACCGCCCGCAAAAAGCTGTGGCAAGCCGCGCGCGTCATAGTCCAGCAGCGCTGCCTGACCCTTGACGCCTGCGCCGACCAGACGGCTGTGATTGGCGGTCATTTGCGTCAGCCCCGCGACGCCCGTCGCCCACAGCACCTGTCCGCGATCTTCGCCTTCCGACTGCACGGTCACGCCTTTGGCCGCCAGTGCCCGCACCAGCGCGTCGCAGGCGTGGCGGGGGTGGATCAGACCGCTTAGCGTGTCGTGGATCAGCCAGCCGGTGGGGCTGTCGGGCTGCCACGGGGTGTCACTCGCGCGGATCACGGACCATGTGGCCTGACCCTGCCACAGCGCCTTGGCGGTTTCGGCCCGCTGCTGTGCCAGTGCCAATGCCGCGTCATCGGCCACGGGTTGCAGGCGCCCCTTGCGGGCATAGCCCGCGTTGCCACCGCCTGCCTGTTCAACCGCTTGCCAGAACCCTTCGGCCATCAGCAGGCTGTCGCGTTGAAAGGCTTTCTTGGCGTTCCAGTTTTCAGGCACATGTGGGGCCAGTGCGCCGACGATGCCGCCGCTGCTGCCTGCGGCGGGCCCATTCGGATCGATCACCTGCACAACCGCGCCGCGTTGCACGCAGGCCCATGCCACGGATAGCCCGAATATCCCCGCGCCGCGTATCGTGATTTCGGCCATTGCCAATCCTTGCCCTTTTTGCGCAGTGTTCGGCATCGCCCATAGCACAAGGCCATCCCATGGAGAACCAGACAGCTGATATCGAATGGAAAGACAGCGGTGTGCCCGTGTCCTCCAAGTTCGACGACCCGTACTTCAGTCTCGACAACGGGGTAGAGGAAACGCAGCATGTCTTTATCGACGGGAATGACCTGACCAACCGCTTCCGCGACGGGTTCCGCATCGGAGAGTTGGGTTTCGGCACGGGGCTGAACTTTCTCGTGGCTTGGGACGCGTGGGCGCGGCACGGCGCGAAGGGCACGCTGCATTTCACCTCCTTCGAAGCCTTCCCGATGTCGTCCGAGGATATGGCCCAAGCGCATCGGTCCTTTCCTGACTTCGATGGCAAGCGCGACGCGCTGCTGGACGCCTGGTCGCCCGAGGGTGGAGAGATGCGCTTTGGTGATGTGGTGCTGACTGTTGTCATCGGCGATGCGCGACGTGCGGTGCCCGCGTGGGACGGTCTGGCAGATGCGTGGTTTCTTGACGGGTTTTCCCCCGCCAAAAACCCCGAGCTGTGGGAGCCAGAGCTGCTGCACGATGTAGCACGGCACACGGCACCGTTCGGCACGGCCGCGACCTATACCGCCGCTGGCGCAGTCCGTCGTGCGCTGGAAAGCGCGGGCTTCGCGGTTGAGCGCACAACCGGCTATGGACGCAAGCGGCACATGACGCGGGCTGTGCGCGTATGAGCATGGCCACCAACCGCGCAGCGGCTGCGGCGCAGTCGAACAATATCCCGCTTGGCATCACCTTGATGGTGATCACGACCTTTGTGTTTGCGGTGCAGGACGGGCTGTCGCGGCATCTGGCCTCTGAATACAACGTGATGATGGTGGTGATGATCCGCTACTGGTTCTTCGCGGCTTTTGTGATCGCGCTGGCCAAACGCCATGCAGGTGGGCTGCGGGCGGCGGCGCGGACCAGCCAGCCGGTGCTCCAGATATTCCGCGGTCTGCTGCTGGCGGCCGAGATCTGCGTGATGATCGTCGCCTTCACGATCCTTGGCCTTGTGGAAAGCCATGCGGTCTTTACCTGTTATCCGCTGCTGGTTGCCGCCCTGTCCGGCCCCGTCCTAGGGGAAAGTGTCGGCTGGCGCAGATGGGCGGCGATCGGGGTCGGCTTTATCGGGGTGTTGATCATTCTACAGCCGGGGATGAGCGTCTTTGACCCCGCCGCCGTGATCCCGCTGGTGGCGGCCGCGATGTTCGCGGTCTACGGGCTGCTGACCCGCTATGTCGGGCGCAAGGACAAGACCGCCACCAGCTTTTTCTGGACCGGCGTCACGGGGTCAGTGGCGATGACAGCCACGGGGCTGTGGTATTGGGAGCCGATGATCGCCAGTGACTGGCTGATCATGGGGTGCCTGTGCATCACCGGTGTCACGGGTCACTGGCTGTTGATCCGCTGCTACGAAGTGGCCGAGGCGAGCGCGGTGCAGCCCTTTGCCTATTTGCAACTGGTCTTTGCCGCGATCATCGGCATCAGCGCCTTTGGCGAAACCGTGCGCCCCAATGTCGCCATCGGGGCGGCGCTGATCGTCGCGGCGGGGCTATTCACCTTTTGGCGCGAACGGCAAAAGGGTCGTGCCCGTTAGTTCCTCGGTAAAGGGTTGGGGCAGGGGGTTTTTGCCCATGCGCGCGCGGTAAACGGGCAGGCTTTCGGTCACCCGCATCACATAGTTCTGCGTCTCGCGAAAAGGGATCATCTCTATCCAGTCGACGATATCGATGTCGCCCTCGCGCGGATCGCCATAGGTGTCCATCCAGCGCGTCGGACGCGAGGGGCCCGCGTTATACGCGGCCGAGACCATGACCACATTCCCGTTAAACCGGCCCGCCATCTGCGACAGGTATTCGGACCCCAGCAAAGCATTGTATTCCGGGTCGGCGGTCAGCCGGTCGGTGGTGTGCAGCGCGCTGATCTCCAGATCGCGCGCGACATCCTTGGCCGTGGCGGGCATCAGCTGCATCAGACCGCGTGCGCCCACATGGCTTTGGACCACGGGATCGAATTCGCTTTCGCGGCGGGCGATGGCCAACACCATCTCGGGGGCCATGTTCAGGTCCAGCTTGATCGCATCATGCAGCGCGTAATAGGGGCCGGCGATGGTGATGCCCCGTTGCGCCACACGTTTGCCGATCATCACGGCCAGATGCGGCTGGCCCACGTCAATCGCGGCCTGTCCCAGAAGGGCAGCGTCTTCGGTGATCAGCTGCTCTGCCAGATGGGTCCAGAACCGTTCGGCGGTCGACAGCTCGCCCGAGGCTTGCAGCAACAGCCCCGCCTGAAACAGCGGTGCCTGTGCCAGCGCCGATGTGCGCCAGTCCTGTTCAGGGGGCGCGCCTGCAAGGCTTGTGTCGAAGGGCAGATTGCCCCGCTCTGCCGCAAGCAGACCGTAGAAAGAGGATTGGAACTTCGCGCCTTGGGCATAGGCTTTGGCCGCGCCCTCGGCATCGCCCATGGCCTGATACGCGCGGCCCTGCCAATAGCCCGCACGCCCTTGACTGATGGGGGATTCGACCGCGCCGTCATGGGCCTGAAAGTGACCAAGCGCCAGCTTGGGGTCTTTGAGGAACCGCAGGGCGATATAGCCCGACAGCCATTCAAGGTCCGCGAAATGTGACCCTTCGGACAGGAAGTGTTTCGACGCCATCTGATAGGCCCGCGCCGGATCGCCATTGCGCATTTCATCCCGCGCCAGCGCGCGGCGGCGGTTGGCCCATGCGGCGGGCTGACCAAGGGCCGCAGCGCTGACCGATTGCGACAGCATCAGATCCTTGGCGCTGTCGCCGTAGCCTTTGCGGATACGCCATTCGAAGCGGTCGGCCTGTAGCCCCGGATCACCGGCCTTGCTGGCGGGCAGCGCGTCGATCAGGGCGTTTACGTCGCCGTCCAGATTTTGCAAGGCGATGCGGGTTTCGGCCAGCGCCTTGTCGGCATCACTGACCAGATCGAACATCTGGCGGGCTTCGGCGTGTTCCCGTTGCCATAGCATCTCGTCCAGACGGGCGGCGTGGTGCGGTTTCAGCAAAGGCCCATGGGCGTCAATGAACTTTGCCTGATCATTCCCGCTCATGGGCAGGGTACGCCACGCCAGCACCAGCCGCGCCTGCGCCTCGCCCAGACGATCCGCACGCAGCAGCGCTGCGGCATGGGCCAGCACACCCTCGGGCGTCTGCGGGCCCTGACCGGTAAAGAACTCCAGTATCGCCTTGTCACCCTCGCGGATCACGGCCTCTTCGGACTGTCTGCGCAGATAGGCCTCGCCCGGCCAATCAGGGCGGCGGCGAAGGAAATCTGTCACCTCGTCATAGGTGCCCCGTCCGGCGCGCAGACGGTGCCATTCGATCACATCTACCGCAACGGCCCCGTCACGGCGCGCGATCAGGGCGGCATTCTCCCAGCTGCCCGCGCGCATGGCGTCCATCGCCCATCCCAGCGGACGCGGCCTTTCGGCATGGGCCGGAAGGGCGAGGGCAAAAACCATCGTCAGCGTCGCCAAGGCGCGTCTCATCACTTGCATTTCCTACTGGTCAAAGGCTACAGCCTTGCAACATACGGCGCGGCGCGGGGGTTTCAACTCAACTTGCCGCTATCAGCAATTGGGCGCTTGCCCAGCAACGCAAGAATAGGAGCGTGCATATGCTACAAGGTTCACTACCTGCACTCGTCACGCCGTTCACGGACGGCGCGCTGGATTTGGCCACGCTCAAGAAGCTGGTGGAATGGCACATCGCGGAAGGATCGAACGGGCTGGTGCCTGTCGGGACCACCGGTGAATCGCCCACCCTGACCCATGCCGAGCATGAAACCGTTGTCGCCGAAGTCGTCAAAGCCGCCGCGGGTCGTATCCCCGTCGTTGCAGGTGCCGGTTCGAACAACACGACCGAAAGCATCCGTCTGGCCAAACACGCCGAAAGCGTCGGTGCCGATGCGGTTCTGGTGGTCACGCCCTATTACAACAAGCCGACCCAAGCCGGTCTGATCGCGCATTTCACCGCGATCCACGAGGCCTGCGGTCTGCCGATCATCATCTACAATATCCCCGGCCGTTCGGTCGTTGATATGCTGCCCGAAACCATGGCGGAGCTGGCCAAACTGCCGCGCATCATCGGTGTCAAGGATGCCACCGGCGATCTGGCGCGGGTCTGTGACCAGCGGATGCTGTGCGGGCCGGATTTTGTCCAGCTCTCGGGCGAGGACGCCACAGCGCACGGGTTCAACGCCCAAGGCGGCGTTGGCTGTATCTCTGTCACGGCGAATGTCGCGCCCAAGCTGCTAAGCCAGATGCAGGCGTTCTGCCTTGCGGGGGACTATGCCGCGGCGCTGGAAATCCAGGACAAGCTGATGCCGCTGCACAACGCGATCTTCACCGAGCCGGGCCTGGTGGGTGTGAAATACGCGATGGCGCGTCTGGGGTTGTGTTCAGACGAGGTGCGCCTGCCGCTGGTGCCGCTGACCGATGCCACCAAAGCGCTCGTGGATCACGGGTTGCAGCACGCGGGTCTGCTTGACTGATCACGCGGTAAAATCACGGTTAAGACGGGGCGGCATCTAGCCGCCCTTTTTTGTGGGCAAGACCCAGCCAATCGGTCAGCGCATAAAAAAGGCCCCGGCGAAACGCCGAGGCCTAATGTGAATATCTGCCTTCGGGAGCAGAAAACGCTTATGGGCAAGCAGCCGTGTAACGCTGACCTGCGGAGTTCTGGTAGACGCACTGGCCGTTTTTGCCGCGGCCCAGGTATGCACCTGCAGCAGCGCCAGCCAAGCCACCCAGAACGGCGCCTTTGGTTTTGTCATCGTCGCCCGAGACGACAGCACCCAGAGCCGCACCAGCAGCAGCGCCGGTGACAGAAGATTGAGTCTGCGTTTCGCAAGCGGCGAGTGCGCCAACCATAGGCAGGACCAAAAGTAGCTTTTTCATGATATACTCCATACTAGCTTCAGTACTTAACGCTATGTGACGGGTTTGGTTCCAGTAAGATTATTTTGATCGGCAACAAAGTGCCGGAGCGGCAGCCTATTTGCTGCCGAACACCCGACCCATTGCCCCATCCACAGCCGCGATGATCTGATCAATATCGTCCTTCTTCGCGATCAATGCAGGGCTGAAGCAGAGCGTGTTGTTCTTGCCCGGCACCGACCGGTTGGTCGCCCCGATGATCACGCCCTGCGCCATACAGTCTGCGACGACCGCCTGAATCTGCGCTTCGACAACGGGAACCCGGGTGCTGCGGTCTTGGACCAGCTCTGCGCCAAGGAACAGACCCTTGCCGCGCACCTGACCGATCACGTCATATTTGTCGGACAGCTCTTCAAGCTCTTCGAGCATGTACTGCCCCATGTCGCGGGTGTTTTGCAGCAGGTTTTCGCGCTCGATAATCGCCATGTTTTCAATCGCGGCGGTGGGGCCAGCAGTGCAGCCGCCGAAGGTAGAGATATCGCGGAAGTAGTTCAGCGGGTCGCTGGCGTCGTCCTTGAACAGGTTAAAGACCTCTTCCGTCGTCACAAGACAGGCAATCGCCGCATAGCCCGAGGCCACACCCTTGGCCATCGTGACCATATCGGGCTGGACGCCGAAATGCTGGTAGCCGAACCATTCGCCGGTACGCCCGATGCCGCAGACGACTTCGTCAATGTGCAGCAGCACGTCATACTTGCGGCAAATCTCTTGCACCCGTTCCCAATAGCCGTCCGGAGGCGTGATAACTCCACCGCCCGCCGTGACGGGTTCAAGACACAGCCCGCCCACGGTGTCGGGCCCTTCGGCGAGGATGATCTTCTCGATCTGGTCCGCGGCCCAAACGCCGTAGTTATCCTCTGGCGCGCCGTCTTGCTCGAACTTGCGATACTCCAGACAGTGGGGGACGCGGACGAACCCGTCGGTGAAGGGGCCGTATTGCGCATTGCGTTCTTCCTGACCGCCCGCAGACAGACACGCGATGGTCGTGCCGTGGTAGTCGCGGTCGCGATACAGGATTTTGTGCTTCTTGCCGCCATAGCGTTTGTGGGCGATCTGGCGGATCATCTTGAAGGCTTTCTCGTTCGCCTCGGAGCCGGAGTTGCAATAGTACAGGCGGCTCATGCCCGGCATCTTGTCGATCAGCTTTTCCGCAAAATGCGACCCCGGAATAGACCCGGCAGACCCCGCGAAATAGTTCAGCTTGATCAGCTGGTCGCGCACGGCGTTGGCAATGCTTTCACGGCCATAGCCGACGTTGACGGTCCAGACCCCACCGGACACCGCGTCCAGATGCTCTTTGCCCTTTTGGTCCCAGACACGCATGCCTTTGCCTTCGACAATGATCCGTGGGTCCGTGGTTTCATAGGCTTTGTGCTGGCTGAGGTGGTGCCAGATGTGCGCGCGATCTGCCTCGACCACACGGGAGATATCGTTTTCGCTAAATGTACCATCCATGTGCGTGACCTTTCCGAGGTTGGGATTGGGGGCGGGTGGCAAAGCACCCTGTTTTCAAGGCCCCATCGCAAACGCGCCACGCGTCTGTTTCGGCCCATATGCAGTGATTGTTAGGAGCAACTTCCCCCTCTGAAAAGGAAAAACCTGCCACATAGGGGGGCGGCACGGGGAAGATAGACGCAAAAAGGGCCGGAATTGATTAAAATTCCGGCCCCTAAGCGATTGATTGATCTGTATTTCCCCGTTTTTAGACCGGGGGTAGGTCTTGCGGCTTATTTCGGGCGAAAGCTCGACTTGCCGCGTTTGGGGGCTGCATCGCCGCCACCGGCTTTGCCCGAGGGTTTGCCGCCCTTGGGTTTCGCGCCCACTTTACCCGGTGGGACAAAGCGCTTCGACGGGTCAGCGGCGCGGGCCTTGAACGGTTTATCCGCTGGTTTGCCGTCGCCACGGGGGCGGTCCGCCCCACGATCCGCTGGCTTTTCCTTTTTCCAGACGGCTTTGGCTTTGGGCTTTCCGCCGGGTTTGTCGAAGCTGTCGGGCTTGCCCGCAGACTTGGGTTTAGGCGTGGCACCGGGCTTCATCGGAGACCGTTCGGTCTTGTGCGACTTGGGCGGGCGTTCGCCTTTGGGGGCTTTGGGCTTGTCAAACTTCGGCTTGTCGCCGCGCGGTTTGTCGAACCCTTTGTCGGGGCGCGGGCCGCGAGGTTTGTCGTAGGTAACCGATGCTTCTTCGGTGCTGGCCGCACGTGGTTTGCGCGGTGCACGTGGTGCGTCGGGGTCATAGGGTGCGCGGTCGGGGCGTGGGCCACGATCGGGGCGCGGGCCGTTGTCGGAACGGGGGCCGCCGCGGTTCGGTTTGGGGCCACGGCCGCCGGGCTTGGGCCCGCGCGACAGATCGGGGGCCTTGTCCAACTTGGTCACAACCGCGCCGTCTTCGACCTTCATGTCGGGGCCAAGCGCGTTGGTGAATTTATCTGCCGAGGTCGCGAGGATCTCGACAAAGGTATGGCTGGGCTGCACGCGGATCGCGCCCACGTCATCCTTGGTCAGATCGCCCATGCGACAGATCATCGGCAGGATGGTGCGGGGTTCGGCGTCATCGTTGCGCCCGATCGAGATCGAGAACCAGACCGACGGGCCAAAGTCGCCACGGGGGCGTTCGTCGGCAGGGGTGCCGGGCTCTGCCAGCTGCTCGGGCGCGGACTGGCGTGCACGGTACAGGTTCACAAAGGCCGTCGCCAGTTGCTCGGCGCTGAACTGTTCGACCAGATTGGCAACAAAGCCCGCTGCATCATCGGGGATCGGATCAGACCATGCGGAATCGGCCAGCAAACGCTTTTCGTCTTCGGCGTTCACTTCTTCAGCAGAGGGCGGGTTGGCCCATTCGACCTTCAGCTTGGCGCCGCCCAGCAGACGGTTTGCCTTGCTGCGCATCTTGGCGGGAACGATCAGCGCGGACACACCCTTGCGACCGGCACGACCGGTACGGCCCGATCGGTGCAGCAACGTGTCAGAGTTCGACGGCAGATCGGCATGCACCACCAGTTCGAGGTTGGGCAGGTCGATCCCGCGTGCGGCAACATCTGTTGCGATACAGACGCGCGCGCGCCCGTCGCGCAGCGCTTGCAGGGCGTTGGTGCGTTCGGATTGCGTGAGCTCGCCCGACAGTGCCACGACCGAAAAGCCGCGGTTGGTAAAGCGGGTGGTCAGGCGTGCGACGGCGGCGCGGGTGTTGCAGAAGACGATGGCGTTTTTCGCCTCGTAAAAGCGCAGCACGTTGATGATCGCGTTTTCAGTGTCGCGCGGGTGCACGTTCAGCGCACGGTATTCGATGTCGGCGTGTTGTTTCTTTTCGCCCACGGTTTCGACGCGCTGCGCATCACGCTGGTAGGATTTGGCCAGCTTGGCGATCGCTGCAGGCACGGTGGCCGAGAACAACAGTGTGCGGCGCTCTTCCGGCGCTTCGGAGAGGATGAATTCCAGCTCTTCGCGGAAACCCAGATCAAGCATCTCGTCCGCTTCATCCAGCACCACGGCACGAATGTCGGACAGGTTGATGTTGTTGCGTTTGATGTGGTCGCACAGGCGGCCCGGTGTCGCGACGACGATATGCGCGCCACGGTCCAGCGCTCGACGTTCGGTGCGTGTGTCCATGCCGCCAACGCAGGTGGTCACGACCGCACCGGCCTTGCCATAAAGCCACGTCAGCTCGCGGCTGACCTGCATGGCCAATTCGCGCGTCGGTGCGATGATCAGCGCCAGGGGTGCGCCGGCGTGTCCGAATTTTTCATCATCGCCCAAAAGGGTCGGTGCGATGGCCAGACCAAAGGCCACTGTCTTGCCGGACCCCGTTTGGGCTGACACCAGAAGGTCGGCTTCGACCAGATCTGGGTTGGTAACCGCCTCTTGGACGGGGGTAAGCGAATCATAGCCTTGGGTGGCAAGCGCGTCTGCGATGGTTTGGATCAAGGGATTGTCCTGTCTGAGAAAATGTCGCGCTACAAATACGCGCGTCGCGGCAAAAGCGGATACGCCAGCCACGTGTTGCGCCCGTCCCTAGTCGGTTGTGACGCAAATGTACATCTCTTTGTCAGATGCGCAGGGCAAGGCAGCTATGCTTGCCCGTCGCTCTTTCAGGCGCTGACGGCATCCCCCCAAGCGGACATCACCTCTGTCACGCCGGTATTTTCGTCGCCTGCGCGCCCGACGGCAGAGGGGCAAGCGAAGTGATAGGGGAAGATCGTGCGCGGCGCGGTCACCACATTGTCCAGCGTGTCGTGCAGCGTCGCGATCACCTGCGGCGGCAGCGCCTGATCCACGATGGTCACATCGGCAAGGCTCATATCCGTGCGCGGCGCATGAAAGGCGGCTTCCAGATCCATCCCGTAGTCCAGCAGCAGTGAGGTCAGTTCGACCACAGCGGGCATGATCTTGCGCCCGCCAGACGCCCCAAGCGCGAATTGCGCACCGTCGGCACGCTCCAGCAGGGTGGGGCACATATTCGCAAGGCAGCGTTTATCCGGCCCAAGCGAGTTCGGCTTGCCCTGTTCAGGGTCAAACCACATGATCCCATTGTTCATCAGGATGCCCGATTGCGGCAGCATCATCCGCGAGCCAAAGATCGACAGCAGCGTTTGGGTGACGGCGACCATATTGCCCGCCGCGTCAACGACGCTGAAATGTGTGGTGCAGGACGGATCGGGTTCATGTTCGATATCGCCCATCGTGTCATAGCGTTCCTGGTTGGCCTGCCGGATGGCACGGTCATAAGCGATGAACGCTTCGGCGTCGGGGGCGTCTGTGCCGGGCTGCCACGCGGTCATCAGATCAAGGGCGCGGCGCATGGTCGGGCCAGCGGTCAGGGTCGGTGTGGCGATGACCTCGTGCCCGCGGTAGGCATAGTGCATCGCGTCGACCAATGTCGCCTGATACTGCGCCAGATCCTCGGCCGTATGGTGCCCGCCGGCGGCTTGCAGATCGGCGACGATGGACTGCGCCAAAGGCCCCTCATAAAAAGCGCGCGGTCCGTCCTTGGCGACGGTGCGCAGCGACGCGGCAAGACGGCCAAGGTCGCATTTCGTCTCGCCCAAGGCGGTCCAGCCAGAGGATTTGGGAAAGCCGTCTTCGTCCAGAAACGTCTCGGCCGAGGCGGGGAAGGGGGCGAGGTCTTTGGCCGAACCACCAAGGATCAGCTGCGTGTACCAGTCCACAGGAAGACCATCATCGGCAAGCTTGATCGCAGGGGCCAGCAGATCGGCCCAAGGTTTCGTGGCAAAGCTTTCATGCGCCAGACCCATGCCAGCGACCTGACCGGGAACGGCAATCGCCTTGGCCCCGAAAACATTGCGGTCTTCCAGCACCGAAGGCCAGGGGAACAGATCGCCCGCCTTGCCGCCGACGATGGGATAGTCCGCGACATCCAGCCCCTTGGGGGATTTCATCCCGAATTCGATGACCTTGGCCGTCTTTTCGCCCGCCATGCGCACGACCATAAAGCCGCCGCCGCCCATACCGCTCATCCAGGGTTCAGCCGCGCCAAGCGCAAAGGAGGTGGCAATTGCCGCATCCACCGCATTGCCGCCCTGCGCCATGACATCCGCCCCGACCTGTGCCGCGACACGGCTTTGCGAGGCGACGATCCCCTTGCGGCTGCGGGTCGCGGGTTTGGTGATTTGCCAAGAGGCATTCTGCTGCTGGGTCATTGGGGGCATCCTGATGTTTAGATGTGCCTACCCAACGCCAGTGTCAGCAGATTTGCAACCTTGAGGGGCGCTGCGGCCCCATTGGTCAGTTGCTTTGTGTCGGTGCCGCTGAAAATGCGAACACGGGGGGCTGCGTCATCTCGTTCGACGGCGCGGATTTCGCATCGGGATAGATGAACCCGTTGATCGGATAGATGCTGCCGTAGGACCCGGCCTGGCTTTCAAGG
Source organism: Sulfitobacter sp. G5_S2_6_S6 (assembly GCF_054968505.1). Classification (NCBI taxonomy): domain Bacteria; kingdom Pseudomonadati; phylum Pseudomonadota; class Alphaproteobacteria; order Rhodobacterales; family Roseobacteraceae; genus Sulfitobacter; species Sulfitobacter sp. G5_S2_6_S6. The sequence continues at coordinate 166,814 of NZ_JBQKUI010000003.1, forward strand.
CGCACATCGGACCAGTCGTTCAGCGGAGATACGTCTTGTACGCTCATCCCAAGCGAGATCTTGTTGCGCTTCCAATTGGCGTGATCGACCTTGATCTCGCGCGGGGAAACGACTTCGGAGACGACGGCAACATGGCCCATAGGGTTCCGGCTGGTGCCTTTGAACGCCATGACCGACCCGACGACGGGTTCTTTGCCGCGCTCGTACAGGCCGTTGGCTTGCGCCCACCACGTATTGGCATTGCCGCGGATTTGAACGCCGCTGGCATTGCGTGCGAAGGGCACGCACCAGACGCGCTGCCCTTTGGATTGCAAAACGCGCACCTCGCGGATTGCCATGGCGTGCAGGTCGGGGTTGATACCCGCCTGACCAATGGTCTGAATTTCAGACGGGCCGCGGGCGCAGGCTGCTGTCATCAGCAGGGCCACACACAAAAAAGGAACTCCGACTTTCGATGACCACTGGCGTTTCACGCTCATTTATCTGTCCTGCTGCCCGTTTCACTCACCTTACTGTCCCAGTAAAGTCCGGCAGACATTCCGCGATTCTCGGCCAAAAACAAAGCGTCAGGATTTTTGTGGGCAAAATTCCGCCGTTATTATTGCAAATTGTTAATTTTCGGGAACCGGGCGGAGGCCGCCGATTTTGACAATCAGGTCCAGCAGCTCTGCCACACCCTTATCGTGTTTCATCTCGGCAAAGAGATAGGGCAGATCGCCGCGCATCCGTTTGGCGTCACGGTCCATCACCTCTAGCGACGCGCCCACATGCGGGGCGAGGTCGGTTTTGTTGATGATCAGGATATCCGACTTGGTGATCGCTGGCCCGCCCTTGCGCGGAATCTCTTCGCCCGCAGCCACGTCGATGACATAAAGCGTCACATCCGCCAGTTCGGGGCTGAAGGTCGCCGACAGGTTATCGCCACCGGATTCGATGAGCACGCAGTCCAGATCGGGGTGGCGGTCGCGCATCCGGGCGACGGCGGCAAGGTTGATCGAGGCATCCTCGCGGATTGCGGTATGGGGGCAGCCGCCGGTTTCGACCCCGATGATCCGGTCCTGCGGCAAGACCTGAAGCCGCATGAGCGCTTCGGCGTCCTCATGGGTGTAGATATCATTGGTGATCACGCCGATCGACCAGCGGTCGCGCATGGCACGGCACAGGGCGGCGGTCGTTGTCGTCTTGCCCGCGCCAACGGGGCCACCAATGCCAATACGAAGCGGTCCATGGGGGGAGGTCATGTCTGGAACATCCTTGAGTAAAGCGTTTCATGTCGCATCGACGCGATATCTGCCAGAAAGCAGGCGCTGCCGATGTCGTCGATGGTTTGGGTCAGGGCCAGCGTCACCGTGTCGTGGCACAGCGGGGCAAGGACGGTGATCACCCGCTGCCCGTCCGTTTGCCCCAAGGGCACCGCGCGGATCGCGGCAGAGACCAGTGCGCTGACGAAGGCGTGCAGGAACAGCTGCGCGCCTTGTTCGACGGGCAGCCCCTGCGCCGCGCAAGCCGCGCCAAAGGCGACGGGCAGCGTCAGGTCGGGGAGGTCATGCCCCCAGACGTCATTGACCACCCGCACAAAAGCCGCGCCCTGTTGGGTCATCTCGGTCAGCCGCTCTGACGAGGGGGCCAGCGCGCGCGCCAGCGCATCTACCTCGTCCACCCCCTTACCCGCAAAGCCAGCGTTCAGCAGGATCGCATCGGTCCGGCCCGCACCGTGGGTGATGATATCCGACAGCCACGCCTGAAGGCTGGCCGCATCGTGAATGGTGCCGTCCTGCACGGCCATTTCCAGCCCGTGGCTATAGCTGAACGCGCCGATGGGAAAGCTGGGCGACAGCCATTGCGCGAGCGTGATCAGGGCTTGGGTTTGCATCGTCCGGCGGGCCTAATGTGCGTGGCTGTGGGTGCGCCCGTGGCCATAGGCACCGCCCTCGGGAATGAACGGTTCGGACACATCTCGCAACGTCGCGCCGAGCTTTGTCAGCATGTCGCGGATCACGTGGTCGTTCTGGATCAGCAGGCGGGCGGGTTCAAGCTGGCAGGGGCAGTGCCGGTTGCCGATATGCCATGCCAGCCGCACCAGATCGTCGCCGGTGATTTCCAGCAAGGCTTCCTTCGCCGCGATGACCTCGATGATCTGCCCGCCTTCAAGCTCGAACGCATCGCCGTGGTTCAGCGATTCCGTATGGGCGAGGTCCACGAGGAACCCGCGGTTATGGCTGGTCAGCAGGCGTTTGCGGCGCAGGAAGCGATCGTCATAGGTCAGCACGCAGCTGTCGTCCGCATGGTCCCACTGGCCGTGGCGCTTGATCGTATGGGCGGGAGGAAGGTCGGTCATCTAGGGGCCTCAGAACATGAAATAGCGTTGCGCCATGGGGACGGTCTCAGCGGGCGCGCAGGTCAACAACTCGCCGTCCGCGCGGACTTCGTAGGTTTCGGGGTTCACCTCTACCTTGGGGGTGGCCGCGTTATGGATCAGATCGGATTTGCCGATATTGCGGGTGTTTTGCACGGCGATGGTCTGTTTGCGCAGGCCAAGGCTGTCGCGCAGCCCGTTCGATTGCGCGGCTTCCGAAATAAAGGTCACCGCGCAATGTTGAAGCGCGCTGCCATAGGCCCCGAACATCGGGCGGGTATAGACCGGCTGCGGTGTGGGGATCGACGCATTCGGATCACCCATCTGCGCCACGACGATCATGCCCGACATCAATACCATTTCGGGCTTCACACCAAAAAAGGCGGGGTTCCACAGCACCAGATCGGCTTTTTTGCCCACTTCGATCGAGCCGACCTCGCGGCTGACACCATGAGCAATGGCGGGGTTGATCGTGTATTTCGCGATATAGCGTTTGACGCGGAAGTTGTCGTTGTCGCCGGTTTCTTCCGGCAAGCGCCCGCGCTGCTTGCGCATCTTGTCAGCGGTTTGCCATGTGCGGATCAGCACCTCGCCCACACGGCCCATGGCCTGACTGTCAGAGGCGATGATCGAGAAAGCACCGATGTCATGCAGGATATCCTCGGCGGCAATCGTCTCGCGTCTGATCCGGCTTTCGGCAAAGGCGACGTCTTCGGGGATGGATTTATCAAGGTGGTGACAGACCATGAGCATGTCCAGATGCTCTTCGAGCGTGTTCACCGTGAAGGGGCGTGTCGGGTTGGTCGAGGACGGCAGCACATGCTCTTCGCCGCAAATCTTGATGATGTCGGGGGCGTGGCCGCCGCCTGCGCCCTCGGTGTGGAAGGCGTGGATGGTCCGGCCCTTCATCGCGCCAAGCGTATGTTCGACAAAGCCGGATTCGTTCAGCGTGTCGGTGTGGATCATCACCTGCACGTCCATATCGTCGGCGACCGACAGGCAGCAATCGATAGCGGCAGGGGTGGTGCCCCAATCCTCGTGAAGCTTCAGCGCGCAGGCCCCGCCGTTCACCATTTCAACCAGCGCGCCGGGTTGGCTGGCGTTGCCCTTGCCCGAGAGACCGATGTTCATCACCACACCGTCCATCGCCTGCAACATGCGCCCTATGTGCCACGGGCCGGGGGTGCAGGTGGTGGCAAGCGTGCCATGCGCCGGGCCGGTGCCGCCGCCAAAGCAGGTGGTTACACCGGAATGCAGCGCGTCCTCCATCTGCTGGGGGGCGATAAAGTGGATGTGGCTGTCGAAACCGCCCGCGGTGAGGATGCGTCCTTCGCCTGCGATGACCTCGGTCCCCGGTCCGATGATGATGTCGACGTTTGGCTGGGTGTCGGGGTTGCCCGCCTTGCCAATCGCCGCAATGCGCCCGTCTTTCAGCGCCACATCCGCCTTGTAGATGCCCGAATGATCCACGATCAGTGCGTTGGTGATCACAGTATCCACCGCACCGTTTGCCCGCGTGACCTGCGACTGGCCCATCCCGTCGCGGATCACCTTGCCGCCGCCGAACTTCACCTCTTCGCCATAGGTGGTCAGATCGCGTTCCACCTCGATGATCAGATCGGTGTCGGCCAGTCGCAGCCGATCCCCCGTCGTGGGGCCATACATCGCTGCATATTCAGAGCGGGGGAGTGTGGTGGTCATAGGTCTCTCTTTCCTCGAAGCGCCTTAGAGCGCGCCCATCACTTCAGCGTTGAACCCGTACACTTTGCGGTCGCCCGCGAGCGGGATCAGTTGCACCTCGCGGCGTTGACCGGGTTCAAAGCGCACGGCGGTGCCGGCGGCGATGTCCAGCCGGTGACCACGCGCGGCGGCGCGGTCAAAGTCGAGCGCGGGGTTGGTTTCGGCAAAGTGGTAGTGACTGCCGACCTGCACGGGCCGGTCACCGGTATTGGCAACCATCAGGGTGATGGCCGTGCGATCGGCGTTCAGGGTGATGTCCCCCACGGCGCACAGCACCTCTCCGGGGATCATTTGCGCGCCTTGCGAGGGGCCTTAACCCGCCCGCGCAGGGCGATGGCCGCGGCGGTTGCGATGACGGCGAGGCCCATGAAGACAGGCATCCATTCGGCCCCGTGAGGGGCGATATGCACACCGGGGTGGGCAAGGGCAGGGCCGGCCATCAGGGCGGCGGGCAGGATCATCAGATGTTTCATAGCAGGGGCCTTTCTTGCGAATGGGGGCTAGCGGATAGGGTTGTGCACGGTGACCAGCTTGGTCCCGTCGGGGAAGGTGGCTTCGACCTGCACGTCGTGGATCATCTCGGCGATGCCCTCCATACAGTCGTCGCGGGTGATGACTCGGGCACCGGCCTGCATCATCTCGGCCACGCTGCGGCCATCGCGCGCGCCTTCGACGACGGTGTCGGTGATCAGGGCAATCGCCTCGGGGTGGTTCAGCTTGACGCCACGGGCCAGACGCTTGCGCGCGACTTCGGCCGCCATGGCGATCAGCAGTTTGTCTTTTTCACGGGGGGTCAGCTGCATGTCAAAGCATCCATGTTTTAGGAGGGGCCGCGCCGTGCAGGCGGGCGATGATCGGCACCAGAGACTGGCGCAGGATGTAACTGTCGGGCGCGAGGAGCCGCGCATAAAGCACGCCGTCGCGGATCAGGCTGGCACCGGCGCTGGCAGGCAGCAGCGCGCGCAGGGGGGCAAGCAGCGCTTCGGCATCGGGGGCGGCGTAGATCACGCTGGCCATGGCGCAGTTGCCGCCCGCCGTGGCGGTGCCTGCAAGCTGTGCGTGGATATCGCCGGACAGACGCACGGCATCTGCAAAGATAGGCTGCCCGTCGCGGCGGATCGTGATGTTCTCGGCAAAGCGCGCGTCGCGCAGCGTTTCGCCCATGGAGACGCGGCCAAATACCAACGGCTCTACGCCGAAGAAACAGGCATCGCCCGACAGGTCCACCTCCAGATTGCGGCGCAGGGCGGAGCCGTTGAACAGGATCGTTTCCTGCGGCAGCCAATCGACCCGTGCCCCCGCTTCGGCATCCAGCCGCGTGGTCATCTGCGCCATCGGGCCGGGTTGCGCCAGATAGACGCGCTCGGCCGCTTGGCTGGTCAGGGTCAGCCGGCTGCCCGCACCCGCCGTGGCAGTGATCGACAGTTCATCGCCGCCCGTCATCCCGCCCGAGGTATTGAGGAAAACCCCCGTCAGCCCGCCCGCCGCCGCGCGCGGAAACAGCGCCTTGAAGCAGCCTTGCTGGTAGAGATCGCCAATCACGGACGCGCCGCCATACGTCTTGCTGCTGATGCGCAACGCCCCGCGGGCGCGGGGTTGCATCGGCACGGCAACGGCCTGATCGGTATGGGCGGCGATGTTGATGGGGGACCTCGTCCAGCTGAAAATAACTCCCATCTGGATAGCGTGATTCCCGTCGGGTGCGATCCGAAACGGGCATTTTTGGCGCAATTTCAGGCTGTATTTCGACGGCTGCCTATTATTTGAGCATATCCCGTCAGGGGCTTTGACCCGCAGCTGTGCCGCGGGTCAAGGCAGGTGTTTACAGGTCTACCCGTAGAAATACTTGGGCAGATAGGTCGCGATCTCGGGGATCAGAATGATCAGCAAGACCCCGATCAGCGTCACGATCACGTAAGGCGTCACAGAGGCATAGATATCGCCCATTGTGACATCCGGCGGGGCCACCCCTTTGAGGTAAAAAAGGTTAAAGCCGAAGGGCGGGGTCATATACCCGACCTCCATCATGATGATGAAGAGGATGCCGAACCAGATCGGATCAAAGCCATAGCTCTGCACAACGGGCAGGAATACAGGCAGGGTGATCAGCATGATCCCCACCGGATCCAGCACCATGCCAAGGATGAAGAGCACCGCCAGCATAAACACCAGCGACCCCCAACGCCCACCGGGCACAAGGTTCATCATGTCCTGAATGAGGCTTTGTGCTCCAAGCGCGGTATAGGCCGTGCTGAAGGCGTGGGCCGCGAAAAGGATCCACATGATCAGCGCGGTCAGTTTCAGCGTCGCGACAGAGGCGTCGCGGATCACGGCCCATGACAGTTGCCGGTTGACGCCCGTAGCGACCATTGCGCCAAAGACGCCGATGGCGGCGGCTTCGGTCGGCGTCGCGTAGCCGCCGAAGATGGCCCCCAGCACGATCACCACGATCAGGATCGGCAGGATCACCGCCTTGAGAGACCGCAGCTTCTGCCCCCAGTTCGCGCGTTCCTCTTTCGGGAGGGCGGGGCCCAGTTCCGGCTGCATCCAGCACCGCCCGCCGATATAGACGGAGACGAGGAAGAACAGCAGCAGCCCCGGTCCGATACCGGCCGCGAACAGACGCCCGACCGACACTTCGGTCAGCAGAGAATACAGCACCATCAGGATCGACGGCGGGATCAGGATGCCCCAGCCTCCGCCCGCGTTGATCGCCCCAAGCGCGAGCTTCTTGTCATAGCCGCGTTCCAGCATCTTGGGCAGCGCAATGGTCCCCATCGTGACAACCGCCGCACCCGAGATGCCCGACATGGCGGCAAAGATCACGCAGATCAGCACCGTGCCGATAGCCAGACCGCCGCGCAGCCCGCCCCACCATTCGTGCATCATATCGTAAAGATCATTCGCGACCCCCGATTTTTCAAGCAGGATCGCCATGAATACAAACAGCGGAATTGCCATCAGCGTCGGGGATTGCATCGTTTCCCACATTTTGGAGGCAAGCAGATAGAACCCCAGATCGCCCATTTCCGCATAGAGGAAGATGACCGATATCCCCCCAAGGGCAAAGGCCAGCGGCGTGCCGAGCATCACAAACAACAGCAGCGCGCCAAAGAACAGCATGGTCAAGATTTCAACGCTCATGACTGGCCTCCTGCGGCTTGGGCGGCTTGGGTGTCGCCGGTGGCCGGTTGTCCAAAGATCGCGGGATCATTGGGCAGCCCCATCAGGGTGCGCACATCGGCCCAAAGGCGTACGAAGCCCTGCAACAGCAGCAGCAAGGCGGCGACGGGGATCAGCGATTTTGTCGGCCACAGCGGGGCCTTCCAGACAGAGTTAGACCGCTCCATATCCGCGATGGCCTCGGACGCGATGTCATAGCCTTGCCACAGCAGCACGCCAACAAATATCAGGAACAGCGGCCATGTCACGATGTCCACCAAGGCTTTGCGTTTGGGGGAAAACTGGCCGTAGATGATATCGACGTTCACGTGGCCTCGTTCGGTCAGCAGATAGCCGCCCCCGATGATCGCATAGACACCAAAGATCAGCGTTGCCAGCTCGGCAGTCCAGATCGCGGGCTGCCCGATCAGATAGCGCATGACCACATCGGCCAGCAGCAGGGCAAAGATGATCAGCACGCAAAAGCTGATCCAATAGCCGATCATGCGGTTCAATTGCGTGATGAAGCGCGCAAGTTTAAACAAAACGTTTCTCCCTCAAGACATAAAAGAAGCCGCCCGAAATGCAGGGACATGTCAGGCGGCTACATTGATTTTCACTGTGGCATCACCGGGGTTTAACCCCCGGATCAGGCCCCTAGAGGTAGCCGAGGTCGGTCATCAAGGTTTTGTAGATATCCGCCGCCTTCGCCGCGCGTTCGCCTTTCTGCGCCTCTGTGTCGAGGATCTTGGCCGAGGCATCGGCAAGGATCGCCAGAACGTCGTCGGGCAGTTCGGACACCTCGATATCGTTCTCGGCGATGCCCGAAGAAATCGCGATAGCTTCGGCGTGCTGGTATTCGGCCGACCGCTGGAAGAACCGCGTTTCCATCGTGTCGAGCAGGGCAGTGCGCAGATCGTCCTCCAGCCCGTCGACGGCCTCCATATTCAGGATAAAGGCGTCGGTGGTCTGACCAAGCGCGGGTTTGTAGTGGTATTTGCAGACCTCCCAGAGGGACATGGATTTCGCCCCGACGGCAGCGCCCCAATGCGCGCCATCCACAACGCCCGAGCTGAGCGATTGATAGAGCTCGGACCCGGGGATGTATTGCGGCGCGGCACCGGCGGATTGCAGGTAATCCAGCATCGTGCCCGACGACCGCAGCTTGAGCCCTTTGAAGTCTTCGGCGGATTCGATCTTCTTCGACACGACGATTTCGACGGGCAGGACCTTTTCTGTCTTCATCATCACGCCATCGGCGTTCAGGTCTTCGTTCACCAGCGCCTCAAGGCCAAGGTTCTTGACCGCGTGCTCCATTTCCCAAGCCTGACGGAAGGTGCCGGGGATGCCGAACAGGAAGGACGCGGCCTGCGCCTGATCTTGCACATAGGACGGGCTGACCGTCCCCATGGGCACCACGCCCTTGCGCACGATATTGTAGATGTCGGGACCTTTGGCGAATTCGCCAGCACCCAGCAGATCCATTTTGAACGCGCCTTCGGTGCGCGCCTCAAGCACTTCGGCCAGTTTGCCAAGGCTGTCGGTGAAAGAGCTGGACGCTTTGGGCCAATGCGCTTGCACGCGCCAGTTGACCTTGCCCTGCGCGATCCCTTTGCCGACCAGCGCCGGTGTCGCCAGCGCGCCAAGAGCAGCGCCGCGCAGCATGGTGCGACGGTTCATATTGCCTTTTGTCATTCTATTTCCTCCCAGAAACTTCGGTTTCTCTTATTCTGCGCGGCACGGGTTGCGCAGGCTCCCTAACGTCACCTTCACGTATCATTTGGGGTAGGTCAAACGGCTGTTAGCGATAACGGTTAATAATTCTGACATTTGTCAGTTTTGTGAGCACGGATTTGCCCAGCTTTCAACCTGTGGTCCTTTGGCCGCGATCTCAGGTTACGAATTGCTGGCGGTATTGCGATGGGGTCACCCCCTGCACGGTGCGGAAACGGCGCGAGAAATAGGACGGATCGGCAAACCCCAGACGATAGCCAACCTCGGCCACCGACAGGCGTGTAAAGGCCAGCATGCGGCAGGCTTCCTCGACATGGCGGGCTTCGATGTAGGCGGTGGCGGACAGCCCCTTTGCCGCGCGACACAGGCGCGACAGATGTCCGGTGCTGATCCCGAGGGTGCTGGCAAAGTCCTTGGCCGTCCAGCCGGCACTGTCGGGATCGCCGATAAGCTGGTCGAGCCGCGACAGGCGATCATCCTGCGGTGCGTCGTTGCTGCGGTTTTGCGTGGTCCCCCATGCCGCGATGCTGGCCAGAACCGCATGCCCCAGCCCCACGGCAATCTGCGCCCGAAACGGTGCCCCCGTCTGGGCCGCCACGGTTTCCAGCTGGGTCATCAGGGCGATCAGCGGGCCCGCGGCGCGACCAACCGTCGGCTTGGTCAGCGCCTGTGCGACCTCGGCATTGACGGGCCCGATGCTGTGCAGGATCGCAATGGGAAAGGATTGCACCATGCCTTGGGTATTGGGAGCAAAGTCGAAACTATGCACCATGCGGGGCGGGATAAAGACGACCGATCCCTGCGTCAGGGCAAATCGGTCGCCATCTATATTCGCCGTGCCACCCCCCGAAAGGATGTAGAGCACCTGCGCCAGCTGCGCGTGCCGATGCGGCGCGATGTGCCACGCGTGATCCGGCGCGCGGTCCTTAATCCGTTCGCAATGGAGAACATCGGGAAAGCCTTTGGTTTCGCCAAAAAGCGCATAGCTGGGGATCGGTGAAAGCTCTGTCATGCACGGATTGTACCAGCAATTGCGCTAACGATCCATTCATCATGCACGTTCCGTACAATAGGTTAACCCGAAAATCGGGCAGGGAGCAGCTATATGAAAACGGAAGTCGTCATTATCGGCGGCGGGCCATCGGGCTTGCTGCTGTCGCAATTGCTGAACGACGCAGGCGTCAGCACTGTCGTGCTTGAAAGGACCACCCGGGAACACGTGCTGTCACGTATCCGCGCGGGCGTGCTTGAGGACGGCACAATGAACCTGCTGCGCCATGCCGGTGTCGGTGCGCGGATGGACCAGCAAGGCTTGCCGCACAAAGGCTGCTACCTGACCGACAACGACCTGATGGTGCATATCGATTTCCACAAGCTGATCGGCAAGAAGGTCATGGTCTATGGCCAGACAGAGGTCACCCGCGATCTGTACGACGCACAAGACCGGATGGGTACCACGATCATTCACGAGGTCGAGGATGTGGTGATCGACGGTGCGGACAGCAATGCGCCCACGGTATCCTTCACCAAAGACGGCCAGCGGCAACAGATCAGCTGCACTTACGTCGCGGGCTGTGATGGGTTCCACGGTGTCAGCCGCGCGACGATCCCCGCCGCCAAACGTCGGGAGTTTGAACGGGTCTACCCCTTTGGCTGGCTGGGGATTCTGTCGCGCACGAAACCGGTGAACGATGAATTAATCTATGCCAGTTCGGCGCACGGCTTCGCCCTTGCCTCCATGCGTAGCGCAAGCCTGAGCCGTTATTACATTCAGGTGTCGTCGACCGAAAAGGTCGAGGATTGGAGCGATGACCGCTTCTGGGAGGCACTGAAGCAACGTTTGCCGCGACCTGTATCAGAGGCGCTCGTGACCGGCCCGTCGATCGAGAAATCCATCGCGCCGCTGCGCTCCTTCGTGAGCGAGCCTTTGCGGTGGGGAAACCTGTTTCTGGTGGGGGATGCCGCGCATATCGTACCGCCCACCGGTGCCAAAGGGCTGAACCTCGCGGTGTCCGATGTCTTCTATCTGCATGACGCGCTGATCGCCGCGCTGAAGCGTGGGGATCACGGCGGGATTGACGGCTATTCCGCCCACGCGCTGTCGCGGATCTGGAAGGCGATGCGGTTCAGCTGGCAGATGACAACAATGCTGCATCAGTTCGAGGGTGAAGACAGTTTCGCCCCGCAGATGCGGCGGGCGTCGCTGGCCCATCTGGCGCAAAGCGAAACAGCACGGCGCGATCTGGCAGAGAATTATACGGGGCTGCCGTTCTAAAGACCGCGGCCGCCCAAAATAGAGTGCCGAAATGAAAGCAGGGCGGCCCTTGATCCCGGATCAAGGGCCGCCCTGTTTGGTGCTGTGGTATTCGGCTGCGTTTAGCCGCGGATCATCACCTTGCCGGGGCGGCCCGGTGTCAGCGAGGCTTTCAGCGCACCCGAAAGATCATCCAGCCCGAACTGCCCACCGTCTTCCAACACCAATTCGCCTTTGGCGACCAGCGTGACCAGTTCAGTGATCAGGCGCTTGCGCTCTTCGGGGTCCATGTCGCCGCTCACCCGGGAGCCCCAGAAGCCTTTGACGGTGATGTGCTTCATGATCAGCGCGCCAGAGTTCAGCGGCATCGGCGCACCGGTCGCGGTCCCGAACACGACAAGCTCTCCGTCCAGTCCCAGCAGATCGACCAGATCAGCCGAGATATTGCCCCCTACGGAATCGATCGCGGATGCGGCCCCTTTTTCGCCAATGATTTCGCGCGCTTTATCCTGCCAGCCCGCTTCCGAGGTCGACAGCACGTTGTCGATGCCCAGATCCGTCAGCTCTTTCACAGCGTCTTCGCGCCGCACGAGGTTCAGCAGGTTGATGCCGCGGCTTTTGGCGAGCGTGGTCATGATCTTGCCGACGGCCCCGTTTGCAGCGGTCTGGACGATCCAGTCGCCTTTCTGCGCCTTGAGCGTTTCCAGCAGAGAGATGGCGCTGAAGGGCATCGCGATCAACTGTGCGCCAGCAACATCCGAGATCGCGTCGGGCAGGGGCAGAACACCAGTGGCGGGGGCGACGAAGTATTCAGCCCAGGTGCCATGCACGCCCGCGATCGACACACGCTGGCCGATCATCGCGTCGTCCACGCCTTCACCGACAGCCTCGACGGTGCCAAGCGCTTCGCTGCCGGCAATCGCGCCGGGAAGCTCGGGCTTGTAGCCGTAGTTCCCCCGGATGGTCCAAAGGTCGTGGTTGTGGATTGGCGACAGGGTCATCTTGACCAGAACCTCGCCCGCCCCTGCGGTGGGGGTGTCGACATCGGTCGCTTTGATGACGTCGATCGGTTCGCCAAAGCTGTTGTGCACGGCTGCTTTCATGGGGATCTCGCTTTCTTTGTTTATCGTATGGTTAGAAAATCGGTGGTTTCTGACAAAGCCTGCTGCAACGGGACCTGGTCCTGCGACAGTTTCGACAGGATCGCGGCCCCCAGAAACTTGGCGTAGAGCATCTGCGCTGTCGCACGTGGGTCAGCGACCGGCGGGACGGAGCCTTCTTCGGCCCCGGCAACCAGAAGCTGCGCAATGCGGCCGACCAACTGTGCCACGCCATCATCCAAGATGCGGCGCATGTCGTCGGACAGATCGGCAACCTCGGCCCCAAGCTTCACAACGAGGCACTGGTTGGCGATGCCTTCGGAATGGGCATGGGCCAGCCACGCCGACCAGAAGGACAGCAGCTTGTCACGGGCAGAACCCGACCCGCTGCACAGCGCATCCATGCGCGCCAGATAATCGTCGACATAGTCGTGCAGCAAAGCCTGACCAAAGGCATCCTTGGACGGAAAGTAATAGTAGAACGACCCCTTGGGGACATCGCTTTCCCTCAGGATGCGCGCCAGCCCGACCGCGCCAAACCCGTGCTTGCTGATCAGCGCACGTCCGGCGGTCAGTATCTTTTGCCGCGTTTGATCTGATTTCTTTTGCTCTGTCATACGGGGGAGGTAAGAAGTAATAGACCGGTCGTCTAGTAGCGCGGCCAATTTAATTTTGTGCGCGGCTGTTCCTTGCCGTACAGCTTGAGATGGGGCGGCGTTTCAAGGGGCAGGGTGCGCAATGGGAAAGGTGACGGACCGAGCGGTCATATGGGTGTTTTGCGTCTCAGGCGTGCTTTGTCTCGGGATCATCGCATTCCTTGCGGTGCAGCACTGGGTCGAAAGCATCCCCTACACCGACACATGGGCCTATTTCCGCAACTACCACCCGATCCGGCACAAGCTGCTCGTGGCGTTCGGATGGGTCTTCGCCGCCGTCAGCGTGACCGCGGGCTTTGTATATGTAGGTAGGCTTGCGATGCGTCGAAAACGCTGACGCATGACATCTGTGCTGGCATGTTCGGTGAAGGTTTGGTGGAGCCTAGCGGGATCGAACCGCTGACTCAGAGTGTCCGCCTCGCGGGCGCGCGTCAGTCAGCCCCGCGTGGTGCGTGACGTGTGTGCTGGAATGTAGGGGGGGGATTTGGTGGAGCCTAGCGGGATCGAACCGCTGACCTCCTGCATGCCATGCAGGCGCTCTCCCAGCTGAGCTAAGGCCCCATCGTGGATCAGAGATCCGGGAAGTGTATCAACCATTCAAGGCCGATGCGCCGCTGAATAGGCGGTCGCGAAGGCGGGATCAAGAGGAAAATCTATCCCGCCCTCGCAAAATTCAATCAATCTTCGTCGTCGGATGCAACGTCGGCGATTTCTTCGAGTGGAACGGTATCATCATCGTCGTCGTCATCGTCCAGGATGTCGTCGTCCAGATCCACATCTACATCGTCGTCATCTACCAATGTCTCGTCATCATCCACATCGCCCTTCTTGGCTTTGGCGGTGACGGCATCTTCGGCGTCTGCTGCGATCATGCGGGATTTGGAGTTATCCACCTCGACCACTTCGCCGGAGTAAGGGCTGATGATCGGATCTTTGTTCAGGTCGTAGAACCGCTTGCCCGTTGTGGGGCACAGGCGCTTGGTTCCCCATTCTTCATTGGGCATCGAAGTCCCCTTTTTGAAAGTGTTGTTGCGTATAGATGATTCAGGCCAAGTGCCATATGAGATAGGCACTGTCAAAGGCAATCGCCACCCCATCGCGACCCGGAACCCTGAAATGCCTGATCCTGTCCTGCCCGGAAACCCGCCTATCCCGCTGATCCTGCGCCGCTCTGCGCGGGCGCGGCGGATATCATTGCGGATATCGCAGCTGGATGGGCGGGTGACGCTTACCATGCCGAAGCGCTTGAAAGAGGCAGAGGGAATCGCCTTTGCCCGCGAGAAAGAGGCGTGGATTCGCCAACATCTGGAAGCGCGTGGCGCTGATGTTCTGGTGGGCATCGGGGCAGAGTTTCCCTTGGGCGGTCGGATGCTGCGGGTTGAGGCCGGTCAGGGCAGACGGGTGGTGCTGGGGACCGATACGATTTCCGTGCCCGGTCCGGCGGCGCGTGTGCCGACCCGGCTCGCCGCGCATTTGAAAGAGCTCGCGCGGGACCGGCTGACTGGGGCCTGCGACGATTATAGTGCGCTGCTGGGGCGGCCGTACAGCAAGCTAACCTTGCGGGATACGCGGTCGCGGTGGGGGTCTTGCACCTCGGACGGGGGGCTGATGTTTTCGTGGCGCTTGATCCTGACGCCGCCCGATGTGCTGGATTACGTCGCCGCCCACGAGGTCGCGCATCTGGCGCAGATGAACCATTCGCCCGCCTTCTGGGCCGAGGTCGAACGGATTTACGGCCCCTATCAAGAGGCGCGCGGCTGGCTGCGCACCCACGGCAGCGACCTGCACCGGTTCAAGTTTACCGCGCAGGCATAGGGCGCGCCCGCGTTGCGCCATTGACGCAGCGGCGATTCGTGATCACAACGGCGATATGAACCTGAACCCTCGCCCCCTTGATGCGCATCCTTTGGCCCATGACCGTGTCTATCGGCAGTTGCGGACCCGCATCATGCACGGCGATCTGGCCCCGGGACAGGCGCTGACCCTGCGGGGAATCGGGAAGGAATACGAGGTGTCGATGACCCCCGCCCGAGAGGCCGTGAGACGGCTGGCGGCAGAAGGGGCGCTGACCATGTCGGCCTCTGGCCGGATATCGACGCCGGAGCTGAGCAACGAACGGATCGAGGAACTGGCCGCCTTGCGTGCCCTGATCGAGGTGGAGCTTGCGAGCCGCGCCCTGCCGCGGGCCCACCTTGCGCTGATCGACCGGATGCAGGCGATCAACAATGCCATCTCGGATGCGGTGATCCACCGTGACGCGGTGAGCTATATTCGCACCAATCTGGAGTTTCATCGCACGCTATACCTGCGGGCGCAGGCCCCTGCGATGCTGGCAATGGCGGAAACGGTCTGGCTGCAGATGGGCCCGACGATGCGGGCGCTTTACGGGCGGCTCAGACGGACAGAGCCGCCGCATTTTCACAAGCTGATTATCGCGGCGCTGCGCGCGGGCGACGAACCCGGTCTGCGACTGGCAGTGCGCACCGACGTGACCCAAGGTCTGCGGATGCTGGCGACGTGATGCGCCAGCGGGCGGCGTAGATTACGCCGCCAGCCCCTTGGCCCCGAGGTCGAGGAATTTCTTGCGGCGATCTGCCACCAGCGCCTTTGGGTCTTTGCCCGACAGGTCATCCAGCATCGCGGCAATCGCCTTGCGCACCGATGCAATCGCCTCTTTCCGATCCCGATGCGCGCCGCCACGGGGTTCGGGGATGATGCGGTCGTTGACGCCCAGTTGTTTCAGATCTTGCGCGGTCAGGCGCAGCGCTTCGGCGGCCTCGCGCATTTTCTCGGCATCTTTCCACAGGATCGATGCGCAGCCCTCGGGCGAGATCACAGAGTAGACGGAATGTTCCAGCATGGCGACGCGGTTCGCCGTGGCAAAGGCAACCGCCCCGCCTGACCCACCTTCACCGATGATGACAGACACCAGCGGCACACCGATCTGCAAGCATTTCTCGGTCGCGCGGGCGATGGCTTCGGATTGGCCACGCTCTTCCGCGCCTTTTCCGGGGTAGGCACCGGGGGTGTCCACCAGCGTGATCACTGGTAGCCCGAACTTGTCGGCCAGTTCCATTAGGCGCACGGCTTTGCGGTAGCCTTCGGGGCGGGCCATGCCGAAATTGCGTTCGATGCGGGATTTGGTGTCGTTGCCTTTTTCATGGCCGATCACGACGACAGGCGTGTCGTTGAACCGTGCCAGACCGCCCATGACCGCAAGATCATCGGCAAAGTTCCGGTCCCCCGCCAGCGGGGTGTATTCGGTAAAAAGGGCCTCGATATAGTCTTTGCAATGGGGCCGGTCGGGGTGACGTGCCACCTGACATTTGCGCCACGGCGTTAACGACTTGTACAGATCGTCAAGCATTTGGTGGGCTTTTTCGTCCAGCGTTTTGGCTTCGGCGCTCACGTCCATCCCTTCGGAGGACCGCGCAAGAGCGCGCAGCTCTTCCGCTTTGCCTTCCACTTCGGCCAGTGGTTTTTCGAAATCCAGATACTGTGTCATCACCTGCTCCGCGCTTTGTTCAGGGCTATATGGCGTTGATTTGCGGTCTTTGCAACGGAACCTGTCAGCTGGCCGGCCAAAGGGCAGGCAGCAGCGACGCCACAAGCAGCGCGGCCATGGTCACGTTAAACACCCGCAAACGCCGGGGATTGGTTAGAAAACGGGCCATCTGCCCGCCAAGAAGGGTCCAGAGGGTGACCGACGGCAGCGCCATCACCGCCACGACAAGCGCCGTGATCACCAGCGGCAATATGCCGGCAGAGGGCACGTAGATCGTGATGACGCTGAGCCCGAAGGCCCAGGCCTTGGGGTTGACCCATTGAAACCCCGCCGCTTGCAGAAAGCTCAGCGGTTTCGCGTTCGGGTCTGCGCTTTGCACCGGGGCGGCGGTGGCGATCTTATAGGCAAGGTAGATCAGATAGATCAGGCTCAGGATCTTGAGCACCGTATAGATGACGGGAAAGGCGTCAAACACGCGGATCAGGCCAAAGCCCACCAGCAGCAACATGACCATAAAACCAAGGGTGATGCCCATCATATGCGGGACCGTGCGCGCAAAGCCGAAGTTCGCGCCCGATGCCATCAGCATCAGGTTGTTCGGCCCCGGCGTGATAGAGGTGATCAGCGCGAAAAGCGCGAGCGCAGAGAGGACATCGATGGTCATGCCGCCTTGATGCCCCAAGCCGCGGGGCATGCCAAGTCCGCTTTGCTGCGGGGGAGATGGCGCGGCGCGAGGGTCGCCTCGCGCCGCTGTTCAGTATCGCGGGGTTAGCGCGAGGCGATCATCTCGGACTGGCGCACGATGACTTCGGCCTGTTTGATGCTGGCGATATCGACCAAACGGCCCTTGTAGACGGTCGCACCCTCGCCGTTGGCCTTGGCTGTTTCCATCGCGGCCAGAATCTCGCGCGCTTCGGCGACGGCTTCGTCGGAGGGGGTGAACACCTCGTTCGCGACGGCGATCTGCTTGGGGTGGATGGCCCATTTGCCGACCATGCCCAGGGTCGCCGACCGGCGCGCCTGCGCGCGGTAGCCTTCGTCGTCCGAAAAATCACCGAACGGACCGTCGACCGGCAGCACGCCGTGGGTCCGGCAGGCGGCGACGATGGCGGTCTGCGCCCAATGCCACGGATCGGACCAATGCTTTGCCCCGTCGCGCAGCATGTAATAGTTTTCCTGCGTGCCACCGATGCCGGTCGTCTGCATCCCCATCGAGGCGGCAAAGTCGGCGGCACCAAGGCTCATCGCTTGCAGGCGCGGGCTGGCGGCGGCGATCTCTTCGACGTGGGCGATGCCTGCGGCCGATTCGATAATCACCTCGAACGAGATTTTCTTGGTGCGGCCCTTCGCGGTTTCGATCGCCGTGACCAGCGCGTCGACAGTATAGACGTCAGCGGCGCAGCCGACTTTGGGGATCATGATCTGGTCCAGACGCTCGCCCGCTTGCTCCAGCAGGTCGACGACATCGCGGTACCAGTAAGGTGTATCCAGCCCGTTGATCCGCACGGACAGTGTTTTGTCGCCCCAGTCTACATCGCTGATCGCCTTGATGATATTCGCGCGAGCGCTGTCCTTGTCTGTGGGGGCAACGCTGTCTTCCAGATCAAGGTTGATCACATCGGCGTCAGAGCTTGCCATTTTTTCGAAGATTGCCGGGCGCGAACCGGGACCGAACAATTGGCAGCGGTTGGGACGTGCAGGTGCTGTAGGCTGGATGCGAAAGCTCATATGCGGAATCCTTGAGTAATAAAGTTACGACTTGCTTGCCTTGGGTGGTATTAAATTGCGCTGCGCCCTGCAAGGGTGATCTCGCACCTGCAGCATCGGCGGCTGAATTTCTGTGCACAGTTCTTGCTCGCATCGGCAGATACCCGCAAAATTCCCGCGCCATCTCTTGCGCCCACCACTCATTTGCAACCTTATCGCGCCGAAAGGCTGCGAAACTGAGCCAAAGCCAAATTGCAGGAGCATGTGATCATGATCAAAACACCTTATCTTCTTTTTCTGGGCGACGCGCCGGATCACCTTGCGGTTAAAGTGGCGCAGGGCATCAAGGACTGGCGTCCTGAAAATGCCGTCGGTCAGCTGCGGCTGGACGGCTGCAAGGCGGATCTGGGTCTGACCGATATGACGCTTGCGCAAGCGAAAGAGGCAGGCGCGCAGACCCTGGTGATTGGCGTCGCCAACCGCGGGGGCACCATCAGCGCCACATGGCGCGCCGTGCTGGTCGACGCGCTGGAGGCCGGTTTCGATCTGGCATCCGGCTTGCATAACCTGCTGCGCAACGAGCCAGAGCTCGTGGCCGCCGCCGAGAAACACGGGCGCAGCTTGCATGACGTGCGTATCCCGTCGGTGCAGTACCCGATTGCGAATGGCGTCAAACGCAGCGGCAAGCGCGTGCTGGCGGTCGGCACGGATTGTTCGGTCGGCAAGATGTATACCGCGCTGGCGCTGGACGCGGCGATGAAAGAGAAGGGGCTGAAAAGCAGCTTCCGCGCGACGGGCCAGACCGGTATCCTGATCACCGGCGAAGGTGTGCCTTTGGATGCCGTGATCGCGGATTTCATGGCCGGCTCGATCGAGTATCTGACCCCCGACAATGACGATGATCACTGGGATATCATCGAAGGGCAGGGCAGCCTGTTCCACGTGTCCTATTCCGGCGTCACCATGGCGCTGATCCACGGCGGCCAACCCGATGCGTTGATCCTGTGCCACGAGCCGACCCGCAAGACAATGCGCGGTCTGCCCGACTACACGCTGCCCACGTTGGAAGACGTGCGCGACGTGGCACTGACGCTGGCAAAGGTCGCCAACGCAGGCTGTCAGGTGGTCGGTATCTCGATCAATACCCAGCATCTGTCGGAGGCAGAGGCAGACGCCTATCTGGCCGAGGTCGAACAACGCTTGGGCTTGCCAGCCGTGGACCCGTTCCGCCAAGGTGCCGCGAGATTGGCGGAGGCTTTGGCAGCCCTCTGATCGGCCCTTCGGGGAGAGTTTAAGTGGCAAAATGAAGGAGCGGATATGCGTATTGAGGTAAGCCGGGATGTCTTTCGGCTGGCGCAGGTCTTTACCATTTCGCGTGGATCGCGGACCGAGGCGCAGGTGCTCACGGTGCGGATCACCGATGGCGGCGTGACGGGGTGGGGCGAATGTGTGCCCTATGCCCGGTATGGCGAGACGCTGGAGTCGGTTTCGGCAGAGATCGAAGCGCTGAGTGGGCCGCTGACGCGTGATGCGCTGTATGATTTGCTGCCGGCCGGTGCCGCGCGCAATGCAGTGGATTGTGCCCTGTGGGATCTGCAAGCCAAGCAGGCTGGTAAACCTGTGTGGGAACTGGCGGGGCTGGCGCGACCGGGACCCGAGATCACGGCCTTTACCCTCTCGTTGGATAGCCCCGAAAAGATGCGCGAACAGGCCGCCTTGCATGCGCATCGCCCGCTGTTGAAGATCAAGCTGGGCACGCCGGATGATATGCCCCGCCTTGAGGCTGTGCGTGCCGGTGCGCCTGATGCGCAGATCATTATCGACGCGAATGAGGGCTGGTCGGCCGGGGTATACGCCGATCTTGCCCCGCATCTGGTGCGGCTGGGTGTGTCATTGGTTGAACAGCCTTTGCCCACAGGGGATGACGATGCGCTCGTCGGGATGGAGCGGCCCGTGCCGGTCTGTGCCGATGAAAGCTGCCATGACCGTGCGAGCCTTGCTGCGCTGAAAGGCAAATACGATGTGGTCAACATCAAGCTGGACAAGACCGGTGGTCTGACAGAGGCGCTGGCGCTGCGCGATGCGGCTGTCGCGCAGGGCTATGAGGTCATGGTGGGATGTATGGTCGGGTCATCGCTCGCGATGGCGCCGGCGGTGCTGGTGGCGCAGGGGGCAAAGGTCGTGGACCTTGACGGGCCGCTGCTTCTGGCCGAAGACCGCGACAACGCTTTGACATTTGACGCCGCCGGGGTGCATCCGCCTGCGGCCAAGCTTTGGGGATAAGACATGCGGACTGTATATGTGAACGGCGAATACCTGCCCGAGACCGAAGCCAAGGTTTCGATCTTTGATCGCGGGTTTCTGATGGCGGACGGGGTCTATGAGGTCACCAGCGTGCTGGACGGCAAGCTGATCGACTTTGACGGCCATGCCATCCGGCTCAGCCGGTCGTTGAACGAGCTACAGATGCGCAACCCGATCTCGAAGGAGGACCTGCTGGAGGTCCACCGCGAACTGGTGCGCGTGAACGAGATCGACGAGGGGCTGATCTATTTGCAGATCACCCGCGGGTCGGACGGGGACCGCGACTTTGCCTTCCCCGATCCCGAGACGACAGAGCCGACGATTGTCTTGTTTACCCAGTCCAAACCCGGTCTGGCCGACAGCCCCGCCGCCAAGAAAGGTGCCAAGATCATCAGCATCGAAGACATCCGCTGGGGCCGTCGCGATATCAAGACGGTGCAGCTGCTGTATCCGTCGATGGGCAAGATGATGGCCAAGAAAGCGGGCTGCGATGATGCCTGGATGGTCGAGGACGGCTTTGTCACCGAAGGCACCAGCAACAACGCCTATATCGTGATGGGCAACAAGATCATCACCCGCGCCCTGAGCAACGAGATTTTGCACGGCATCACCCGCGCTGCGGTTCTGCGTTTCGCCAAAGAGGCGCAGATGGTGGTGGAAGAGCGTAACTTTACCATCCACGAAGCGCAGCAGGCGGATGAGGCGTTTACCACCTCCGCCAGCGCCTTTGTCATGCCCGTGGTCGAGATCGACGGCGTGGCCTTGGGCGATGGAACACCGGGCAAGGTCGCGCCGCGTCTGCGCGAGATCTATCTGGACGAGATGCGCAAGGCGGCGGTCTAACCCGCCTTGCCAAGGGGCTGGCTGCGCGCGGTCAGCCCTTTTCGCCGACGTTCTGTTCGAAGGCGACCTTGAACGCCTCTTTCTGCGCGTCCTTGGCGTCGGTCTGATAGTTGGCTTTCCATGCGTCCATGGTCATGCCGTAGAACAGCTCGCGCGCTTCTTCCTTGCCCATGTCGATCCCGCGCTCGTTTGCGGCTTCTTGATACCAGCGCGACAGGCAGTTGCGGCAAAATCCGGCCAGGTTCATCATGTCGATGTTCTGCACGTCCGTGCGGTCTTGCATCAGGTGCTGTTGCAGCCGGCGAAACGCCGCAGCCTGAAGTTCGATTTCCTGTTGTGTGGGCATTATGCTCTCCTGCGTGTGGGGTGGGGCCAAGCTATGGGTTGGCCGGTGCGGGTTCAAGGCGGCGGGCCGTGAATGAGGCGCTGCCTTCCGCTGCCCGCTGTCATCGTGCTGTCATACTGTGGTGGGCATAGACGGGGCAGGCGATCTTCGCTAAGTGTTAACGCTAACACATGTTAACGCTAACTTATTTACTATCCACTCTGACCGCTGCGCGTGTTAGACCCGTGGCAATGAGCGCAGGGGCTGCCAAAGCCCGCAGATGAAAAGGGACGTCACCAGTATGAAACGCACGCGGAATGTCAAAGTAGTTGCCACCTTGGGTCCGGCCTCGGACACGCACGAGACGATATCGGCACTGTTTCACGCGGGCGCGGATGTGTTCCGGTTGAACATGAGCCACGGCAGCCATGACGAAATCCGAATCAAGCACCAGATCATCCGCCAGATCGAAGAGGAAACGGGATCCACGATCGGTATTCTCGCGGATCTTCAGGGGCCAAAGCTGCGTGTGGGCGTCTTTTCGGGGGACAGCGAATTGCTGGTCGAGGGCGCGTCCTTCCGGCTGGATCTGGACGAGGCAGAGGGCAATGCCCGCCGCGTGAGCCTGCCGCACCCCGAGATTTTCCAGGCGCTTGAACCGGGCGCATCGCTGTTGGTCAATGACGGCAAGATCCGTCTGAAGGTCAAGGAATGCGGCCCCGATTTCGCGGAGTGCGAAGTGATGATCGGCGGCGTGATCTCTAACCGCAAAGGCGTGAACGTGCCGGATGTGGTGCTGCCGCTGGCCGCCCTGTCGGAAAAAGACCGCGCCGATCTGGAATTCGTGTGCGAGCTGGGGGTCGACTGGCTGGCGCTGAGCTTTGTGCAGCGTCCCGAAGATGTGACCGAGGCGCGCGAACTGGCCAAGGGCCGTGCCGCATTGCTGAGCAAGATCGAAAAGCCTTCGGCCGTGGACCGGTTCGAGGACATCCTGGCGGTGAGCGACGGTATCATGGTCGCGCGTGGGGATCTGGGGGTTGAGCTGCCGGTGCAGAACGTACCGCCGATCCAGAAACGACTGGTGCGCAAATGCCGTGCGGCGGCAAAGCCGGTGATCGTGGCGACGCAGATGCTGGAATCGATGATCGAAAGCCCGATCCCCACCCGGGCCGAGGTATCAGATGTCGCGACTGCCATTTATGAAGGGGCCGATGCGGTGATGTTGTCGGCGGAATCCGCGGCCGGTGCCTATCCGGTCGAGGCGGTGCGCACGATGGATAACGTGGCCACCGAGGTAGAGCAGGATCCGACCTACACCCAGATTATCGAATCGTCGCGCAAGGTGGACCGCATGACCGTGGCGGACGGTATCGTTGCCGCCGCACGCGAGATTGCCGAAACCGCGAATATCAAGGCGATCTGTTGCTTTACCCAAAGCGGGACCACGGCGCTGTTGACCGCACGTGAACGCCCGCGGGTGCCGATCATCGCGTTGTCACCCCTGGTCAAGACCGCGCGCCGTCTGGCGCTCACCTGGGGCGTAAATTGCGTTCAGACCGGCACGCTGGAACGCTTCAAGATGGCTGTGGTCAGCGCTGCACGCGTTGCCCGTGACGAAGGCTATGCCGGGCCGGAGGATATGATCGTTGTCACCGCAGGCGTGCCTTTCAACGTCGAGGGCAGCACAAATATCCTGCGCGTCGCACCCTGCGACGAACGATTGATTTTTAATACCGATCCGGAATAACCTCTGGTCAGGTAACAAGAATATATCGAGCAAGGGCAGGAATAATGGATACTGATCTGATTTTGGTGATTGGTCTTGCCCTTGCTGTGCTTTCTATCCCCTCTGTCGTGTCGGCCTTCTCTGATGGACGTGCGCCGCGCGCGTCGGCGTTGACTGTGCTGATCGCGGGCGGGATGATCGTCTATGCCATCAACACCCATCCGGGCGGCTATGCGTTGGAAGACGTGCCAGACGCCGTTTTGCATGTGATTGCGCGCTACAAGTTCTGGTAAGCGCAGGCGTTTCGCGCTTTTGCCCTTGCTTTGGGCCCCTGTCCCTCCTATACGCCAGCTTCGTTCCGCGCGTCCGGCCTTCGTGGCATGCCGAGTCGCGCACTTACCGAACTCAAGTTAAGGAGACGGAAATGCCCAAGATGAAGACGAAATCGAGCGCCAAGAAGCGCTTTAAGATCTCGGCGACCGGCAAGGTCATCGGCGGTCAGGCTGGCAAACAGCATGGTATGATCAAACGGACGAAAAAATTCATCCGTGACGCGCGTGGGACAACAGCTTTGTCTGCACCCGACGCCAAGATCATCAAGGGCTTCATGCCCTACGACCGCTAAGATAGGAGAGCCGATATGTCCCGTACAAAAGGTGGTGTCGTTACCCACGCCCGTCACAAAAAGGTAATCAAAGCAGCCAAAGGTTACTATGGCCGCCGCAAGAACACCTTTAAGGTCGCCCGCCAGGCGGTCGACAAAGCCAACCAATACGCCACGCGCGACCGTAAGAACCGCAAGCGGAACTTCCGCGCATTGTGGATCCAGCGGATCAACGCCGCTGTGCGCAGCCACGACGAAGCACTGACATACAGCCGCTTCATCAATGGTCTGTCCCTTGCTGGTATCGAAGTGGACCGGAAGGTTCTGTCCGACCTGGCCATCAACGAGCCCGAAGCATTCGGTGCCATCGTGAAGCAAGCACAAGACGCACTGGCCGCGTAAGCGCCCTTTGCCGACCCCAAGTTTTAGAACGCCGCCCTGACATCGGGGCGGCGTTTTTCGTTTGTGCGGTGATCAGCTGGGGTCTTGTTGCGGCAGCGGTTTTTGAAACACCACCACAGCGGCCCCTGTCAGCAGGATCGCAGCGGCAGCCAGCAGGCTGGACCCGATATTGCCCGTCAGGTCGCCCAAGGCACCGGCGGCGAAGGGGCCTGCGGTCTGCGCGATGGCAAAGACCACGGTGAACAGGCTCATCGCGGCGGCCCAGCTTTCGGCAGGCAGGTTCTGGCGGATAAAGCTGGTGATCGCGCCGGGGGCCATGAAGACGCAAAGCCCGAACACCACGGCTGAAATCACCACGGCCCCACCCGCAGGCAGGACGAGCGGCAGCGCCGACCCGATTGCGATGCCGGTCAGGATCATCGCCAAGGGCTTGCCCGAAGCGTGCCGCGCCAATACCCCGCGCCAGACGAAGGGCGAGGCGATCAGCGCCACCCCCATGATGATCCACACCGCCGAGATCAGCAGCGCCGGTGCCTGTT
Organism: Sulfitobacter sp. G5_S2_6_S6; assembly: GCF_054968505.1. Classification (NCBI taxonomy): domain Bacteria; kingdom Pseudomonadati; phylum Pseudomonadota; class Alphaproteobacteria; order Rhodobacterales; family Roseobacteraceae; genus Sulfitobacter; species Sulfitobacter sp. G5_S2_6_S6. The sequence goes on from NZ_JBQKUI010000003.1 coordinate 191,771, forward strand.
GATCCGTCATCCACGCAGACAGGAACGTCAGATAAACGATATAACCCATGGCAAAACCGACGTAGCCTGCAAGCTCTCTCCAGATCAGGTGCAGCTTGATGCCGCCGGCTGCTGTATTCCGCTGTGCAGGGACCGACAGGCGCGCCGCGGCCCATAGGGACAGGGGCAGGCAGGCGACGCTGATCACGCCGATGATATACCAGCCATAGCGCCATGATCCGGTGCCCCAGAACTCTATCATCAGGGGCAGGGACGCGCCTGCGAGCATGATCCCGATACCGCCGCCCGCGCCGAACAGGATCGCGATTGCCAGGGCATTGCGGCGCGCGTCGCCGGGAAACAGCCGCGCGGTCAGAACCCCTGCGGTGGAAAAGGACATTGCCCCGAACACCCCCGCCGCGATCCGCCAGAAGGTCTGCCAGCCCATCGTCGCCTCGTACCCCGTCGCCAGCAGCGTCAGCGTCGTGGTCACCATGCCGAACCCGAACAACCGCGCAGGCGCGATGCGCCCGATCAGCAGCAGCGTCAGCACCGCGCCGATGATATAGCCGATGGCATTCGCCGTGTTCAGCCAGCCCGCCTGCGCATAGGTCCAGTCCAGCTCGGTCTTCATCGCGGGCAGGATCAGCCCGTAGGCAAAGCGCGCGAACCCGTTGGTGACCGTCACCCCCAGCGTCAGGCCAAGCAGCGCCAGCCAGGGCCGTGTGACAGGTCGGGGCAGGGACGGGTTGCTGTCGGGTTGTAAAATCTCTGCCACGCGCGGCACCCCCTTGATGGTTTGCGCCACTATGTGCCCGCGGTTTCAGCATCACAAGACCCGCTTCAAATGGCCCTGCCGCTTGTATTCGGGGCCAATTCTGCTAGCACCAGCCCGAGCAAAAGACATGAGGCCGATATGGACGACCTGAAAGCGAAATATCTGGGCCAGATCGCTGGTGCCGCCGACGAAGCCGCGTTGGAGGACATCCGTCTGGCCGCCGTGGGTAAAAAGGGCGAAGTCGCCCTGAAGATGCGCGAGCTGGGCCGTATGACGCCCGAAGAACGCCAGACAGTCGGCCCCGCGCTGAACGCGCTCAAGGACGAGATCAACTCCGCCATTGCCGCGAAGAAAGCAGCACTTGGGGATGCGGCCCTTGATGAACGTCTGCGCAGCGAATGGCTGGACGTGACACTGCCCACGCGCGCGACGCGTCAGGGCACGATCCACCCTGTCAGCCAGGTGACCGAGGAAGTGACCGCGATCTTCGCCGAGCTGGGGTTTTCGGTCGCCGAAGGGCCGCGCATCGACACTGATTGGTATAACTTCGACGCGCTGAACATCCCCGGCCACCACCCCGCTCGCGCCGAGATGGACACGTTCTATATGGCCCGTGCCGAGGGCGACGACCGTCCGCCCCACGTGCTGCGCACCCACACCAGCCCCGTGCAGATCCGCACGATGGAGGCCGAAGGCGCGCCCCTGCGCATCATCTGCCCCGGTGGCGTCTACCGTGCCGACTATGACCAGACCCACACGCCGATGTTCCATCAGGTCGAAGGTCTGGCGATCGACAAAGACATCTCTATGGCGAACCTGAAATGGACGCTGGAGGAATTCTTTAGCGCGTTCTTCGAAGTCGAGGGCATCAAGACCCGCTTCCGCGCATCGCATTTCCCCTTCACCGAGCCTTCGGCAGAGGTCGACATCCAGTGTTCCTGGGTCGACGGGCAGCTGCGCATCGGTGAAGGCGACGGCTGGATGGAGGTGCTGGGCTCCGGCATGGTCCACCCGAAGGTGCTGCAAGCAGGCGGGATCGACCCGAACGAATGGCAGGGCTTTGCCTTTGGCATGGGCATCGACCGTATCGCGATGCTGAAATACGGCATTCCTGATCTGCGGGCGTTCTTTGATTCAGACCTGCGCTGGTTGCGGCATTACGGGTTTGCAAGCTTGGACCAGCCGACGCTGCATGGTGGTTTGAGCCGCTAATCGATCGGCGCGGTGTCCGTCGCTGGGCACCGCGTCGCTTGTCCGGTGAACAAGGGCAGGGTCCCATGAAAATATTTCGCAATGAACGTCGGGACCAATCCGAGGCGCACCGCAGGCTTTATGCACGGTTCGAGTTGGCCCATACGGTTGTCGATTTCATGGCCGCTTTTTGCTTTATTGTCGGGTCGGTCATGTTCTTTAGCGACGCTTGGCTTACGCCGGGCACATGGCTGTTCCTGATCGGGTCGCTGCTGTTTGCTGCCAAACCAACCCTGCGTCTGATCCGCGAGATCAAGCTTTATCGCATGGGCGATGTGGACGATCTCGCGCATCGGTTTGAGGATTAAAGAAACCCGTGAGCCTCTCCGCATTTTTCTACGCCATGACCGCGCGGCCAAAAGCACTTGTACAGGCCGCGATGCTGGCCTGCGTGCTGTCTGCGGCGCCAATGGTTGCCACCGCCCAAACCCTCCCGCCCTGCGGCGGCGACATCCCCTGCAAGCTCGGCAACCGCAGCTACAATATCCTGATGCCCGACGATTGGGACGGCGTGACGCCTCTGCCTGTCATGATGCATTTTCACGCTTTCCTGCGGCGCGGGCGCACGGTGATCCATCATCCGCGTATCGGGTCCGAGACAAAGCCCCGTGGCGTGATGCTAGTAGCCCCGTCGGCACAGCATCGGGCGTGGCGGTTCTGGCAGGATGACCCTGCGGATATCGCCTTTGCCGACGCGGTGCTGGCGGATGTGGCGAAACGCTATCCGGTGGATCAAAGCCAGATCTATATTTCGGGGTTCAGCTTTGGCGCGGCGATGGCGTGGCGCTATGCCTGCGCGCGCGGCGACCGGATCGCGGGGCTGATGACCATGTCGGGCACGATCAAACAGGCCAGCACCTGCGCCAACCCGCCGCGTCAGGTCCGCCATGTGCATGGGCTCAACGACCTGTGGATGAGCCTGCCGCGCGGGCCTGACCATGACACCACCAATGTCGTCGCGCTGTGGCGCAAGGCGTTCCGCTGCGGCAAGGGCCGGCTGGATGGTGCGCTGACCCTCGCCCCGGGGGTAGAGTTCGCTCATTTCACCTGGGACAATTGCGCCGGCGACCGCAGCGTGACGCTGGACATCCATACCGGCGGACATTTTATCCCGACCGGATGGCTTGGCTACCAGCTGGACGGGTTGATGCCCAAAACACCGGGCTAGGCGCAAAACGCCGCCGCACCGCATTGAAACCGCGCCGATTAAACGCTACGCCCTAGCGCAAGCATTGCATGAGGATCACCGCCATGAAATTCACACTGTCCTGGCTGAAGGAACATCTCGACACCACCGCGTCGATCGATGAAATCACCTATGCGCTGACCGATCTGGGGCTCGAGGTCGAAGGCGTCGAAGACCGTGGCGCGAAGCTGGCGGATTTTACGCTGGGCTATGTGCAATCGGCAGAAAAGCACCCCGACGCGGATCGTTTGCAGATCTGTCAGGTGGATACCGACGAAGGCGTGCAGCAGATCATCTGCGGTGCCCCGAACGCGCGTCAGGGCATCACCGTGGTTGTGGCGAAACCGGGCGTTTATGTGCCGGGCATTGATACCACTATTGGCGTTGGCAAGATCCGTGGCGTCGAAAGCTTTGGCATGATGGCGTCAGAGCGCGAGCTTGAGCTATCCGAAGAACATGACGGTATCATCGAGCTGCCCTCGGGCAATGTCGGCGACCGTTTTATCGATTGGCTGGCGGAAAACGACCCCGCCAAGGTCGACCCCGTGATCGAGATCGCGATCACCCCCAACCGACCCGATGCCTTGGGTGTGCGCGGGATCGCGCGTGATCTGGCGGCTCGTGGTCTGGGCACGCTGAAACAGCGCGATGTGCCTGCGGTCGAAGGGCAGTTCCCGTGCCCGATCTCTGTTTCGATCGACGAAGACACGCTGGACCAATGTCCGGTTTTCTACGGTCGTGTGATCCGCGGCGTCAAAAACGGCCCGTCGCCGGCGTGGTTGCAGGACAAGCTGCGCGCCATTGGCCTGCGCCCAATCTCGTTCCTCGTCGATGTAACGAACTTCTTCACCTATGACCGCAACCGTCCTTTGCACGTGTTCGACGCGGATAAGGTCGCGGGCAACAGCCTGCGCATCCACCGCGCCAAGGGCGGCGAGACCCTGATGGGGCTGGACGACAAGGAATACACCTTCAGCGAAGGCATGACCCTGATTTCGGACGCCGAAAAGGTCGAAAGCATCGCGGGTGTGATGGGCGGCGCGGAAAGCGGCTGTTCCATGGACACGGTGAATGTCTTTGTCGAAGCGGCCTATTTCGATCCGGTGCGCACCGCCTACACGGGCCGCGCGCTCAAGATCAACTCGGACGCGCGCTATCGCTTTGAACGGGGGATCGACCCCGAATGGACGCCCTATGCCATCGAACATGCGACCCAGATGATCCTGGACATCGCAGGCGGTGAGGCGTCCGAAGTTGTCGTCGCGGGCAAGGTGCCGGACTATTCTCGCGCCTACAAGCTGGACGCGGCACGCGTGCAGTCGTTGGTGGGGATGACCATCTCGGAAAGCGAGCAGCGCAAGACGCTGACGGCGCTTGGCTTCCGTCTCGAAGGCGACATGGCGCATGTCCCAAGCTGGCGCCCCGATGTGCAGGGCGAAGCCGATCTGGTCGAGGAAGTCGCGCGGATTGCGTCACTCACCAAGCTTGAAGGGCGCCCCTTGCCACGCCTGACGACCGGCGTGCCCAAGCCCGTCCTGTCGCCGATGCAGCGCCGCGAGGCCATCGCGCGCCGCGCCTGCGCCGCCTTGGGCTACAACGAATGTGTGTCCTACAGCTTTATCGATCAGGCGTCTGCCGCGCTGTTTGGTGGCGGCACCGATGACACCCGTCTGGAAAACCCGATCAGCAATGACATGAGCCATATGCGCCCCTCGCTGTTGCCCGCCTTGCTGCAGGCCGCGGCCCGCAATCAGGCGCGGGGCTTCCCTGACATGGCGCTGTTCGAGGTCGGCCCCGTCTTCACCGGCGGCGAGCCCGGCGATCAGCATCTGCAGATCAGCGGCCTGCTGACCGGCAACACCGGCCCCAAAGATGTGCACGGCGCATCGCGTCCGGTCGATGTGTTCGACGTCAAGGCGGATATCGAGGCGGTCTTGTCCGCCATCGGTGCCCCCGCCAAGGTGCAGATCAACCGCAATGGCGCTGACTGGTTCCACCCCGGGCGTCACGGGCAGATCTGCCTTGGCCCGAAAAAAGTGCTTGGCGTCTTTGGCGAAATTCATCCGCGGGTGCTGGCGGCACTGGATGTGAAAGGGCCCGCGATGGGCTTCACCATCTGGCCCGCCGAGGTACCCTTGCCGCGCAAGTCCGGTGCCACACGTCCCGCGCTGAACACCAGCGCGCTGCAAGCGGTGGAACGTGACTTTGCCTTTGTGGTGGACGCCGATGTTGACGCGCTGACGCTGGTCAATGCGGCGATGGGGGCGGACAAGGCCCTGATCGACGATGTGCGCGTCTTTGATGAATTCATCGGCGGTGCCTTGGGCGAGGGGAAAAAATCGCTCGCCCTCACGGTACGGATGCAGCCAAACGACAAGACACTGAAAGACGCGGATATCGAGGCGGTTGGCGCCAAGGTCATCGACAAGGTGACCAAAGCCAGCGGCGGCGTGCTGCGCGGCTAAAGCGAACGGAGGCGGTATGACACTGCATGTATATCTCTCGGGTGAAATCCACACCGACTGGCGCGATCAGATCATCGATGGCGCGGCAGGGTTGGATGTTGTGTTCACCGGCCCTGTCACCGACCACGCGGCCAGCGACGACTGCGGTGTGGCGATTCTGGGGGCCGAGGAAAACAAGTTCTGGCACGACCGCAAGGGCGCACAGCTGAACGCGATCCGCACCCGCAAGGGCATCGAAGAGGCGGATGTCGTCGTCGTGCGTTTTGGCGATCAGTACAAACAGTGGAACGCGGCTTTTGATGCAGGCTATGCGGCGGCTCTGGGGAAATCTCTGGTGATCCTGCATGGGGACGACCACGCGCACGCGCTGAAAGAGGTCGACGCCGCAGCTTTGGCTGTCGCCCAAGAGCCCGCGCAGGTCGTGCAAATCCTGCGCTATGTGCTGACGGGCACCCTGCCAGAGTAAGCACGCTTTGCACCGGATTGCGCGGTTTTCGCCTCTGTAAGGGGGAAAACCGTGCTTATCCGACAAAAATCCATCGTTATTTGGAAAACTTATGCTAACGCATGCACAGTATGTCGTGCGACGTAGCAGACACGGCTTTCAATCATACGAGGGACAGACATGATTCAAGAATTCAAGGATTTCATTGCCAAGGGCAATGTTATGGACCTGGCAGTCGGTATCATTATCGGCGCGGCCTTTACGGCTATTGTGACCTCGCTGGTCAGCGATCTGATCAACCCTGTGATCGGTCTGGTCCTTGGCGGCGTTGATTTCACCAGCATGTATGTGGTGCTGTCTGGCGATGTGCCTGCGGGTACCGGTCTGGACGCGGCGCGCGAAACCGGCGCGGCGATCTTTGCCTATGGCGCGTTCATCACGGCCTGCATCAACTTCCTGATCATCGCTTTTGTGGTGTTTATGCTGGTCAAATCCGTTAACCGGCTGAAATCGCTGGCCGAACGCCCCGATGATGTCGCCCCCGAAGTGGCAACTGGCCCCAGCCAGTTGGACGTGCTGCTGCAAATTCGCGATGAGCTTGCCAAGAAGTAAGCGTTTCAACGGCGTGAAACGAAAAGGCCCGCAGGTGCGCTGCGGGCCTTTTGCGTGGTGCGTAGGGGGTGGTTAACCGGCGATGGCCTGATCGGCGGTGATCGCCTCCATCCCGAGCGCTTCGGCCACGGCGGCGTAGGTCAGCTGACCTGCGTGCACGTTCAGACCTGCCTTGAGGTGGGGATCGTCGGCGCAGGCTTGCTTCCAGCCTTTATCCGCCAGTGCCAGCATGAACGGCATCGTGGCGTTGCCAAGCGCAATGGTCGATGTCCGCGCCACGGCACCGGGCATGTTGGCAACGCAGTAGTGCATGATGCCGTCCACTTCGTATACGGGGTCTTGGTGGGTGGTCGCTTTCGAGGTTTCAAAGCAGCCACCTTGGTCAATCGCCACGTCCACCAGCGCCGCGCCGGGCTTGAGCTCGGACAATTGCGCGCGGCTGATCAGCTTGGGGGCGGCGGCCCCGGGGATCAGGACGGCACCGATGATCATATCGGCCTCGCGCGCCAGTTCGATCGTATTGCCCGCCGAGGCGTAAGAGGTGTTGAACACGCCGCCATAGATGTCATCCAGATAGCGCAGACGGGGCAGGGACCGGTCAAGCACGGTGACATCCGCGCCCATGCCAGCCGCAATCCGTGCGGCGTGGGTGCCGACAACACCGCCGCCGATCACGACCACGCGCGCCGGACCAACGCCGGGGACGCCGCCCATCAGCACGCCGCGCCCGCCGTTGGCTTTTTGCAGCGTCCATGCGCCCACCTGCGGGGCCAGACGACCCGCGACTTCGGACATTGGCGCAAGCAGCGGCAAGCCACCATTGCGGTCGGTGACGGTTTCATAGGCGATACAAGTCGCGCCGGAGGCGAGAAGATCCTTGGTTTGTTCGGGATCGGGGGCGAGGTGCAGATAGGTGAACAGGATCTGCCCTTCGCGCAGCATCTTGCGCTCGACCGCTTGGGGTTCCTTGACCTTGACGATCATGTCGGCGCTGTCGAAGACCTCTTGCGCGGTGGCAAGGATCGTCGCGCCTGCGTCGGTATAGGCGGCGTCATCAAAACCAGCGCCGATGCCGGCACCTGCTTCGATAACAACCTCATGTCCCTTGTTCACCGCCTCGTAAGCGGCATTCGGGGTCATGCCGACGCGGAATTCCTGTGGCTTGATTTCTTTGGGGCAACCGATTTTCATGAGTTCATCCTATTGAGGGTGCATTTGAATTACGGTACGCCCCTCGATACGCAATTGGGCACGGATTATGGGCCGTTATCCCCCTTGCGCTTCGAATACTCTGCTGCATATTGGTCATTTCACGCGAAAGTATTGCGCCACATGAGTCTAGACGACATCGATCGCCGCATCCTTACTGCCCTGCAACGCAACGGGCGGATGTCGAACTCTGACCTGTCGGAAAAGGTACATCTGTCGCCGTCGGCATGTCACCGGCGCGTGCAGCGGCTGGAAGCCGAAGGGTATATCCGCGATTACGTCGCCCTGCTGAACCCGCGCAAGATGGGCGTCCCCACGACGGTGTTTGTCGAGATCACCCTGCAAGGCCAAGCGGACGAGGTGCTGGACGCCTTTGAGAAGGCGGTCGCGCGTATTCCCGATGTGCTGGAATGTCACCTGATGGCGGGGGCCGCGGATTACCTGCTTAAGGTCGTGGCCGAAAATACCGAGGATTTCGCCCGCATCCATCGCCAGCATTTGGCGCGGTTGCCCGGTGTGGGGCAGATGCAATCCAGCTTTGCGCTGCGCACGGTGTGCAACACCACAGCGCTGCCAGTCGGTTAAATCGCGGAGGGAAACAGCGCCATCCAGATGCCCGCGAACATCGCGATGCCGCCGATATTGACCCAAGCGTGCCACGTCGCATAGCGAAAGCGCATGGCCCGGCGCACGTAAAAGCCGACGCCGATCACATAGGCAAATGCCCCGCCGATGATGCACCAGAGTGTTGCCAGCGGCACCCCTGTCAGGTCCGGCAGTGCGCAAAGGCCAATGGCGCCCAGCCCCAGATAGGATGCGGTGGACCACTTGCCCTGAACCTGCGGGTCGGTGATCTTTTTGTACATCGCCACCAGCGCCAGCCCCCATGACACACAAAGCAGCGTGATCGTCCATGTCGTGCCGGCCTGCACGAAGAACGGCGTAAACGTGCCCGCGATACTGGGATAGATCGCCGCATGATCAATCCGCCGCATCAATTTGCGCGCATCGTGCCACGGCGCGAAGTGGTAGGCGCAGGATGCAAGGTTTGATGCCAGCGCGCAAAGCACATAGACCACCACCGCGACCGTCACCGCCGTTTGCAGCGATGTGGCCGATTTCATCACCAACGCGCCGCCAGCCCCCAGAATCAGCGCAAGCCCCACAAGGTGGACGATCAGATCAGCCCGCCGGTGGATCGGGGCAACGCTGGGGTAGGTGGGCTGGGTCATGGTCTGTCCTGTCTCTGGCCGCTTTGCGATACGCTCTGCCGCCGGGTCCTGTCTACTGTACCCATGCGTCACCACGCGCGCAGCGGCAGACAAAAGAAAACCCCCGGCACCGAAAGGTAACGGGGGTTCGTATTCTTATGCGTCGCTTGGATGATTTACATCATGCCTTCGCGCTGCAATTTCTTCCGTGCCAGTTTGCGGCTACGGCGGATCGCTTCTGCTTTCTCGCGTGCTTTTTTCTCGGAAGGTTTCTCGAAATGCTGCTTAAGCTTCATTTCACGAAACACACCCTCGCGCTGAAGTTTTTTCTTCAGGGCGCGCAGCGCTTGATCGACGTTGTTATCGCGAACACTAACCTGCATGTGGTTTTCACCACCTTTCTAGTTTGAAGTTGCAAGGATTTGCAGGAACTGGCCATATAGCAACCGAAACCTATATTGTCTAGAGCAAAGCCAATCACCCCTTCAGGAGGCCGCTATGACGAACACGTCCCAGACACCGAAAGAACAGCTGCTGGATGCCGCGCTGATGCATGTCGCGTTTGACGGCTGGTCAGAGGCGACGTTCAAGGCTGCGGTCAGCGATACCGGCATGGACCCGACCGTCGCGCGTGCTGTCTGTCCGCGCGGTGCTGTTGATCTGGCCGTCGCCTATCACAAACGGGGCGATCAGCAGATGATCGACCGGATGAAGGCCGAAAACATGACCGAGATGAAATTCTCGGCCAAGGTGGCAGCTATGGTCCGCTTCCGTCTTGAAGCCGCCACGGATAAAGAGGCCGTGCGTCGTGGGACAACCCTGTTTGCCCTGCCACAATATGCGCCGGAGGGGGCCAAACTGGTCTGGGGGACGGCGGATGCCATATGGGCGGCCTTGGGGGATACGTCCGAAGACGTGAACTGGTACACCAAACGCGCCATGCTGAGCGCTGTCTATTCCTCGACCGTGCTGTTCTGGCTGGGCGACACCAGCGAGGGCCACGCAGAGACATGGGCCTTCCTTGATCGGCGGATCGAGAATGTGATGCAGATCGAAAAGGTCAAGGCGCAGGTGAACAGCAGCCCGACGCTCAGCATGTTGATGGCCGGGCCCAACTGGTTGCTTTCCCATGTGAAAGCCCCCTCGCGCCTGAACCGTAGCGATCTTCCCGGTAGCTGGGGCAGCCCGCGTCCCTAGGCTGGCTTTCCTCGCCAGACCAGACCTGCTAGGTGCTGCGGCGTCCGCATCCGGCGCGGGCGCGGCTTACTGGTACTCACGCATATGCACCCGTTTCTGATCGATCTGGACAAGGTTTCCTACACCCCCGAAGGAACCTCGGTGCTATGTGATGTGACACTGCAGGCATCCGAGCGGCGGATTGGTATTGTCGGACGTAACGGGTCCGGCAAGACATCTCTGGCACGGGTGCTGGCTGGGCTGGTGGCCCCGTCGTCGGGCAAGCTGCGGATCAACGGGGTGGATGTGGTCAAGGATCGCAAGGCGGCCTTGCGGCAGGTCGGCATCCTGTTCCAGAACCCCGATCACCAGATTATCTTCCCCACGGTGGAAGAAGAGATCAGCTTTGGCCTGACCCAGCTGAAACACACCCCAAAAGAGGCCGCAGAGAGAACGGCGGATATCCTCGCCCGCTTTAACCGCAGCCATTGGGCAAAGGCGGCGATCCATCAGCTATCTCAGGGGCAGCGGCAGCTGGTCTGTCTGATGTCGATCCTTGCCATGCAGCCGCGCCTGATCATCCTCGATGAACCTTTTGCGGGGCTTGATATCCCGACGATGATGCACCTCACGCGCGTGCTGCACGCAGTAGAGGCGCATCTGGTGCACATCACCCATGACCCCGCGCATCTGGCGACCTATAACCGGATGATCTGGATCGATCAGGGTCGGATCGTGCAGGACGGCGCGGTGCCTCAGGTGACCCAAGCCTTTGTGGCACAGATGCAAGAGATCGGGGAAAGCGATGATTTCACTCATCTCCCCGGTTGAGACCCGCGCCCACGGTTGGCCTGCGGGGGCAAAGCTGGCAGCGCTTTGCGTGGCGACGATGGGGCTATTCAGCCTGACCCACCCCGCGCTGCAGGCGGCGGCCTTGGCGGTGACCCTGCTGCTTTATGCGCTGCCGGGATGGCGGTTTTTCAAGGTGGGGCTGGCGCGCTTGCGGGTGCTGCTGCCCTTCGTTGTGCTGATCATGGTCTGGCATATCGTGACCCATGACATCATGGCGGGTGCGACCGTGACGTTGCGGATGATGACAGCGGTGGCGCTGGCGAATCTGGTGACCATGACGACCAAGCTGGCACAGATGGTGGCTGTGGTGACATGGCTGACAACGCCGCTGCGCCGTCTTGGCATCCAGACCCGCGCGATCGAACTGGGCATCGCCCTCGTCATCCGCTTTACCCCCGTTCTGGCGCAAAAGGGCCAGTTGCTGGCGCAGTCATGGCGCGCGCGTTCCACCAAGCGGGTCGGCTGGCGGATGATCATCCCGTTTACCGTGCTGGCGATTGACGACGCCGAACATGTGGCCGAGGCCCTGCGTGCCCGTGGCGGACTTTGACGTGAGACCTTCCGCGACCTGACGCCTGTCAGTTCGCATTGTGTGTGCCGAAAACCGTGCCTATGGTGCGGCAACACTGATTTACGGAGGAGACGTAGTCGATGACAGAAACCATGCGTGCGATAGAGATCACCAAAGCCGGCGGACCCGAAGTGCTGCAACCCACCGACCGCCCCATGCCGCAGCCGGCTCACGGGCAAGTGGTGATCAAAGTGGCCTATGCCGGTGTGAACCGCCCCGATGCGCTGCAACGTGCGGGCATGTATGCGCCGCCCCCCACTGCCAGCGATCTTCCCGGGCTTGAAGCCTCGGGCGTGGTGTCCGCCGTGGGTGAAGGCGTCAGCGATCTGGCAGTCGGCGACAAGGTCTGCGCGCTGCTGCCCGGTGGCGGCTATGCGGAATATGTCGCGACGCCTGCGGCCCATTGTCTGCCGGTGCCCAAGGGCATGGACATGAAGGAAGCCGCCTGCCTGCCCGAGACATTCTTCACCGTCTGGTCCAATGTGTTCATGCGCGGTGGCCTGAAAGCGGGCGAACGGTTCTTGGTGCATGGCGGGTCGTCGGGCATCGGGACGACTGCGATCCAGCTGGCGCGCGAATTCGGCGCACGGGTTTTTGCCACGGCAGGGACCGACAGCAAATGCGACGCCTGCGCCAAACTCGGGGCCGAGGCCGCGATCAACTACCGTGACTCGGATTTCGTTGATGTGCTGAAAGCCGAGGGCGGGGCAGACCTGATCCTTGATATGGTCGGCGGCGACTACATCCCGCGCAACCTGCAAGCGCTGGCCGAAGACGGCCGTCTTGTGCAGATCGCCTTCCTCAGCGGGCCCAAGGTAGAGGTGAACTTTGCCACGCTGATGACACGCCGTCTGACGATGACCGGTAGCACCCTGCGTCCGCAAAGCGATCTGGCCAAGGCCAAGATCGCCGAAGAACTGCGCGAGAAGGTCTGGCCACTGCTGGACGCGGGCAAGATCGCACCGGTGATGGACAGCGAATACGCGTTCGAGGACGCGAGCGAGGCGCATGCCCGCATGGAGACAAGCGGCCATATCGGCAAGATCGTGTTGAAGGTTGACGCCAACGCCTAAGCGGCGGGCAATAATATGAGGCAAGGGGCGCTCTGATATCAGGGCGCCCTTCGTCGTTCAGAGGGCGTTACGCCGACAGGCGCGCCTCCCACGCATCAAGGGTTTCGGCCCATGCCGCGGGCACTTTGGCGACCTGATCACGGGCTTTGTCCACGTCGCCTTGTTTGCAGTCCTGTTCGATGGTGGCAAGCAGCGCGTGCATACGCTCTGCGCCGAACATGCCGCACAACCCGGCAAGGTCGTGGGTCTTGCGTTGCAGATCGTCGCGGTCCTCGGCAGAGGCTAGGGGCGGCAATTGCCCCTCTACACGTTGGCGCAGATTGCCAATGCGATCGGCAAGCTTTTCAGGGCCAAGCAGTTCGAACAATTCGTTCACCTGATTGGCGTTCAGTACCGGATGCTGCGGCTCGGCGTGCGTCGCTTCAGTCGCATCAGAGGCACCCTCAGCGGCGGGCATCACAAGCTCGCTTAGCGCGGTTTTCAGGCGGCGCGTGTTGATGGGTTTTTGCAGAAAGCCGGTCATCCCGCCCGCGGTAAAGGCCGCGCGTTCGTTGGGCAGGGCGTGGGCGGTCACGGCCATGATCGGGGTATTGGCATTGGGCCCGCCCCCTTGAAGGATCACCTGCGTGGCCTGTAGCCCGCTCATCCCCGGCATCGAAATATCCATCAGGATCGCGTCAAATCTCTGTTCGGCCGCACGATCAATGCCTTCGGGGCCGCTGCTGGCAAGGGTGACCTCGTGACCCAGACGGCCCAGCATTGCCTTAAGCAGATCGCGGTTGATCTCGTTATCGTCGACGACCAGCAAGTTCATCGCGGGGGTGTCTTCGGTATCAAGCTGGGGTTGGGCGACGGGCTGCGGGGCTTCTGTCTGCACGAAGTCTGCTGGCAGTCGCACGATAAACCGCGCGCCTTTGCCAACCTCCGAGACGCAGGTGATCGTGCCGCCCAGACGGTGCACCAGCCGCCGCACGATGCCCAGCCCCAGACCGGTGCCCCCTGTGCGCCGCTCGTAGCGGCTGTCGAGCGATACGTAATCCTCGAAAATCCGCTTGAGGTCGTCGGGCGGGATACCGGGGCCATTGTCTGCCACTTCGATATGCAGCATCGGCGCATTGTCCGTTTCCATGTCATAGGTCGCGCTAAGCACAATATCGTCGTCGGGGCTGAACTTGATCGCGTTGCTGATGAGGTTGACCAGAATCTGCTGCACCGCGCGCGGGTCTGTCAGGATGGGTGTGTCGGTCAGCCCGTCCTGATCCAGATGCAGCCGCGTGTCCGATGTCTTGGCCAGTGGCGTCATGGTGTTGACCATGCCGGCGGTCAGCGCGACCATATCACTGGCTTGCAACTCGTTGTCGTTGGTTTCGGCCTCACTGCGTTCGATGGCTAGCACGTCGTCGATATGGCCCAGCAGGATGTCACCGGATTTCAGCGCCGCTTCGACGTATTTGCGCTGTTCGGCGTCCAGCTTGTCGTCATGCAGCAAGTGGATGGCAGAGAGGATGCCGTTCAGCGGCGTGCGCATCTCGTGGCTCATCATCGCGAAGAAACGCGATTTTTCCTGATAGGCATCCAGTGCCTCGTCGCGGGCGCGGATGATCTCCTGCTCTTTTTGCAGTTTGTCGGTGATGTCGCGGATATATGTGACGAAAACCGGCGCGTCGTTTGACCGCGCCAGCGACACGGAAAGTTCGACAGGGAAGATGCGCCCGGTGCCGTCGATCATCTCTGTCTCGTGACGGCCGGTTTCGGCCAGCCGCGTTTTGCCGGTCTCGTTGAAATGGGCGAGGTTATCCCGTTGGCGATGGCGCAATTTAGGGGGGACCAGCAGTTCGATGTAGCTGCGCCCAAGCGCATGATCGCGCGAGATGCTAAAGACCTCTTCGGCAGAGCCGTTGAAATCGATAATCTCGCCATCTACCGACAGCACCATCACCGCATCAAGCGAGGCGCGTAGCATGGTTTCAAGCTGCGAGTGGTTGCGTTCGACCTCGCGCGAGGCTCGGTTGAGCGTGATCGTCTGGCGCGACAGCCGCAGGATCGCCCCCAGCAGCGCAATGGTCACGGTCACCACGATCACCAGCAAGATCTCGATCAGCTGCGCGATCTCTTTGCGCTCGGCCTCCGCCGCTTTGGCGGCAAAGGAGATGGAGGCAAGCCCGATGTTGCGCGGCATATCCTCGACCGTGTCCAGCGCTTCCGACAGGGCGGGCACACCGGCGGCGAGCGCCTCATCGCTGCCGTCGATCAGGGGGATCTGTGTGTCCAGAACCGCTTGTATCTTCTGGATTTCGCGGGTCAGGTCGCCGCTTTGCTGTACGCGTTCGGCGACTTCGGTGCGGCTGTAGAAGATGTCGAACCGTTTGCGCAGGTTCGCCAGATCGTTTTCATCACCGGACCGCGCCTGTTCAACGGCACCATCCAGTTTGAGAAAGTCGATTTCAAGCTGCGAGAACACCCATTCGGCATGATCCTGCTGCGCGCTGCCAAGGGCGCGCACGCGGTCCCAGACGTTGAACGCCAGGTAACCGGCAAGCAGGATGCCGACCATCAGCGCCAGGGCAAGAATATATCTTACCCTGTTGCGCTGTGGGCCGTCCTGCATCAAATCGGCCATGGTAAACATGCCTTGCGGTTACTTGATCGCCAGCCGGTTCAACTGCCAGATAGAACGGCTATAGATCGTCTCTGTCTGGTACTTTACGTCGCTGTCATAGGGATAGACAATCCATAGCGGACCTTTCCCGCGGCGCGACATCTCTTTGTCGTTGTTGGCATAGGCGATGATCGGCCCGTCGGACACCGCATCCTCCATCGGGATTTCGACCGCATAGTCGTTGATCGCGGTTGCTTCGATCATACCTTCGGACACGTCCAGCGTGTCCATCAGATCCTTGAGCGATACGCCCTGAAAGGTCTGCGCGCCTTCGGTCCAGATGGTTTCGGTCTCGAAGCTGGACGACGGCAGTTCTTTCAGCTGCTCCATCGTATAGGTGTGTTCCATGTCGCCTGCCGTGACGGTCAGAACGGCGTCTTCTTGTGCACTTACAGCAGTGGCCAATGCGGCACCGCACAGTGCGGCGGTGATTGTCTTGGTGAAAGCTTGAAACGTCATTACTCGGTATCCTTCCCCTGTGTTTGTACATCAACCTTAGGTTAACGCCGATTGGAGAGCGACTGAGATTAAGGGTATTGTTACTATACGAAGGTATAGCCGTCAAAAATTCGACACAGTTATCCTATCCTCATGTGTGCTATTATTCGCCCATAAGTTGGTCTACGACTACTTAAGCAGCATTGAGGTGGTGGCGAGGGAAGGAAAGAACTTATGGCATTACGGATACTGATTGCGGACGACCACGATATGGTCCGCGAAACGATTGCAATGTTTCTGGACGCCGATGGCGGGACAGAGACGGTTGCAGCAAGCGACCTGCCCGAAGCGATGGCCAAGATAGAGGCAGAGGGGCCGTTTGATCTGGTACTGCTCGACTATACGATGCCCGGCATGAAGGGGCTTGAGGCGCTGCCTAAGGTCATGAAAGCCAACGAGGAAAAGCCTGTCGGTCTGATTTCGGGCACGGCAACGCGGTTGATCGCGGAACAGGCGCTGGCCATGGGCGCGATCGGTTTCCTGCCCAAGACGCTGCCTGCGAAATCATTGGTCAACGCGGTCCGCTTTATGGCCGCGGGCGAGATTTACGCGCCGGTCAACTTTATGTCTGGCAAGGACGATCCCGAAGAAACCGATTTTGAAAAGGCCCTGTCAGAGCGGGAGCGTCAGGTTCTGCGCGGCTTGATGGAGGCGAAATCGAACAAGGAAATCGCCCGCGACCTAGAGTTGCAAGAGGTCACGATCAAGCTGCACGTCAAAACGCTGTGCCGCAAGCTGGACGCCCGCAACCGCACCGACGCCGCAATGATCGCACGTAGTGCGGGGTTTATCTGATCGGGGTAAACAGCGCGTCGTCCAGCGTGCAATCCTTGATCACGTCGCGCCCGCAAGGCACCGGCTCCAGCGTTTTTGACAGGCATAGACGCACTTCTTGAATGTAGCCGCTTTTGCAGGTGACGGTAACGCCATCGGCCTCCATCGTCGGGTTTGCTTTCAGAAACGCTTCCTCCACCACCGAGGCGGGCAGGCGGATGTCGCCCGTGATCTTGCGAAAGACCGCAGGGCGGGTCACGGCATCATAGGCCTGACGCGACAGATCGAAATATCCGGTGGCAGACAGGCCGGTACAGCTGCCGTGTTTCTTCCATTGATGCCACGCCAGACCGGGCGTTCCCATAATGTCAGCCATGGCGGCGGTCATGCCACGGGTGGGGGGCCGTTCGGCGGTGCGGCAGTAGGAGGGAAACCCTCGATGCAGCTGCGGCCAAAGCCCGTGCATGATCCAGCCGTGGTCGTGGCGCGCGTCGCATTGCGCGGAATCGCGCGCATCGCCTTCCAGCGCGCACCAGTTGGGCGACCAGCTGAGCGCCAGCATGTAATAGTCGAATTCCCCTGCAATTTCGCCCTTGGCCGCCGCGGGGCGGGGCATCGGGGCCAGCAACAGACACAGGCACAGGATCAGCAATCGCATTGGGGTCTTTCCTTATTTTGCCGGTCCGAGTATAAGGCGTTCAAGTTCCCCCACAATGGAAACCGTTCTGCCCCGCAGGACCGCCTATTTCAGGCGACGGGGAAAGTGCGTTTTAAGGAGAGACCGACATGGCAAAACCGATTATGGCCCGCGCCACTGCCGTATGGCTGGTGGACAACACAACCTTGAGCTTCAAACAGATCGCGGATTTCGTGGAAATGCACGAGCTTGAAGTGCAGGGCATCGCGGATGGTGACGTGGCGCAAGGCGTGAAGGGCTTTGACCCGATTGCCAACAACCAGCTGACCGAAGAAGAGATCGAAAAAGGGCAGGCGAACCCGCTGCACAAGCTCAAGCTCAAGTTCAACGCGTCAGCCCAAGGCGAAGAGAAACGTCGCGGCCCGCGCTATACGCCGCTGTCCAAACGTCAGGACCGCCCCGCATCGATCTACTGGCTGGTCAAGTTCCACCCCGAACTCTCCGACGGTCAGGTCAGCAAGCTGGTCGGCACCACCAAGCCAACCATTCAGGCGATCCGCGAGCGGACGCACTGGAACATTGCGAACATCCAACCGATCGATCCCGTGGCTTTGGGGCTGTGCAAACAGTCCGAACTGGACGCCGCTGTCCAGAAAGCCGCTGCCAAGAAAGCCGCCGAAGGTGGCTTGATGACCGATGACGAACGCCGCCGTCTGGTCAGCACCGAACAATCGCTTGGCATGGATACGGAACCGAAGATGCCGACCTCTATCGAAGGTCTGGAAACGTTCACCCTGTCCGGCAACCCTGCGGATGACGAAGAAAAAGACCACGGCGACTATTCTGACGCCGACAGTTTCTTCAAGCTGCCCGAGGGCGGTTCCGACACGGATGAAGACGAGGACAAGTAATTCGGTTCCGCCCTTCTGGCGGCTTCGGAACAAATCCGCTTAACCTTGTGTTGAGCTAGGGGTGCAGGGCAACCGCTCTGCGCCCCTTTTTTTGACGTAGGGGGCATGCATGCTGGCGACGATATTACTCGGTCTGTTTTGGGGCGTTGTCGCACTCGTTTCGGCGATCAGCGTGCTTCCCTTTAGCAAGATACCGCACGGCGCGATCCGGGGAATGGCATTCCCCCGTGAGCAGCTGTTTGTGTTGACCGTGGCGCTGGCTGCCGTGGCGCTGGTGTTTCTTGAACCTGACCATCGCAACCCGGCGCTGGCGATCCTCGCTGTGATTGCGGCGATCCACACGGGCTACATCCTGAAATTCACACCGCTCTGGCCGCGCCAATCGGTGGATGCGACCGAGGCACAGGCCGCTGATGCGGAAAACCGTGTCACCATCCTTGCGTCAAACGTGAAACAATCCAATCGCCAGTATCAGCGTCTGATCGACCTGATCCGCACCGAAGACCCGGATATCGCCGCCGCGCTTGAGGTGGACCCAGACTGGGTCGATGCGCTTTATGACGCGCTGAAAGACCAGTATCCCCATTGGGTGAAAGTGCCCAAGGATAACTCCTATGGCGTGGTCATGATGTCCAAGATGGAGCCGTCAGAGACGCAGGTGCGGGACCTGCTGGTTGATGATGTGCCGTCGATCCGGACCAAGGTCGCGATGCCGTCAGGGCGGATGTGGCGTTTGTATATCGTGCACCCCGAACCCCCCGTGCCCTATCACGACACCAAGGGCCGCGACGGAGAGATCGCGTTGGTCGGCATCGAAGCCAGCAAGGACGATCTGCCCGCGATCGTGACAGGCGATCTGAACGACGTTGCTTGGTCCACCACTACCCGCCGGTTTCAGCGGCTATCGGGATTGCTGGACCCACGGGTCGGACGTGGGTTCTATAACACATTCCATGCGGGTATTGCCGTCATGCGCTGGCCGCTTGACCATCTGTTCCATGATGCAGAGTTCCGCCTGATCCGTATGTCGCGCTTGCCCAATATCGGGTCCGACCACTTCCCGATCCTGTTCTCGCTTGCCCTGACAGGGGAACCACAGTCGAATTCCACGCCCGAACAAAGCGACGCCGAAGAGCGCGCCGAGGTGCGGGAAATGGCAGCCGAAGAACGCGAAAAGGACCGCGAAGCCATCGGCACGGATTGGGAAAAATAGCCCCGATCCGTCACCGCTCACCGGTACGCAGCGCTTTGCGTGCCTCCTTGAAAAACGAATTGTCGTATCAAGTATTTTGCCACTTGCGCGAATCTGAAAACAGCGTAAATGCGCGCTTACAGACGCCAACGCACGCGCCTCTGGCCGGTCCGTCTGTCCGCGGATTGACCCCGCGCCTATGCAGCGACGGTAACGTCTCTTGAAACGACATGTTAGGGTACTCCCGCCCTTCCTTGCTCTTTGGAGATGACCATGAACGCCACAGCTACCGCCACCGTGAACACATCCGCAGCATCGAACTATGACGAAGCGGCTGATTACATCTGGAACAACAGCTTCGACAAACCGACTCTCGTCGTCAGCCGCGCCCGTGTGGGTGTTCAATACGACGCGCTGCAAGCCGGTCTGGGCGATGCGCGAATCCACTATGCGGTAAAGGCGAACCCCGCCCCCGAGATCATTCGTATGCTGGTCGAACGCGGCTCGGGCTTTGATGCGGCGTCGCGTCAGGAGATCGAGCTGTGTCTGTCCCAAGGGGCGGATCCTGCGAAAATCTCTTTCGGCAACACCATCAAACGCGGCGTTGATATCGCCTTTGCCCATTCCATCGGTGTGACCATGTTCGCCGCCGACTGCGAGGCAGAGCTCGACAAAATCGCAGAGCACGCCCCCGGCGCCCGCGTCTATATCCGTCTGATCGTCGAGAATTCCATGGCGGACTGGCCGCTGACCCGCAAGTTCGGCTGCGCGGGCTCGCTGCTGCCAAGTCTGCTGGAGTACACCAAATCCGTGGGTCTCGTGCCTTATGGTCTGTCGTTTCACGTCGGTTCGCAAACCCGTCGTGCCGAATACTGGCACCCCGTTCTGGATCAGGTCGCCCCGCTATGGCACGCTGCGAAAGAAGCAGGGCACGACCTGCAACTGCTGAACATCGGCGGCGGTTTTCCTGCCTATCACGGTGATCCGGTGGATGCGCCGCGCGGCTATGCCGCCGCAGTCGTTGCCGCTGTCAAAGAACGCTTTGGCGAGATTCCGGTCCTGATGGCAGAGCCGGGCCGCGGCATGGTGGCAGAGGCAGGGCATATCGCGGCCGAAGTGTTGCTGGTGTCGCGCAAATCGGCAGAGGCGGCGCGCCGTTGGGTGTATCTGGATATCGGGCGTTTTTCCGGTCTGGCCGAAACCGAGGGCGAAGCGATCCGCTATCAGTTCGTGACCCCGCATGACGGCAAGCCCGTCGGCCCCTGTGTGCTTGCTGGCCCGTCCTGCGACAGTGCCGATGTGCTTTATGAAAAAAATCCGGTTGACCTTCCACTTGACCTAAGGGACGGTGACAAAGTCATGATCAAGAACTGCGGCGCTTACACAAGCTCGTACAGTTCGGTCGGCTTTAACGGGTTTCCGCCGCTTGATGTATTGGTCCTGTAAGAGGATCATCAACGTCGCGCGGGAAGGGCCGTCTGCTTTGGGAGGAGCAGGCGGCCCATCTATTTTCAGCCCCACGGTTTAACGCGGGGGTTTTACCCGCGGTTTGTGCCGTTTTTACGGGAAACTCTTGACTTCCGCGGCCCCAAACGGTGTACCTGCCCCGAACAATTCTAGCCCTCGAAAGGGACCCGTCATGCACGCATATCGCAGCCATACATGCGCCGATCTGAGCAAGGAAAACGTTGGCGACAAGGTTCGCCTGTCCGGGTGGGTGCACCGTGTGCGCGACCACGGTGGTATCCTGTTTATCGACCTGCGCGACCATTACGGCATGACCCAAGTGCTATGCGACCCTGATTCCCCCGTCTTTGCCGAGGTGGAAAAGGTGCGGTCCGAATGGTGTATCCGCATCGATGGCGAGGTAAAGGCCCGCGACGCCGATCTGGTCAACACCAAGATCCCCACCGGCGAGATCGAAGTTTTCGTGCGCGACATCGAAGTGCTGGGGCCCGCGAAAGAACTGCCTTTGCAGGTCTTTGGCGATCAGGAATACCCCGAGGAAACCCGCCTGCGCTATCGCTACCTCGACCTGCGTCGCGAAAAAATGCAGGACAACATGGTGCTGCGGTCCGATGTTGTGTCGTCGATCCGCAAGCGCATGTGGGACCAGAACTTCAAAGAATTCCAGACGCCGATCATCACCGCGTCTTCCCCCGAAGGCGCGCGCGACTTCCTCGTGCCGTCGCGTCTGCACCCGGGCAAGTTCTACGCTTTGCCGCAGGCCCCGCAGCAGTTCAAACAGCTGCTGATGGTGTCCGGCTTTGACAAGTATTTCCAGATCGCGCCGTGCTTCCGGGACGAAGATCCGCGCGCTGACCGGTCGCCCACCGATTTCTACCAGCTCGACCTCGAGATGTCCTTTGTCGAACAGCAAGACGTGTTCGACACCATCCAGCCCGTGCTGACTGGCATTTTCGAAGAATTCGGCGGCGGCAAGGCTGTGGATCAG
The DNA here is from genome assembly GCF_054968505.1 of Sulfitobacter sp. G5_S2_6_S6. Lineage (NCBI taxonomy): Bacteria > Pseudomonadati > Pseudomonadota > Alphaproteobacteria > Rhodobacterales > Roseobacteraceae > Sulfitobacter > Sulfitobacter sp. G5_S2_6_S6. The sequence continues at coordinate 213,705 of NZ_JBQKUI010000003.1, forward strand.
GAATGGCCGCAAATCTCTTATAAAGATGCGGCGCTGTGGTATGGCTCTGACAAGCCCGACCTGCGCAACCCGATCAAGATGCAGGTCGTGTCCGACCATTTCCGCGACTCCGGCTTTGCGATCTTCGCGAAACTGCTGGAACAGGAAGGCACCGAAATCCGCGCCATTCCCGCGCCCACAGGCGGCAGCCGCAAGTTCTGCGACCGCATGAACGCCTTTGCGCAAAAAGAAGGGCTGCCCGGCATGGGCTATATCTTCTGGCGCGAGAAAACCGCCGACAGCGTGGCACAGGAACTGGGCATCACGGTGAAAGAAGCCCAAGTCAAGCTGAAAGCCGGTGAGGTCGAAGGTGGCATGGAAGCAGCGGGCCCGCTGGCCAAGAACATCGGGCCAAAGCGTACCGAGGCGATCCGCCAGCAATTGGGTCTGGACGTGGGCGATGCGGCGTTCTTCCTTGGCGGCAAGCCCAAGTCCTTCGAAGGTGTCGCGGGCCGTGCCCGTAACGTCATCGGTGCCGAATTGGGTCTTACGGACGAAAACCGTTTTGCCTTTGCCTGGATCGTCGATTTCCCGATCTACGAGAAAGACGAAGAAACCGGCAAGATCGACTTTGAACACAACCCGTTCTCTATGCCACAGGGTGGGATGGACGCGCTGATGGGCGATCCGCTTGAGGTGCTTGGCTATCAGTATGACCTTGCGTGCAACGGCTACGAACTGGTGTCTGGCGCCATCCGGAACCACAAGCCAGAGATCATGTTCAAGGCGTTCGAAATCGCAGGCTATGGCAAGGACGAAGTCGAAAAGCGGTTCGGCGGCATGGTGAACGCGTTCCAATACGGTGCCCCGCCCCACGGTGGGTGTGCGGCCGGTATCGACCGGATCGTCATGTTGCTGGCGGAAGAGGCGAACATCCGCGAGGTGATCCTCTTCCCGATGAACCAGCGCGCCGAAGACCTGATGATGAACGCGCCAAGCGAACCACAGTCGGATCAGTTGATGGAACTGGGTCTGCGGGTCATCCCGCAGGACTAAGCCCTGCAACATACCCATAGAAAAGCCCGTCTTGGATATGCCAAAGGCGGGCTTTTTCGTTTGAACGCGATGGAAACGCGTTGGTGTCGGGGTGGTAGTCTATCTCAGGCCGGCCTACGCCCAAAGGTCAGAAACCGGCGTGCGCAACCTCTACCACAGTCTGCGCGCCAAAGTCGCGCGCATGGGCAAAAGCCAGTGCCACGATCGCCACACCCACCACATTTGCCGCAAAGACGGTCCAGTCAAAACTGGTTTCCTTGGCGTAGATGCGGCGCAGTTTGGTGAACATGATGTGCCCCTTGGAATGGGTGACGTGGGTAGGTTGGTGGTTGCGGATGCCATCAGCCTCGCAGGGGTTTGTGGCAAAAACAGGACTTTTCTGCGCTCCAGTTTGGGTGATGTCATATGACATTCGGGTCTTGGCGCTGACAGCGCTTGGCCTTAACGTAAGCGCATGAAACAAGATGACCAGCCCCCCGGCCCACTTGGTGCCCCTGTTGCAGATTTTTCCGTCCCGCCGCGCCCGCCGCGGACGGTAATGACGGGCCGCTACGCCCAGCTTGAACCGCTGAACGCCGAGGCCCATGCCGCCCTGCTGTTCCGCGCCTTTGAAGGGCAGGATCAGCTGTGGCATTATATGTATGACGGGCCGTTCTCATCCTCTGCCCAGTTTCACCGCTGGGTGCGCGAGGTCGAAACCAAAGACGACCCGCTCTTCTATGCGATCAAGAACCTAGAGACAGGGCATATCGAAGGGGTGGCAAGCTATCTGCGCATCGCGCCAGAGGCCGGATCGATAGAGGTCGGGTCAATCACCTTTGGGCCCGCGTTGCAGCGCACGCGGGCGGCAACGGATGCCATGTATCTGATGATGAAATGGGCATTCGAGGCGGGATACCGTCGGTATGAATGGAAGTGTAACGCGCTGAACATGCCGTCGCGCCGTGCCGCGCAACGCTTGGGCTTCAGCTACGAAGGCATCTTCCGGCAGGCGGCTGTCGTTAAAGGGCGCAACCGCGATACGGCGTGGTTTGCGGCGATTGACGCCGAATGGCCGGGCCTGCGTGAAGCCTTCGAGGCGTGGCTTTCCCCTGCAAACTTTGACGCAGAGGGCAAGCAGCGCGAACGGTTGGGCGATCTGACCAGCCTCGTGCGGGTGTCCAGTGACCCGCTGACGTGACCCGCGACTAGATCGCGATTTGCCGCATCAGCCGTTGGCGCAGGACCGACCGGATCACCCGTTGTTCTTCTATCGCGGGCAGGCCCAAGGTGCTGCGTGCTGCCAGCGCTGTCGCCGCCTGTTCCAGTGCTGCGTCCCGTGCGCTGCGCGCCACGCCTGTCAGAAACTGCGCGACATATTCCAGCGTCTGAGGCGTACAGGGGCCGGACAGAACGTCATCCATATGCGCCATGTCATCCTGCAACGCGATAGTGTCGGGCGTGATCGTTTCATCGGCAAGCACGGACAGCCCCAGCGGACGGTGATGCTGGGGCAGGGCGGCCAGCACGACCTGTTGAAACTGTGACAAAGACTGCAACGGTTTGCTCATGAAACGGTCGGCCCCTGCGGCCAGCGCATCCGCCGCCAGATGGGTGTCCCCCGAAATCGCCAGTAGCGCATCCACGCGGGGCTGCGATTGTGCCAGTTCCGCAATCAGATCAATGCCGTTTCCGTCTGGTAACCCCAGATCGGCAATCACGATCGACGGGCGGTAAACCTGCAAATGCCGCCGCGCCGCGCGCAGGCTGTCGGCCCGTCTGATCCGCGCGCCAGAGCGAAGACAGAGCAGGCGCATCGCCTCGCAGGCAAAGCGGCTGTCTTCGATCACCAGAACGGTAAGCCCCAAAAGCGGGCGGTCGGCCGTGGGGGCGGGCAGGCTTTGGGCCTGATGTTCAAGCGTATCCATGATTCCTCCGTTATGCTTTGTGGGTGACCTATGGTTAGGCGCGCTTCGCTAATACGGTGTTAACGTGACGCATTGCTCTTGCGGCAGCGGCAGCCCATAAACCGGGTCAAATGTTGATTTGAGGGAGAAGAATGATGATCGGTCGCCTAAACCACGTAGCTATCGCCGTGCCGGACCTTGAGGCCGCTGCGGATCAATACCGCAACGCTTTGGGTGCGAATGTTGGCCCCGCGCAGGATGAACCCGACCACGGCGTCACCGTGATCTTTATCGAACTGCCCAATACCAAGATCGAACTGCTTTACCCGCTGGGGGACGATAGCCCGATCAACGGTTTTCTGGAAAAGAACCCCGCCGGTGGCATCCACCACATCTGCTATGAGGTCGAAGACATCATCGCGGCGCGGGATCGCCTGAAGGAAAGCGGCGCGCGTGTTCTGGGCAACGGTGAGCCCAAGATCGGTGCCCACGGCAAGCCGGTGATTTTCCTGCACCCCAAAGACTTTAACGGCGCGCTGGTCGAGCTGGAGCAGGTGTAACCATGGCCGTCATGTCAGGTATCGTTCTGTTCACCGTGATCTGGTCGATGGTATTCATGATCCTGCTGCCAGTACGGGTGCAGACCCAGGGGGATCTGGGCCAGATCGTCGAGGGCACCCACGCGGGGGCCCCCGAACATCACCACCTTAAAAAGAAAGCGCTGTGGACGACCGCTGTGTCGATCGTGCTTTGGGCGATCATCGCGGGGATCATCCTGTCGGGCTGGTTCACCGTGGCGGATGTGGAGCAGTGGCTCCACGGGACACCGACACCAATTGGTGGAACAAATGGGTAAAGGTCGCCGCCCCTAGGATCGGAATCACCAGATTCAGCAGCGGCACCGACAGGGGAATCGCCATCAACACGCCGGCGGCCCAGATTGTAAGGCTATGTTTCCCGCGCAGACGCTTTGCCTCGGTCCGGCCCACCCGCCGGATCGCGGCAAGAGTGAAATACTCGCGCCCCAGCAAGAAACCGTTCACGCTCCAGAAGATCAGGGGCGCGAAGGGGGCGAACATCAGGTACAGCACCAGCGCCACGACGTTCACGCCGATCAGCACCCCCATGAAGTTCACCGTATCGCGCAGCGCATCGCCAAAGGGCACAGGCGTGGCGGGGGGCAGATGGGGGTAGTGTTCGGCCTCTACCGCGTCGGCCACATCATCCAGAAACATCGACGTGATGGCCGAGGCGACGGGCACCATCAGGAACACCGACAGCACCATCAACAGCAGCGCTGCCCCCCAGCTGAACAGATCGTCAAGCCACGAGACCTCGCCCAGAACGGGCAGCCAGTTGTCCTCTCCGGTCAGCCAGTCGATCAGCCAGACAAAGCCCGCAGACGCACCGACGAGCAGCAGCAACGCCAAGCCGACACCCAGCAGCAGCACGCGGCGAAAGCTTGGATCGCCCACCTGTCCAACAGCCAGCCCGAAGGCGCGAAAAATCTGTGCTATTGCCATGTGGTGATCGCCGTGATGTCGGGGCGCCCGCGCTCTGGCGGGGCGGAGGTTTCGGTGCCGATATGGATGATGCCTGCGATGCGTTCATGCTCCGCGAGGTCGAAAGCCTCGGTCATGAAGGCGCGGTCGTGGCTGACCCAACCGCTTAGCCAGTTCGCGCCCCAGCCAGAGGCGAGCGCGGCATTGACCAGCGACAGGCAGACCCCGCCCACGGCATAGGTCTGTTCCAACGGCGGGATCTTGGGCGAGGGTTTCTGCACCTCGACCACCACAACCGCCAGATCGCCCTGATCAAATTGCCCGCGGCCCTTCTGGATCTGCTCGGCGTCAAGCGCCAGGGCGGTGCCGCGTGCCTCGGCGATGTCGGCCAGACGCGCCATCGCGGGCTTTTCGATCACGATAAATCGCCACGGCTCCAGCATCCCGTGATCCGGCGCGCGCGAGGCCACGGTCAACAGCTCGGTCAGCATGTCGCGGTCGGGGACCGGTGTGGTCAGGGTTTTGGCGGGGCGCGAACGGCGGGTTTGCAGGAAGTGCAGCGCGTCGGGATTGGGTGTCGGCATCGGGGTCTCTCTTATAGGTTCAGCTCTTGCGCCATGTCGTCAATGGACGCGCGCAGGAAAGCGTCGAATGCGGGGCTTGGCTGGCGAATGCGAAAGTTCTTCGCATGGGGATCTGGCGCTGTGATGTCACTGTCTGCGAGGGCTGCGATGGTGGCGTGGCCACAGAAGGGAACATAGGCCTCTGAATAGCCGCCTTCATGAACGAGCACCAGCTTGCCGCCGCAAAGTTTTTGCGCCGCGGCTTTGATCCGCTGTGTCATCTCGGCAAAGGTTTCCGCTGTGGCCTGCATGCGCGCCAGCGGGTCCACGATAGAAGCATCGAAACCGCAGGCGACGATGATCATATCGGGTTGATACGCGTCGAGCGCGGGGATCACGACGCGGTCGAGCGCGTGCAGATAGGCCGTATGCCCCGACCCCGCGTGCATCGGTAGGTTGATATTGTAACCGGCTCCCGCGCCGTTGCCTCGATCCGCCAGCGCGCCGGTATCAAGCGGGTAATTCCCTTCTTGATGGAGCGAGATCGTCAGCACGTCGTCGCGGTCATAAAAGATCGCCTCGGTGCCATTGCCGTGGTGCACATCCCAGTCCAGCACGGCAACGCGGCGCACCAGCCCCTTGGCCTTTGCTGCCTCGATCGCGATGGCGATATTGGCGAGCAGGCAGAAGCCGTTGGGAAAATCAGGCAGCGCATGGTGCCCCGGTGGACGGCTGAGCGCATAGGCATTGTCGAGGTCACCTTTGGCGACGGCCTCTACCGCGGCGATGGAGAGGCCCGCGGACAGCGCCGCAATCTCGAACCCGCCCGCGGCGAAGGGGGTGCGCAACCCCAGCTCTCCACCGCCCGCGTCGGAAAGGCGCTTGAAGTCGTCGAGATAGGCAGCCGGATGGACCCGCAGCAGATCCTCGCGCGATGCAGGTGCCGCGCTGCGCAGGTCGAGCTCGGCCATCAGGCCGGTGACCTCCATCAGATTGCGCAGGCGGCGTTTGGTCTCGGGGTTTTCCGGCAGGCCGCCCGCCGCCAGCGGCTGCACCAAGCCGCCCACGGGCATGGTAAAGGCATAGTTGCCACCTGCGTGCCAAAAGCAGCGTTCATCCATGAAAAAACCGGTGGTCATCGTCTATCCCCTTCGTGGTTCGGGCGAAGGCTGGCAAAACGCTAAAGGATTGTCCATGGGGGCAAGGCCCGCAGCCTTGGTGCTGCGGGGGGACCTGTGGAGTGAGTATTTGGGAAAGGGTGAAGGGGCGGGCTGGTTTAGCCCACCATGCCCACAATCTCGTAGGTTTTCTTGAGGATCGGCGCGGTGATCTCGCGCGCTTGGGTGGCACCGTGGGCCAGAATGCGGTCGATCTCTGCCTCGTCGGCCATCAGCTCTGCCATGCGGGTGCTGATCGGGGCCATTTTGGCGACGGCGAGTTCAGCCAGTTTGGGTTTGAAGGTGCCGAACTGCTGGCCGCCCACATCGGCCAGAACCTGTTCAACGGTCTGGTCGTTCAGCGCGGCAAAGATATTCACCAGATTGCGCGCCTCTGGCCGGTCCTTGAGGCCGTCCACTTCGGAGGGGAGCGCATCGGCGTCGGTCTTGGCCTTGCGGATTTTCTTGGCGATGGTGTCGGCATCGTCGGTCAGGTTGATACGGCTGGCATCGGAAGGGTCGGATTTCGACATCTTCTTGGACCCGTCGCGCAGGGACATGACGCGGGTCGCAGCCCCTTCGATCACCGGTTCGGTCAACGGGAAGAAATCGACGCCGTAGTCATGGTTGAACTTGGCCGCGATGTCGCGGGTCAGTTCAAGGTGCTGTTTCTGGTCCTCGCCCACGGGCACATGGGTCGCGTGATAGATCAGGATGTCGGCGGCCATCAGCGCGGGATAGGCAAAGAGCCCCAGCGAGGCAGCTTCGGCGTTCTTGCCGGCCTTGTCCTTCCACTGGGTCATGCGGCCCATCCAGCCCATACGCGCCACGCAGTTGAAGACCCAGGCCAGTTGCGCGTGTTCGGGCACCTGGCTTTGGTTGATCAGGATGGATTTATCGGGGTCGATACCCGAAGCGATGAAACCGGCACAAAGCTCGCGCGTGCTGCGCTTGAGGTCCGCAGGGTCCTGCCAGACGGTGATGGCGTGCAGATCTACCATGCAGTAGATCGACTGTACCCCCTTGTCCTGCGCATCGGCGAAACGTTTGAGCGCGCCCAGGTAGTTTCCAAGATGCAAATCGCCCGACGGCTGGATGCCGGAAAACACACGCGGGGTGAAAGAGGTGTCGGTCATTGGATGCTCCGATAAGGCTGGAAACTACGGCCAGATGGGCTTACCCATGCGCACCATGCCCGTCAAGGAGGCCCTATGGAAGACCCAGATTTTCACCCCCCCGTGAACCCGATGCCCGCAACCGTCACGCTGCTTTTTCTGGCGCTGGCGGGGATAGAGGTCGTGCTGTCGCTGGCCGAGGCCGGGATCATCGGCGGTCCTGCTGCTGTGGGCTGGCGTCTGGCCTTGATCCGCGACTTCGGGTTTTCGGGCGATGTCTTCGACTGGATGGTCGCCAACATGCAGTTCCCCCTGCGCGACCTGTCGCGGGTGGTGAGCTATAGTTTCATCCATCTGGGGTTCACCCATGCGATCTTTGCCTGCGTGCTGTTGCTGGCGCTTGGCAAGATGGTGGCCGAGGCGATGGGGCAGGTGGCGTTTCTGGCGATCTTCTTTGTGTCGGGCATTTTCGGGGCGGTGGTCTATGCGCTGGTGCTGGATGATCCGGTCTGGCTGGTCGGTGCCTACCCGTCGGTTTATGGGCTGATCGGCGGCTATTCCTTTGTCATGTGGCGCAAGCTGGCGGGGCAAGGGGAACAGCAGTACCGCGCGTTTTCCCTGATTGCCGTGCTGATGGGGTTGCAACTGATCTGGGGCGTGTTCTTTGACGCGGGAACCCAGTGGGTGGCGGAGCTTTTGGGCTTTGCCTGTGGTTTCGCGCTGAGCTTTGTTTTCGCGCCGGGCGAATGGGGCAGGCTGCGGGAGCGTATTCGGCATCGGTGAGGCTTGCAGGCGGGACAGGCAGGCGTGACAGGCAGGGGGCCAGCCCCCTGACCCCCGGGATTTAATGCCATTTGGAAGCCGGTCGGGTTAGCCGCGTTTTAGGGCGCGTTTGAATTCGGCCAGTTTGAACGCACCGATGAGCTGGCCGGTGCCGAAGTAGCTGACGGCCGCCAGGGCAATGAGGATCACCAGGGCGACCCCGCGCCACCAGGGTTCGGCGAGCAGGGGTTGCAGGGCCAGGTTGCCGATCCAGAGCGCTCCGCCCATGACCGCCGCCGCCGCCATGATGCGCCAGATGCGTTTGTGAAAACGCGCATCGAATTTCGCGGCCAACCCGAAGCCACGTGCGCCATAGGCCAGCAAGGCAAACATCGCCCATCCCGCCAATGTCGTCGCGATGGCAGGGGCAATCCAGCCGATCACGGGGCTGAGGCCGACGGCCAGTACCACGTTCACCACCATTGCGACCACGGCAAAGTAGAACGGGCGGCGGGTGTCTTCACGCGCGTAGTAAAGCGGTTGCAGGATCTTTTGCAGCACGAAGGCCGGCAGGCCGAGCCCGTAGATTGCCACCGCAATGGCGATGGCTGCGGCGTCATCTGTGGTTGTGGCCCCGCGTTGGAACAGCACCGTGGCCAGCGTGAAGGGGATCACCATCAACGCAACCGCCGAGGGGATGGTCAGCGCCAGCGACACCTCGGCGGCGCGGCTGATCTGGGTGTGCGATCCCTGTTCGTCTCCGGCCTTGAGCCGTCGTGACAGGTCGGGCAGCAGCACCACGCCAATCGCGATCCCCACCACGCCCAAGGGCAGTTGGTAGAGGCGGTCTGCGTAATTGAGCCAGGCCACGGCCCCTTCGTAGAAGCTGGCGACCTGACGGCCTACCAACAGGTTGATCTGCATGACCCCGCCCGCCAGGGCCGCAGGGGCGGCGATGATGGCGAGGCGTTTCAGCTCGGGCGTCAGGCGGGGGCGACGGCCGAAGGTCAGTGTGAAGCCTGCGCGTTTCGCGGCCCACCAGACCAGCGCCAGTTGCGCGATCCCCGCCAGCGGGACAGACAGCGCCAGCGTGTCGCCGATCTGCAGGCCAAGCGCCTTGTCGATGCCCATGCCGATCGCCTCCGATCCGTCGCGGCCAAGGGCGGCCCCGATCAGGACGGCGAGGATGAAGATGACGTTCAACACCACAGGGGCTGCTGCCGCCGCCATGAAGCGGCCCGTGGCGTTCAGCACGCCCGATACAAGTGCGGCGAGGGAGATGAACAGGATATAGGGGAAGGCCAGACGCCCGTATTCGACCGCCAGATCGAAGCGTTCGTCCCCCGCAAAGCCCGAGGCCATCAGCAGCACCAGCCCCGGCATCGCGACGATCCCGATGATGGTGAACAGCGTCAGGATGAACGCCATACCGACGAAAGCATCCTGCGCGAATTTTTCCGGATCATCGCCGCTTTCGAGCTTTTTCGAGAACATCGGCACAAAGGCCATGTTGAACGCCCCCTCGGCAAAGAAGCGGCGGAACATGTTGGGTAAGGAAAAGGCGACCAGAAACGCTTCGGCTGCGGGGCCGGAGCCAAGGTAGCCCGCGATCATCACATCACGCACGAACCCCATGACCCTGCTGAGGAGGGTCCAGATCCCGACGGTGAAGAAGCCGGACATAAGGCGGATAGGTTTCATGGTGGTGCTGCCCCGTAACTGCGGTGCAAATGGCCTAGCCGTTGGCGCCGCACTGCGCAATCAGGGAAATGCGAACACAGCCGTCATGCCCGCGCGAAAGCGCCGATGTCAGTCCTGTGCCCGCGCAACACCGTCGATGATCGCCGCGCGCAACCGTTTCTCGAGCGTCTTCTGCTTGCTTTCGGTATAGTATTTCAGCCCGAACATATCCTTGACGTAGAAGGTATCGACCACCTGTTCGCCATAGGTCGCGATCACCGCATTGGCGATATAGACGTTGGATTCAGACAGCGACCGCGTGAGGTCATAGAGCAGGCCGGGGCGGTCGCGGGTATCCACCTCGATAATCGTGTAGATCTCGGAGCCTTCGTTATCAAAGGTGATATGCGTGGGCACCTTGAACACTTTCTCGCGCTTTTTCACCTTGTCGCGGGATTTCAGCGCATCGCGGGCCAGAATTTCACCCTTGAGCGTCTTGGAGATCATCTGCCGCAGCCGTGGCAGGCGCGAGACGTCGTAGGGGTTGCCCTCGGCGTCCTGAATCCAGAACGCATCAGTCACCCAGCCGTCCTTGGTGGTATAGCTGCGGGCATCGACGACATTGGCCCCGACCAGCGCCAGCGCACCGGCGAGCCGTGCAAAGATGCCCGGGTGGTCTGCCATGACAAAGCAGGCGCGGGTGGCGTCGCGGTCATCGTCAGGGTGCAGGTCAATGCGGATTTCACCGTCCTGAATATCGCGGAGCTGTTCGGCGAATACCACCTGCGATGCCGTATGAAGCCCCTGCCAATAGGGCGGGTAGTGGCGTGCGGTTTCGGCCTGAAGATCCTTGCGCGGCCAATGGGCAAGGGCCGCACGCAGGGCCTTTTTGGCCCCCGCGCCGCGGTTCTCGCGGTTGAGGTCTTCGAGCCCGGTTTCAAGCGCGCGTTTGGTTTGCCGGTAGAGCCCGCGGATCAGCACGGCTTTCCAGTTGTTCCATGTGTTCGGGCCGACGCCGCGGATATCGCAGACGGTCAGCACACACAGCAGATCAAGCCGTTTGACGGTCTGCACAGCCTTGGCAAAGTCCCGCACGGTGCGCGGATCGGAAATATCGCGTTTTTGCGCCATATCCGACATCAACAGGTGGTAGCGGACCAGCCATTCGACCGTGTCGACCTCGGCCTTGTTGAGGCCCAGACGGGGCGCGATCTTGCGGGCCATTTGGGCCCCGAGGATCGAATGGTCTTCGGGGCGGCCTTTGGCGATATCATGCAGCAAGAGAGCCACATATAGCACCTTGCGGTTCACCCCACGTTGAAGGATCGACGAGGCGACGGGCAGGTCTTCTTCCAGCTCGCCCTTCTCGATCAGGGCAAGGTTTGTGATGCACTGGATCGTGTGCTCGTCCACCGTATAGCTGTGGTACATGTTGAACTGCATCATCGCCACGATGGGCTCAAACTCGGGGATGAAGGCCGACAGCACGCCCAGTTCATTCATCCGGCGCAGGCCGCGTTCGGGGTTGCCGTGTTTCAGCATCAGATCAAGGAAGATCCGCCGCGCTTCGGGCGTGTTGCGCATGTCGTCGTCGATCAGGGCGAGGTTCGCTTTGACCAGACGCATCGCATCGGGGTGGATCAACATGCCGGTGCGCAATGCCTCTTCGAAGATGCGCAGCAGGTTCAGCTTGTCGCTGATAAACGCCTTGCCATCGGTGACGGCCAGCCGCCCGCCCACGACCTCATAGCCGTCCCGCAGCTTGGGGCGACGGCGAAAGATACGTTCGAGCAGCGGTTCCGCCTTGACGTGCAAGGCTTCGAGCTTGGTGAGGAAGATGCGCGTCAGCTCTCCCACTTCGGTGGCGTGGCGGAAATAGGCCTGCATGAACACCTCGACCCCGCGGCGGCCCCGCGTGTCGCGGTATCCCATCGCCTCGGCCACGGCGACCTGCATGTCAAAGGTCAACTGTTCGGTCGCGCGTCCTGAAATGAGGTGCAGGTGTCCGCGTACCGCCCAAAGAAAATTCTCGGCCGCGACGAAGGTCTTGAATTCTTCCTCCAGAAACACGCCGCGGTCGACAAGATCGGCGGCATGTTCGACACTGTAGATATGTTTGGCGATCCAGAACAACGATTGCAGATCGCGCAAGCCGCCCTTGGCCTCTTTGACATTGGGTTCCACAACATACCGTAGACCCTGCTTGCGGTGCCGCGCGTCGCGTTCCTCCAGCTTGGCTTCGATAAAGCTGCGACCGGTGCCTGCAAAAAGATCGGTCTTGAGCGTTTCATCCAGATCCTGCGCCAAAGCCACGTCCGCGGCGATAAAGCGGTGCTCCAGCAGGGCTGTCTGGATCGTAAAATCCTCGCGGCCAAGGGTCACGCAGTCGCGGATGGTGCGGGTGGAATGGCCGACCTTCAACTTGAGATCCCATAGCATGTAGAGCATGGATTCGATCAGGTTTTCAGTGCGCTGGCTGGGCGTTTGGGGGATGAGGAACAGTAGGTCCACATCAGAATAGGGGGCCATCTCTCCGCGGCCATACCCGCCGACGCCGATCACGGCGAGCCGGTCGTTCGGGCCAAGCGTTTCAACCGGGTGGAGCCGTTGTCCGGCGATCTGCAGGGTCGTGCGGACAAGCTGATCGGTGAGGTAGCAATAGGCCGACGTCATGGGGCGCGCGTTGAAGGGTGACGCCGCAAAGGCGCGGGCGATTTCGGCGCGCCCGTTCTTTTGCGCGTCTTGCAGGACGGCGACGGCGGCGGCCTGAATCTCTGCCGGATCGGTCAAACCGTCCAGCACGTCCTTGAGCGCGGCAGAAACAGCCGCTTCGTCAAAGATGCGTTTGGGGGTGCTGATCAGGTGACGCGCGGTGGCCTCACCTGATTCTGCTGGTGCAACAAGGGGTTTCACAAAAGGCGGTCCCTTAGAAACCGGCCCCGCCAAAGGCTTGGGGGGCAGGGCTGATGATGACGACCTGCTGGTTGCGGATCGTGGCAATGGCAAGGCCGCGTTCGGCGGTGCCGTCGGCCTTGAGGCGGAACACGCCGCTCGCCCCGCGGAAGCCCGCGCCTTGGGTCAGACGTGCCGCGGACAACGCGTCGGATTTGCCGGATTTCGCCAAGGCCCCCACGGCTGCGATCCCGTCAAAGGCCAGACCAGCGATCGGGCCCGGTGTGTCGCCATAGGCTGCGGCATAGCGCTGCGAAAATGCGGTTGTCGCACCGGGATCGGGCAGGGCGAACCAGCCACCTTGCACACCGGGCAGGGCCAGCGTTTGGGGCGGGATGTCCCAGCGGGTCAGACCGATGTACTGCGTGGTGGCCCCGCTGATCCCTGCCTCTGGCAGCATCTGTGCGAAGAGCGGCAGCGCACTGGCCGAGGATGTCGTCAGGAAGACCGCATTCGCCCCGTTGCTTTCTACGGCAGCTTTCACGCGCGGCACGGCAGACATTACGGCTTCTTGGCTCAGCGCGTAATCAACCGTACCGGCAGAGGTCGCCCCGTTTGCGGCAATCGCCTTGAGGATGGCATCGCGGCCCAGCTGGCCGGCCAGATCCTGACCGTGCAGTACGAGGATCTTGTCTTTTCCGTTGCTTTTGGCGTAGCGGACCAGACGGTTGGAGGTGTCGTTAAAGTTCTGACCCAGCACAAAGACATTGCCGCCCGCGATGCTGGGGTTGTTCGAGAAGGACAGCACATTCACGCCCTGCGCGGCAACCGCGTTACCCGCCGCATTTGCGGCCTCGCCATAAAGCGGCCCCAGAATGATCTGAGCCCCGTCGGTGACGGCCTGAGCCGCCGCGGTGCCGGCAGTGCCAGCATTGCCGCCCGTGCCATAGACCCGCAGGTCAATCTGCACGCCGCCCAGATCACGGATCGCCAGACGCGCGGCATTCTCAAGTTCTTGCGCCAGCAGGTTATCTGCCGCTGAACCGCCACGCGGGATCAGCAAGGCCACCGGAATAGGTTTGCTCGAGTCGACTTTGGGGCCCTTGGACCCGTTCATATTGGTCATCGCCACAGGTTCACAGGCGGCAAGCGCCAATGCGATCAGTGGCAGGATCAAAAGCCGCAGTGGCTTGCGAAGGATGTTGAAAACAGCGATCATAACGGTGTCACTCCATTGGTGGCAGGTCGGCGGCGATGGCCCCGGGGACATATGCACTGATCATAGAGGGTGCGAAAGGCGGGTCCAGCTTGAATTACCAAAAGATTCCCCTTGCGGCGGGGCTTTACTTTGTCGGGGTGCCGATCGGCTCTGCCCGCGACATAACCTTGCGGGCGCTCGACGTGCTGGCCTCGGCTGATGTGCTGGCGGCGGAGGACACGCGGAGCCTGCGTAAGTTGATGGATATCCATGGGGTGCCTCTCAACGGGCGGCAGATTGTGGCGCTGCACGACCATTCGGGCAGTGGCGTGCAGGACAAGCTTGTCGCCGCGATCCGCGATGGGCAATCCGTTGCCTATGCCTCTGAGGCTGGCATGCCGCTGATCGCGGATCCGGGGTTCGAACTGTCCCGCGGTGTGGGCGAGGCAGGGCTCATGCTGACCTGCGCCCCGGGCCCCTCGGCGGTGCTGACCGCGCTGGCTTTGGCAGGGCTGCCGACGGATGCCTTCTTTTTCGCAGGGTTCCTGCCCAATGCGAAAGGCGCACGGCTCACGGCGCTGCAAAAGTTGAAAGAGGTGCAAGGCACGCTGGTTTTCTACGAATCACCCAAGCGGGTGGGGGCGATGCTGCGCGATGCCGCACAGGCGCTGGGCGGGGAACGTCCGGCGGCTGTCTGTCGCGAGCTGACCAAGAAGTTCGAGGAAATTCAGCGCGGTACCCTAGATGAGTTGACCGAACACTACAGCGGTAAAGCCCCGAAGGGCGAGATTGTTGTGCTGATCGATCGCGGGCGTTTACCGGCTGTTAGCGAAAGTGATCTAACCTCTGACCTTGCGAACGCATTGGAAACGAATTCGATGCGCGATGCCGTCGATATGGTGGCGCAGGCATATGATGTGCCGCGCCGACAGGTGTATCAGGCGGCATTGGAACTGGGGAAAGAAACCTAAGATGACCGACACACTGACGACATTGGCGAAATCCGTTCAAGGGGCTGTTTCCTACCACGCAGGTCGTGCGGCTGAACTGCAGGTTTCGGATGACTACCGCCGCCGCGGCTTTGATCTGGCACATGAACGGTGGCGCGGTAAGGCGGGCGAAATTGATCTGATCATGCGAGACGGCGACGGGATCGTCTTTGTCGAAGTGAAGAAAAGCAAAAGCCATGACAGCGCCCTGCAGCGTCTGAACCGGAAACAGATGCGCCGTATCTATCGATCCGCCGAAGAATTCATTGGCGGCGAACCCAAGGGCGCGCTGACGGATGTGCGGTTTGACGTGGCGTTGGTCGATCAAACCGGTGACCTGCGTATCCTTGAAAACGCCTTCGGGCACGACTGACCCATTGCACCCCACGCCCTGCTGCGCCATCTAGAAAGGAACAACAGGGAGACCCCTTATGAAAATCGCCTTTCAGATGGACCCGATCGGGGACGTGAACATCAACGCGGACAGCAGCTTTCGCCTGGCCGAGGAAGCACAGGCGCGCGGGCACGCGCTGTTCTACTACACCCCCGATCACCTCGCCTATCAAGAGGGGCGCATAACCGCGCGGGGTCATGATCTGACCGTGCAGAGGGTGCAGGGCGATCACGCCACCTTGGGGCCTGAACGCGAGGTTGATCTGGCGGATTTCGACGTGGTCTGGCTGCGGCAGGATCCGCCGTTCGACATGCATTACATCACCTCGACCCATTTGCTGGACCGTCTGAAAGAGACAACGCTGGTGGTGAATGACCCGTTCTGGGTGCGGAACTACCCCGAAAAACTGCTGGTGCTCGATTTCCCGCAGCTGACCCCGCCGACCACAATCGCCCGTGATCTGGACACGATCAAAGCGTTCAAGGCGAAACATAAGGATGTCATCCTCAAGCCGCTATACGGGAACGGGGGCGCGGGGGTCTTCCGTCTGGACACGAATGATCGCAACCTCAGCTCTTTGCACGAACTGTTCACCGGTTTTTCGCGCGAGCCGTTGATCGTACAGAAATTCCTGCCGGCTGTGTCCAAGGGCGATAAACGGGTGATTCTGGTGGATGGCGAAGCCGTCGGGGCCATCAACCGCGTCCCGGCAGAGGGGGAAACCCGGTCGAATATGCATGTGGGCGGCCGCCCCGAGAAGGTCGGCCTGACAGAGCGTGACCTTGAAATTTGCGCCGCCATCGGCCCGTTGCTACGCGAGAAAGGGCAGATTTTCGTCGGCATCGATGTCATTGGCGACTATCTGACAGAGATCAACGTGACCTCTCCCACGGGTATACAAGAACTGGAACGTTTCGACGGCACCAATATCGCGGCCAAGATATGGGAAGCGATCGAGCGTAAGCGCGCATGAGCTTGCTGCGCCCTCTGCTGAACGGCTATTTACGTTTGGTAGAGAAGCGCAAGCTGGCGCGCACGCGTGATGTGCACAAGATACGTCGTGATTTCGCGAAAACCGCGCGGCTGCTGTTTCGCGCACCGCGCGGCACCCAGATCACCCGCAGCCGCTTGGTTGGCGCGGGCGATGTTCTGCGGGTGAGCCCTACGCAAACACGCTCTGATCTGGTGATCTTTTATATTCATGGGGGCGGTTTCGTGTTTGGCAGCCCCGATACCCACGGCGCGATGCTGGGGGCCTTGGCGCAGCGTCTGGGGGCTGCGGCGATATTGCCCTATTACCGTCTTGCCCCCGAAGCGCCGTTTCCCGCCGCAATCGAAGATGTCGCCGCGGCCTATCGGGCGCTGCTCGACAGTGGTGTGCCGGCGAAGAATATCATTGTCGGCGGCGATAGCGCTGGCGGCGCGCTGGCGTTCAATCTGCTTAGCCGGCTTTGTGCAGGCAGTGGCCCCCTGCCGCGCGCGCTTTTTGCTTTTTCACCGCTGACCGATTTTCTGCACGAGGGGGCCAGCTTCCGCGAGAATGCGGCACGAGAGGCCGTATTGCCCGCCGCGCAGGCCGGTCTTATGGCAGAGGTGTATCTGGCCGGTGCAGACCCCCGAGATCCCGATATAAGCCCCTTGCTTGCGAGCTATCCGGGGGCACCGCCAGTCTGGATCACCGTCGGGTCCACAGAGATTTTACGCGATGACGCGCGCCGGATGGCAGCGCGTTTGCGGGATCAAGGTGTTAGCGCGTCGTTGGAAGAGGAGCATGACCTGCCCCACGTTTGGCCGATCTTCCACAATACCCTGCCCGAAGCGCGGGTCACGTTGGACGCATTGGCGGCCTGGATCACGCAACTACCACCGACGGCAACCGAAAGCTGAGCGCTTCGGCCAGATGCGGTTTGCGCACGTCGCCAGCCCCGTCCAAATCCGCGATGGTGCGCGCCACACGCAATACCCTGTGATACCCACGGGCCGATAGGTGAAACCGCTCTGCCGCGCGGGACAGCAGCTGCCGCGCCTCCGTATCCGGGGCGGCGATCTGTTCCAGCAGGTCCCCTTCTGCATCTGCGTTCAGGGCCGCTGTGGGATGGTCGGCAAAGCGGTCGTGCTGGCGCCGCCGCGCGGCTTGCACCCTTTGGGCGACCTCCGCCGAGCCTTCCGCACTGGGGGGCAGGTCGAGGTCGGTATAGCCCACGGGCGGCACATCTATGCGCAGGTCGAAGCGGTCGCGCAGCGGGCCCGAGACGCGATTCATATAATCCTCTCCGCAAGCGGGGGCCTTGCTACATGCGCGGGACGGATCGCTGAGGTAGCCGCATTTGCAGGGATTCGCGGCGGCGACGAGCATGAATTTGCACGGGTATTTCACATGTGCATTGGCGCGGGCGATCATCACCTCGCCCGTCTCGACGGGTTGGCGCAGGGTTTCCAGCACGGTGCGCGGGAATTCGGGGAATTCATCCATGAACAGCACGCCGTTATGGGCAAGGCTGACCTCTCCCGGTTTGGCCAGCCGCCCGCCGCCAATGATCGCCGCCATAGACGCCGTGTGGTGCGGTTCGCGGAACGGGCGCAGACGAGAGATGCCACCGTCATCCAGAAGCCCGGCAAGCGAGTGGATCATAGAGGTGCTGAGCGCTTCTTGTGGGGTCAGCGGGGGGAGGATGGAGGGTAAACGCGCCGCCAGCATGGATTTGCCCGAGCCGGGCGTGCCGACAAACATCAGGTGATGACGTCCCGCGGCCGCGATTTCCAAGGCGCGTTTGGCGCGTTCCTGACCTTTGACATCGCGCAGGTCATGCTGGCTGGGGCTTTGCGAGACTTCGCCCGGTGTGGCAGGGGGCAGCGGGGTTTGGCCGGTATAATGCTGCACCACCGCACCGAGGCTGGGGGCCGCGATCACCTGCGCATTGCCGACCCATGCCGCTTCGGCACCAGAGGCAGCGGGACAAAGCAGGCTACGCCCGTTTTCCGCCGCAGCCATCGCCGCAGGCAGCGCGCCGATCACGGGGATCAGGCTCCCGTCCAGCGACAGTTCGCCCAAGGCGACGGTGCTTTGGATGACATCATTCGGCAGGATATCGATCGCCCCCAGCAGGGCCAGCGCGATCGGCAGGTCGAAATGGCTGCCTTCTTTGGGCAGGTCGGCAGGGCTGAGGTTGATCGTGATCCGTTTACTGGGCAGGGCGATGGCCATCGCACCAAGCGCGGCACGAACCCTTTCGCGCGCTTCTGACACCGCTTTGTCGGGCAGGCCCACGATTGAAAAGGCGGGCATGCCGGCGGAGAGCGCGCATTGCACCTCGACGATGCGCGCGTCGATGCCCTGGAATGCGACCGTATATGCCCGTGCGACCATTCTACCCCCGATGCCTTGCGATACCTCAGGGGTAGGGCGGGGGTGTTTAATAAGCGTTAACGAACGTGGGAAGCGCGGGATTTGAGTTTAATTGGCAAAATGAAGGTAGGGGCGGGACCGTCAGACCTGATGGTTGATGGTGCCGATGTCCCACCCCTGCGGGGTGATGTGTATATCCGTGACCGACAGGTTGTCGATCTTATGGGCCATCGCGGCATGGGCATCCACACCAAGCGCGCGTTGGACCTGTGTCAGGATCACGCCGAAATGCGCCACGGCGATGATATCTGTGTTCGGATGGGCCTGTGTGATCCGGTCAACGGCGGCGTTGATCCGGCGGGCCGCGTCGTTCCAGCTTTCGCCTTCGGGGGCGGCGATGTCACCCGGGGTGGTCCAATAGGCGCGGCTGAGCTCGGGGTGGCTTTGCGATACATCGCGGGCGTGCATGCCGTCCCACAGCCCGAAATCAAGTTCGCGCAGGTCGCGGTCATGGGGCAGGCGCAGGCGGCTGGCAGAGGCCAGCGTATCGGCGGTGGCAGAAGCGCGGATGAGGTCCGAAGATACCATCACGGCAGTCTGCGGCAGATGCGCGTTGAGCCGCCCGAGCTGTGCGACATCGGACAGATCGGCAGGGACATCGCGCCAGCCGACAAAGTTTTTCTCGTGGGTCGGGCCGTGGCGCACCCAATGCCAGATAGTCATGATCAGCGCGCCTTATTCGCCCAGTGGTTTGCGATTTATTTAGCGTCATTGTCACAAAGTCAAAGCAAGCTGCGCGGAAAAAAGCCGATTCTTTTTCGATTCCGCGTGAACCAACTGGCGGTTTTCCGCGTTTACATGAAAAGGCGCAGACAGATGTGCCTCAATAGTAGGGATGGACATCATGACGCTGGCGCAATCACGTGAATTTTCTTTGACCCGCACCGCAATGAAGGCAGAGCTTTTAGATGCGGAGACAGAACTGAAGCTTGCCTATGCCTGGCGGGACGAACGCGACGAGGAAGCGCTGCACCGGCTGATCACAGCTTATATGCGTCTAGCTATCTCGATGGCGGGTAAGTTCAAGCGCTATGGCGCGTCGATGAATGATCTGATCCAGGAGGCCGGATTGGGCCTGATGAAAGCTGCCGACAAGTTCGACCCCGACCGCGGGGTGCGCTTTTCTACCTATGCCGTCTGGTGGATCAAGGCGAGCATTCAGGATCACGTCATGCGCAACTGGTCGATGGTGCGCACCGGCTCTACGTCCTCTCAGAAATCGCTGTTCTTCAACATGCGCCGTGTACAGGCACGCCTTGAGCGCGAGGCCCAAGCCGCGGGCGAGACCTTGGACAAGCATCAGCTGCGTCAGATGATCTCTACCGAGATTGGCGTGCCGATGCATGACGTCGAGATGATGGAGGGGCGTTTGTCCGGCTCTGATTTCTCGTTGAACGCGACGCAATCGGCAGAGGACGAGGGCCGCGAGTGGATCGACGCGTTGGTCGATGACAGTGCGCAGGCCGCCGAACGTGTCGAGGAAAGCCACGACACGCTGACGCTGCGCAGCTGGCTGTTGTCGGCGATGCAGGCCCTGAACGAACGCGAACAATTCATTGTGCGCGAACGCAAGCTGCGCGATCAGCCGCGGACGCTTGAAAGTTTGGGTGCCGAGCTGAGCTTGTCGAAAGAACGTGTCCGCCAGCTAGAGGCCGCGGCCTTTGGCAAGATGCGCAAAACGCTTGAGACACAATCCTCCGAGGTGCGCCACTTCCTGATGTGAGCCCCCAGATATGATCCCGCGGTCTGCGCGCTCTGCCGCAGGAACGGGCTGGCGGAAAATGAACCGCCCCCCTATGGTCGGGACGAACACCGACGACGGGGGCGATCATGCTGGCTGGCAAACATATTCTGCTGATAATCGGGGGCGGTATTGCCGCTTTCAAATCCCTTGATCTGATCCGTCGCCTGCGCGAACGCGGGGCCACTGTGACGCCCGTGCTGACCCGCGCGGGCGAAGAGTTTGTGACGCCTTTGTCTGTTTCAGCGTTGGCGGGGCAGAAGCTGTATCGCGACTTGTTCGATCTGGGCGACGAGGCCGAGATGGGGCATATCCAGCTAAGCCGTGTCGCGGATTTGGTTGTGGTGGCCCCTGCCACGGCGGATCTGATGGCCAAGATGGCGAGCGGTGTGGCGAATGATCTGGCCTCTACCCTATTGTTGGCAACAGATACGCCGGTGCTGATTGCGCCGGCGATGAACGTGCGCATGTGGGACCACCCCGCGACGCAGCGCAACCTTGCGACCCTGCGCGGTGATGGCATCCATGTGGTCGGCCCGAATGATGGTGATATGGCCTGCGGGGAATTCGGCCCCGGGCGCATGTCCGAACCGCTTGAGATCGTCGCCGCGGTCGAGGCGCAGCTGGCCGATGGTCCGCTAAAGGGGCGACGTATTCTGGTGACCTCCGGCCCGACGCATGAGCCGATTGATCCTGTCCGCTATATCGCTAACCGGTCCTCGGGCGCGCAGGGCACCGCGATTGCGCGCGCGTTGGCGGCGTTGGGGGCTCAGGTGATCTTTGTCACTGGCCCTGCCGACGTGCCCCCGCCCGACGGGGTAGAGGTGATCCGCGTGCAAACGGCGCAGCAGATGCAGGAGGCGGTAGAGGCAGCCTTGCCCGTCGACGCAGGCGTATTCGCCGCGGCGGTGGCGGATTGGCGCATGGCCAGCGCCAGTGATCGAAAGCTCAAGAAATCGAAAGACGGGCTGCCGGTGCTGAGCTTTGCTGAAAATCCCGATATTCTGAAAACCGTCAGCGCGGCGGGGGCGCGGCGGCCCAAGCTGGTCGTGGGCTTCGCTGCGGAGACGAATGACGTCGTTGAAAACGCCACGGCGAAACGGCTGCGCAAGGGCTGCGACTGGATCGTTGCGAATGATGTCTCACCGGCGACAGGCATTATGGGCGGGGCGGAAAATGCTGTGACCCTGATCACGGATGCGGGGGCCGAAAGCTGGCCGCGCATGGGCAAGGATCAGGTGGCACAGCAGTTGGCCGCGCGCATTGCAGAGGCGTTGAGCTAGAGTTTTCTTGCCTTCGGCGAGGATTTAAAACCATTTGGAAAGCGCGCGTGCGGTGGAGCGGATGATGAGCGAGATCAAATTCAAACGGGTCAGCGGCAATGATGATCTGCCGCTGCCGTCCTATGCCACTGCCGGGGCGGCGGGGATGGATTTGCGGGCCTTTCTGCCCGACGGGCCGATGGAATTTGTGAAAGGGCAGATCAGTCTGATCTCTATCGGGTTCTCGGTCGAGCTGCCGCGCGGGACAGAGATGCAGATCCGGCCACGGTCGGGCCTGGCGTTGAAGCACGGGTTTCTGATTCCCAATGCGCCCGGCACGGTGGATGAGGATTACCGCGGCGTGGTGATGGTCGGGCTGTACTATGTAGGGGATGCGCCTTTCGTTATCCGGCACGGGGATAGGATCGCACAGGCTGTTATTGCGCAGGTTCAACAATACGTCTGTGTCGAGGTCGATGCCTTGTCCGATACCACGCGCGGGGACGGCGGATTCGGCTCTACCGGCCTGAAATAGACGAGGATCGTGAAAGGTTCCGCTGTCGTGAAACTTTCATAAAGCTGAAACGAATGTGAATTAATGCCGCCCTAGGTTCCCCGAAAAAAGGGGAACCGAATGCTTCAGCTTCAAGCCGTCACAAAAACATTTGGCGCGAATACAGCCGTTCACGCGGCGAGCTTTTCCGTCGACCGCCCGATGATGATTGGCATCATTGGCAGTTCCGGTGCCGGTAAGTCGACGCTGCTGCGGATGATGAATTGCCTGACCCCTGCCAGTTCGGGCGAGATTCTGGTCAACGGGCGCGACATCACCAAGCTGCGCGGGGCGGAGAAGCGCGATTGGCAATCCCATTGCGCGATGATCTTTCAGCAGTTCAATCTGGTGCCGCGTCTGGATGTGGTGTCGAACGTGCTGCATGGCACGTTGAACCGCCGGTCGACATTGGCGACGATGTTCAACCTCTACCCCGAAGGCGACATCATCCGCGCCATCGATATTCTGGATCGTCTGGGCATTGCCGAGCACGCTCCCAAACGCGCCGAGGCCCTGTCGGGCGGTCAGCAGCAACGTGTCGCCATTGCGCGCGCACTGATGCAGGACCCCACGATTATTCTGGCCGATGAACCCATCGCCTCGCTTGATCCGATGAACGCACAGCTGGTGATGCAGGCGCTGCGGGATATCCACGAACAGGACGGGCGCATGGTGATCGCGAACCTGCACACGCTGGACACCGCGCGTCGTTATTGCGACCGCGTGATCGGCATGCGGCAGGGGCGCATCGTGTTTGACGGCACGCCCGCGCAGCTGACCACCGGTGTGGCGCGCGACATTTACGGGGCGGATGCCAGCTTTTCCGAAGCGACGACATCGACCCAGATCGAAACGCTGTCCGCCCGTCCCGAAACGGTGGCGGCGCAATAACCCCAATTATCTTTTCATCCCCAGCCTCCGATCCTCGGGGGCCTATCTGCAAAAAGAGAGACGACCGATGAACAAACTACTTGCTGCTGCTTTCGCGACGACCGCCCTTGCGACGGGTGCTGTGGCCCAAACCGAAGCCATTTCCGAATTCCGCATCGGTATTCTGGGTGGCGAGAACGCGCAGGACCGGATGAATTCGAACGAATGTATGCGCGCCATGACCGAGGATGCCTTGGGCGTCCCGACCAAGCTGTTCGCCCCTGCCGATTATAACGGCGTTATCCAGGGTCTGCTGGGCGGCACGCTGGATATGGCATGGTTGGGTGCTTCCGCCTATGCCGCCGTGTATCTGCAAGACGCCGAAGCGGTCGAGCCTGTGCTGGTGAAAATCAACGTGGACGGGTCTTATGGCTACCACTCCATCGGGTTTGCCCGCGCCGACAGCGGCATCACCAAGCTTGAAGACGTCAAGGGCAAGGTCTTTGGCTTCGGTGACCCGAACTCCACCTCGGGCTATCTGATCCCGTCCATCGAGATCCCCCAGATGGGCGAAGAGATCACCATGGACTCCGGCGCGTATTTTGGCGAGGTCAAGTTCACCGGCGGTCACGAGCAGACCATCGTTGCGGTCAACAATGGCGACATCGATGCAGGCGTGACCTGGGCTGATGGTCAGGGCAACTGGGAAGACGGCTACAACTCCGGCGCGCTGCGCAAGGCCGTGGACGCAGGCCTGGTCGATATGAACGATCTGGTGGAAATCTGGCGCTCCAAGCCGATCCCCGAAGGCCCCGTCGTGCTGCGCACCAGCCTGCCTCAGGACGTCAAAGACAAGATGACCGCGCTGGTCGACAACCTGTACGAGAACGACCCCGACTGCGCCTATGGCGTGGCGGCGGGCGACAGCCTTGGGTTCGACCCGATTACCCATGACGCCTATGTGTCGATCATCGAAGCCCGCAAGGCAAAATCGAATTGATCCAAGTGATTTAAGCACTGTCGCTGGCTCCGATCCGCATCGGGGCCAGCATTTTTACGTAAGGGCTTCCCATGACCGCGACATCGCAAACCGACCCCGACCTGGCAGGGATTCAGGAAAACTATCTGGCACTGGCCCGATCAAAGCGCTGGATGAATCTGGTGCTGCTGATCCTTTTCGTAGCGCTGCTGGTGGGTGGATTTAACACCGCAGGCAACCGCAATGCGGGCGGGTTCTGGGACGGCTTGCCGAATATTCTGGATTTCCCCGCCGATGTGATCGGCGAAGCGATTGAACGCGGGCACCTGCTGCCCGGCTATATGGCGAAATACCTGCCGTCGCTGATAGAGACGGTGAATATCGCCGTCGCCTCGACCCTGCTGGGGGCGATGGTCGGGCTGTTCTTGTCGCTGATGGTCACGCGCGGGTTGGCTCCGGTGCCGTGGCTCGTGGGCCCTTTGCGCCGCGTATTGGATCTGCTGCGTGCCATACCCGAGATTGTCATCGCGCTGGTGCTGATCTTTCTGCTGGGGGGCGGGCCAGTGCCTGCGATGATCGCCATCGCGCTGCATACCATCGGTGCCTTGGGCAAATTGTTCTCGGAGGTGAATGAAAACGCATCGCTCAAACCGGTAGAGGGTCTTGCCTCTGTCGGGGCGGGGTGGAGCCAGCGCATGTGGCTTGGCGTGATCCCGCAGGTGGCCCCGAACTACATCAGCTATGCGCTCCTGCGGTTCGAGATCAACATCCGCGCCTCTGCGATCCTTGGCTTCGTCGGGGCAGGGGGCATCGGCTATGACCTGCGCAACACCATGAGCTGGGGGCAAGGCAAATTCGACGAGGCCGCCGCCATCTTCCTGCTGCTGTTCCTGACGATTGTGATCGTCGACCAGCTTTCTTCTGTTTTCCGTAACCGTCTGACCCACGGCCTGCCGAGCGCAAAGGTGACCCTATGACCGCGACCGCCCTTCATACCCAGACGATGGTCCATTTCTCGCGCAAGCGGATGGCTGCGCTGGCGCTGCCCGTGATCGTTCTGGCCTATTTCGTCTATATCTTCTTTGCCTTCGATATTCCGGGGCTGGGGGATCGGATCAACGTGGGAAATGCCCGCACGCTGGTGGCCGATGCCTATAGCTACAAGACCCATGTCACGCAGGACAACCGCGACGGCGCGTTTTCCGTCGCGATCGAAGGCGAGCGTAAGGGCGCATATGAAGCCGGCACGGCCCCCGATTGGGTCACGTTGGGGGATCGCCCTGTCGCGGATCTGGGGGGCGGTCATATCGTGACCTTTGGCCCGCAGGTGAGCTATGACATCCCGGGCTATGGCACGGTCATGGCCGAGCCGGGGCAGCGCGGTGTTCAGGCGACATTCCCGCCCGGCGATATTCCCGACTATATCAGCGCGTCCAAGAACCGCGTGATGATCAACACGGAGGCAGGGCGGCTGACGATCACCCGCAACCGGACCGAGGTGTTCAAATACGACTACGGGTGGGAGCTGTTCTTTTTCACGCTCGACAGCCCCTACCACGGGCTGGGCCCGGTCGCGCTGATGGGGCGTGCGTTCAGCGGTGAAGCGGGCGCGATCTTCCATGACTTCTGGACCAACCGCATGTGGCGGCACAGTGATGTGGCCTGGGCGCTTTACGAGACTTTGCTGATGGCCTTTCTGGGCACATTCGGCGCGGCGATCATCGCCCTGCCGCTGGGGTTTCTTGCGGCCAAGAACTTTACCCCGCTGCGGTCCTTGCGCTTTGCCGCACGGCGGATGTTCGATTTCCTGCGCGGTGTCGACGGGCTGATCTGGACCATCGTCCTGTCGCGCGCCTTCGGGCCGGGGCCGCTGACCGGAGCCTTGGCGATCCTGCTGACCGATACGGGGTCTTTCGGCAAGATGTTCTCGGAAGCGCTGGAGAATGTGGACGGCAAACAGATCGAAGGTATCGCCTCTACCGGGGCCAAGCCGCTGCAACGCTACCGTTTTGGGGTGCTGCCGCAGATCGTGCCCGTGCTGCTCAGCCAGGTCCTCTATTTCCTCGAATCCAACACCCGCTCTGCGACGATCATCGGGGCGATCACCGGCGGCGGCATCGGTCTGCTGCTGACGCAGGCGATTGCCACCCAGAAGGACTGGGAAGAGGTGACCTATTATATCGTGCTGATCGTGCTCATGGTCATGGCGATGGACAGTTTCTCGGGCTGGCTGCGCCGCAAGCTGATCAACGGTGACGAGGGCGGTCACTGATGCCGCGCCTGACTGCCGACAGCCCCCTCATCCACCCCGACTGCGAGATCAAAGATGCCACATTCGGAGCCTATACAGAGGTCGGGCGCGGGTCGCGGATCGCCCATAGCCAGCTTGGCGATTACAGCTATTGCGACCGCTACGCCGACATTGCCAACACCACCGTGGGTAAATTCTCGAACATCGCGGCCTATGTGCGGATCGGGGCCACAGACCACCCGATGGAAAAAGCCAGCCTGCATCACTTTCACTACCGCGCGGGCGACTACTTTGACGGCGCGGCTGACGATGACGCTTGGTTCGCACACCGTCGCAGCCGGCGCGTTACCCTTGGTCATGACACATGGCTTGGCAATGGCGCACAGGTGCGGCCAGAGGTAACGATCGGCCACGGCGCGGTCGTCGCGGGTGGGGCCATCGTGACCAAGGATGTCGCCCCCTATATGATCGTCGCGGGTATTCCAGCGGTGCCGCTGCGGGCGCGGTTCAGCGCGGGCATCGCTGACCGGATGATGGCGTTGGCATGGTGGGACTGGCCCCATGACGCCTTGCACCGCGCGCTGGATGATTTCCGCACGCTTTCAGCCGAGGCATTTCTGGAGCGCTACGAATAGCGCCTCGGGATTTCAGGTATCTGCCAGTGTCAGGGTCACTTTGTCCCCCGCAAACCACGTGCGCCCGTATTCCAGGGGTTGCCCCTGATCATCCACATTCAGGTTGATCGTGCGCAAGATCGGCGCGCCCTCGGCCACGCGTAGATGCAGCGCCTGGGTGGCGCTGGCGAGCTTGGCGTTGATGCGGGTTGAAGCGCGGGTATAATCCGTCACGCCCCCGAGCCGCAGCGCCGCCGTCACCGATTGCGCCTGTTCAAGATGCGCCAGCATGTCGGGGAAGCGCGCGGCAGAGAAGACGCTGCGAAACAGCGCGATCACCTGACCGTCGGCAAAGGACAGCCCCTCGCAGACCTGCACCTGTGCGTTCTGCGCCAGCGCGAGTGCGTCGCTTTCTTCGGGGCGCGCTGTGCGGGTTTCCAACGTCAGGAACTCTTTGCTTGGCATCCGCCCCTGCGCCGACAGGTTCTGGTGAAACCGCACGCGGCGGCCGATGGGGTAATCGGTGGGCGTCGAGGTCACGAACACTCCTGCACCGCGCCGCGGCAACACCAGCCCTTCGCCCGCCAGCGCCTTGATCGCGTGCCGCACCGTATGCCGGTTCACCCCGAACCGCGCGGCCAGCGCGCTTTCGGTCGGCAGCTTGTCGTCGGGGCCATAGACACCCGCTGCGATGTCGCTGCGCAGACTATGGGCGATGGCGGTCCAGATCGGGGTGCGTTGGGGCATGTCACAAATATTTCGCAAAAGGAGGGCTTGGCGCTGATCGGTGCTACAGGTAGTATTTGTCTAGTTGTATAGGCAACTCGAAAAGGTGTCTAGATGAATATGATGAACTCAGAAATCGACCCTCATGCGCGGCGTAAGGCATGGTTGGGTCTGCTTGCCAAATCCCCCGCCGCCGAGGTCGCGCTCCTTTGGGCCGCCTATGGCACCCACCCTGATCACAGCATTCTGCGCGCGCCGGAAATCGGCGGCGTAATGGTGCGCGGTCGGGCAGGGGCCGTCGGTGCCGCGTTCAACCTTGGCGAGATGTCCGTCACCCGTGCGTCTGTCAAGCTGGGCTGCGGTACGGTGGGTCACGGCTATGTGCAGGGCCGCAGCAAGGATCACGCGCTGCAGACGGCGCTGATTGACGCGCTGATGCAAACCGATGCGGCGACGCAGATAGAGGCCGCGATCCTCGCGCCCCTGCGCAAGGGGCGTGACACGGCCAAGGCCACCCGCGCGGCCAAGGCGGCGGCGACCAAGGTGGATTTCTTTACGATGGTACGAGGGGAAGACTGATGCAGACCCATGCTTTGGAGGGCGGCTTTACCGACGCCCCGATCGACGCCGCCCGCGCCTTTCGCGGGCTGATGACCGCGATGGCGCGCCCGGGGACGATCTGTGACGTCTCTGGGGCCACACCGCCCGCCCCGCTTGGCGCGGCGGCGGGCACCGCGATCCTGACGCTGTGTGATCCCGATACGCCAATCTATCTCGGCAGCGCTTGTGACACTCAGGATGTGCGCGATTGGATCACCTTTCAGACCGGCGCGCCCTTTGTGCCGCCCGCACAGGCGATGTTTGCCGTCGGGGCTTGGGAGGAGCTCCCGCTCTGCGAATTTGCCATCGGCACCGCCGAATATCCCGACCGCTCGGCGACGGTGGTTGTCGAGATGCCAGACCTCACGTCTCTGGGTGCGACCCTAAGCGGGCCGGGCATCAAGGATACCGCCAGCCTGTCGCTGCCGGATACTGCCGCGTTCCAACGCAACGCCGCGCTGTTCCCGCTGGGGCTGGATTTCATTTTCACCTGCGCAAACCGGCTTGCCGCGCTGCCGCGCACGACGAGGGTCCGCTGATGTATGTTGCTGTCAAAGGGGGCGAACGCGCCATCGACAACGCCCATGCCTGGCTGGCCGAGGAACGGCGCGGGGACCGTGATGTGGCGGAACTGGGGGTAGACCAGATTCGCGAGCAGATGACGCTCGCCGTTAATCGCGTGATGGCGGAAGGGTCGCTGTATGATCCCGACCTTGCCGCGCTGGCGATCAAACAATCGCGTGGTGATCTGATAGAGGCGATCTTTCTGATCCGCGCCTACCGCACCACGCTGCCGCGTTTTGGCGGCTCTAACCCGGTGGATACGGCCACCATGGCCTGCGACCGCCGCGTGTCTGCAACGTTCAAGGATGCACCCGGTGGGCAAGTGCTGGGGCCAACATTTGACTACACCCACCGTCTGCTGGACTTCAAACTCGCCGCCGATGGCGAGTTTGGCGAGATGCCGCAAACAGAGCCTAATGCAGGCGAAACGCCGCATATCATGGGGTTCCTTGATCGCGAGGATCTGATCCAGTCGGAACCCGCAGGGGCGGACACACCGGACGATCTGACCCGCAGCCCGCTGGAGCTTCCGGCGAGCCGTGCCCTGCGTTTGCAGGCTCTAACACGGGGGGATGAGGGGTTTATCCTTGGCATGGCCTATTCCACCCAACGGGGCTATGCGCGCAACCACGCCTTTGTGGCAGAGCTGCGCATCGGTGCGGTCGCGGTCGAGATGGAAATCCCCGAGCTCGGCTTTGCCATCGACATCGGCGAGATCACCCTGACCGAATGCGAAACCGTCAACCAGTTCAAAGGCTCAAAAACCGAACCGCCGCAATTCACGCGCGGCTACGGGCTGGTCTTTGGGATGACGGAGCGCAAGGCGATCTCTATGGCGCTGGTCGACCGCGCGTTGCGCTGGAAAGAACTGGGCGAGGATAACCTAGGTGCCCCCGCGCAGGACGAGGAATTCGTGCTGTATCACGCCGACAACATCCAGGCGACGGGGTTTCTGGAGCATATCAAACTGCCTCACTACGTCGACTTCCAATCCGAACTGGAACTGATCCGCAAACTGCGCCGCGAGGCACAGGCATCAGAGCAAGCGGCGGGACAGGCCGAGGGGGAGGGCCCCTCCGGGGGGAGTTTAAAGGGCAAAATGAAGGAAGGGGTGGCGTCATGAGCGACTATAACTTCGCCTATCTGGACGAGCAGACCAAACGCATGATCCGCCGCGCTATACTGAAAGGATTGGCGATCCCGGGGTATCAGGTGCCTTTTGCCAGCCGCGAGATGCCGATGCCTTATGGCTGGGGCACGGGTGGTGTGCAGGTTTCGGCAGCGGTTCTGACGCCCGAGGACCGGTTCAAGGTGATCGATCAGGGCGCCGATGATACGACTAATGCAGTCTCTATCAGGCGGTTTTTCGAGAAAACGGCGGGTGTCGCCGTGACCGAGGCCACCACAGAGGCCAGCGTTATCCAGACCCGTCACCGCATCCCCGAAACACCCCTGCGCGAAGACCAGATCCTTGTCTATCAGGTGCCGATCCCCGAACCCCTGCGGTTTCTTGAACCGTCAGAGGTCGAGACACGCAAGATGCACAGCCTTGAGGAATACGGATTGATGCACGTGAAACTTTACGAAGACATCAGCCAGCACGGCGCGATTGCCACGGCCTATGCCTATCCGGTGAAGGTCGAGGGGCGCTATGTCATGGACCCGTCCCCGATCCCCAAGTTCGACAACCCCAAGCTCGAGATGGCCGGTATCCAACTGTTCGGCGCAGGCCGCGAACAGCGCATCTATGCGGTGCCGCCCTATACGCAGGTGGTCAGTCTGGACTTCGACGATTATCCGTTCGAGCCGACCAAGGCGGATCATGCCTGTGACCTATGCGGCGCGACGGACAGCTATCTGGACGAGTTGATCATGGATGACGCCGGCGGGCGGATGTTCATGTGTTCGGATACGGATTACTGCGGCGCGCGGCGTGCGGCAGGGCATCTGGGTGCGCAGGGCGCCCCCTTGGCGGAGGACGCGGCATGACCCCTTTGTTGCAAGTGGAAGGCATCGCCAAGATGTACGGCGCACGAATCGGCTGTACCGACGTGTCGTTTGATCTTTATCCGGGCGAGGTGATGGGCATCGTCGGGGAAAGCGGGTCGGGCAAGTCGACGCTTCTGAACTGTTTGGCAGGGCATTTGCAGCCCGACGCCGGGGCCGTCCGTTTCGACACCCGCGCCGAGGGTTTGCGCGATACGGTCACGATGAGCGAGCCTGAACGCCGCATGTTGTCGCGCACCGATTGGGCCTTTGTGCATCAGCACGCCCGCGACGGGCTGCGCATGAATGTCAGCGCAGGCGGCAATGTGGGCGAGCGGCTGATGGCCGTGAACGCCCGCCATTACGGCGACATCCGCGACAAGGCGATCGACTGGCTGGGCCGCGTCGAGATCAGCGCCGACCGCATTGATGACCGGCCCACGGCGTTCTCTGGCGGTATGCAGCAGCGCTTGCAGATCGCGCGCAATCTGGTGACAGGCCCGCGGTTGGTGTTCATGGATGAACCCACGGGGGGTCTGGATGTCAGCGTGCAGGCGCGGCTGCTGGATCTGCTGCGGGGTCTCGTGCGCGAGATGGGGTTGAGCGCCATCATCGTCACCCATGATCTGGCTGTGGTGCGTTTGCTGGCCGACCGGCTGATGGTCATGAAAGACGGCCATGTTATCGAAAGCGGGCTGACCGATCAGGTGCTCGACGATCCGCAGCATGCCTATACGCAGCTTCTTGTTTCCTCTGTCCTACAGGTATGAACTCGATGATTACTGTTGAAAACGTGTCGAAATCTTTTGTGTTGCACAATCAGGGGGCTGCCGAAATCTCTGTTATGGCGGGGGCGTCGCTGTCGGTGGCACAGGGGGAGTGTATCGCTTTGGTCGGGGCCTCAGGCGCAGGTAAATCGACCCTGATGCGGATGATTTACGGCAATTACCTGACCCAGTCGGGGCGCATTGTGGTGGGCGATCTGGATGTCGTGACTGCGGCACCAAGGCAGGTGATCCAGCTGCGCCGCACCACATTGGGCTATGTCAGCCAGTTCCTGCGGGTTGTGCCACGGGTATCGACGCTGGACGTGGTGGCAGAGCCGCTGATGGCCACCGGATCTGATCGCGCCAGTGCCGAAGCGCAGGCGAAAACCCTGTTGCAGAGACTGAATATACCTGAACGTCTGTGGCAGCTGAGCCCCACGACCTTCTCGGGCGGAGAGCAGCAGCGCGTCAATATCGCACGTGGTTTTGCCTATCCCTATCCCGCGCTATTGCTGGATGAACCGACCGCCAGCCTTGATCCCGTGAACCGCGCCACCGTGCTAAAGATGATCGCCGAGGCGAAGGCGCGTGGCGCTGCCATCATCGGGATTTTTCACGACCACGCCGCGCGCGACGAAATTTGCGACCGGCAGTTTGACGTGACCCGGTTCACCCCGGGGATGGCCGCATGACGGGGCGGTTTATTGCAGTCGTCGGGCCTTCTGGTGTGGGGAAAGACAGCGTAATGGAGGGGCTGGCCGCTGCGGACCCGACGCTTTGCCTTGCGCGGCGCGTGATCTCGCGGCCCGCAACCCTTGGCGGAGAAGCGTTCGACGGCGTGTCGGAGCGTGCCTTCAGGAAGGCAGAGGATGACGGTGCGTTTATCCTCAGCTGGCATGCGCATGGTTGGCACTACGGCATCCCGCAGTCCGTCGCGCTAGAGGTGGCGCAGGGGCGTGATGTGCTGGTGAACCTGTCGCGGGCCGTCCTGCCACAGGCACAGGCCCTCTTTGCGCGGTTTTGCGTGATTTTGCTGCGAGCGGATCATGACATCCTCGCCGCGCGTCTGACGGCGCGCAACCGCGAGGACGCCGCCGAGATAGAGCGCCGCCTGGCCCGTGCGGATTTCGCCATGCCCCTCGGTATGCCCCATCAGGTGATCGACAACAGCGGCCCCTTGGCGCAGACCATTGCCGCGATACGCCAGCACCTTTCCCAGACAGCCTGCGACGCTGGCCAGTCCAATCAGAAGATAATGCCATGACCCAAGAGACAATTTTCGCCAACGCCCGCCTGATCCTGCGGGATCGCGTCGAGACCGGAACGCTCCGCATCGCAGACGGGGTAATCACCGACATCGATTTCGGCACCGCCGTGCCCAAAGGCGCGCAGGACATGCAGGGCGACTACATCGCTCCCGGTCTGGTCGAACTGCACACCGATAATCTGGAACGGCATATGTCGCCGCGCCCCAAGGTCGACTGGCCGCACCGCGCGGCCATCCTCGCCCATGACCGTGAACTGGCGGGCACCGGCATCACCACCGTGTTCGATGCGATCCGCGTCGGGTCGATGATCTCGGCCGAGCACCAGTACCAGAGATATGCGCGCGGCATGGTCGATACCATTCTGGCGATGCGCGCCGCCGGAGCCCTGCGGATCAGCCACCACATCCACCTGCGGGCCGAGATCTGTTCGGAAACGCTGGCCGAAGAGCTGGCCGAATTCGGCCCAGAGGATCGCGTTGGCATCGTCTCGATGATGGACCACACGCCGGGTCAGCGTCAGTTCCGCGATCTGTCGAAATTCGAGGCCTATGTGCGCGGCAAACACAGCTTTGATGCCGCCGCCTTCCAGCGTCATGTGGACACTCTGTACGATGTGCAAAAGCAATATGGCAAAACCCACGAGGCCGCGACCGTTGCGGCAGCCACCCGATATGGCGCAGCGCTTGCCAGCCACGACGACACCACCGCCGAGCAGGTCGAGACGAGCCACCGCTACGGCGTCCGGCTTGCCGAGTTTCCCACCACGATCGAGGCGGCGCATAGCTGTCATGCCAATGGGATCGCGACCATCATGGGCGCGCCCAACGTCATTCGCGGCGGGTCGCATTCGGGCAATGTCGCCGCCCTTGATCTGGCGAAGGCGGACCGGCTGGATATCCTGTCGTCCGACTACGTGCCCGCGGGCCTGTTGATCGCGGCATTGCAACTGGGGGATCTGTGGGGGGATCTGGCGCGCGGGCTGGCGACGGTCACCCACGCGCCTGCACAAAGCGTGGGGCTGACGGACCGCGGCACGATAGAGGTCGGCGCACGCGGCGATGTGATCCGGTTTGCGCGGCTCGATGCCTTGCCGATCCTGCGCGAGACATGGGTCGAAGGGCAGCGCGTCTTTTGACCTGATGCAGCGGCGCGACGCTTGCGGCGCTCTGGCGGGCGGGGCGTAGCTTTGGGGTTGGTGTCGGCGGAAAAATGCTTAGGTTGCCGCTTTAGGGTCTGAACACCCGGAAACAAAGCGGGGGCCTTATGCGCCAATCATTAATGCAACCACATCCCCATGTCACAGGCGGAGGCGTCTGATGCTGTTGGTGCTGGGACTGGCCGCGTTGATCTGGGGCGCGGGGGCTGCGTTCGGCCAGCCGCGTGAACGGCGCGTCGTGGTGTTGGGCATGCTGTTTGGTCTGGTGATCGGGTTGAACCTCTTGCTGCCCCAAGCGCACCCCTTGCGCGTGGCGACGGGTGGCTCGGCAGCCCCGTGGCTGCTGCTGACGGGATTTCTGCTGCTGATCTTTGGCTATAGCTGGGTGTTGAACCGCCTGCGCGCCCGCGCCGAACCGGTGGCCGCACCGACGCCCGCCGCGCAAACTGGCACTTTCTCGGAAACGGAGCTGAACCGCTATGCCCGCCACATCGTGCTGCGCGAGGTTGGTGGACCGGGCCAAAAGGCGCTAAAGCAGGCGCGGGTGCTGGTCATTGGCGCGGGTGGGCTTGGCGCGCCGGTGCTGCAATACCTGACGGCGGCCGGTGTCGGCACGATTGGTGTGATCGACGATGACGTGGTCGAGAATGCCAATCTGCAACGACAAGTGATCCACAAAGACAGCGCCATCGGCACGCCCAAGGTCTTTTCAGCGCAGGCCGAGATGGAGGCGCAGAACCCTTTTGTCACCGTGCGCCCCTATCACCGCCGCCTGACGGAAGACATCGCGGCAGAGCTTTTCACCGACTACGATCTGGTGCTGGACGGCACGGATAATTTCGACACGCGCTATCTGGTGAACCGCACCTGTGTCGCGGCCGGTTTGCCGCTGATCTCGGGGGCGCTGTCGCAATGGGAAGGACAGCTGAGCATCTTTGACCCCTCCAAGGGCGCGCCATGCTACCAGTGCATTTTCCCGCAGGCCCCGGCGGCCCATCTTGCCCCCAGCTGTGCGCAGGCCGGGGTGATCGGCCCCTTGCCCGGCGTGATCGGCGCGATGATGGCATCCGAGGCGATCAAGCTGATCACCGGTGCCGGTGCGCCGCTGCGTGGTCAAATGCTGATGTATGATGCGCTCTACGGCGAGAACCGCGTGATCGGCGTCTCCAAACGCGACGACTGTCCGATCTGCGGGAACGCGGGCGACTAGACGACCCGCCATGGCGGCTTTGCGCGCGGGTATTGCGATTGTATTGCCCCGCCGCAGTGCATAGCTTGATCCGTAAAGGAGACCGCCATGACAAACCCTTTGCTACAGGATTGGGACACCCCGTTTCAGATCGCCCCTTTCGACAAGATTTCCGACGATGATTTCGCCCCCGCGCTGGACGAGGCCCTGCAGACGCACCGGATGGAGATCGACGCCATCGCCGACTGCGAATATGATCCGACGTTTTCCAACACGATCGAGGCGCTCGAGGAAGCAGGCAGCCAGCTGGACCGCGTGTTGGGCGTGTTCTTCACCGTCGCAGGGGCCGACAGCAACCCCACGCGCGAAGACCTGCAGCGCAAATTCTCGCCGCTGCTGTCTGCGCATTTCTCTGACATCTCAAGCAACAAGGCGCTGTTTGCGCGCGTGGCCTCCGTCTGGGAAAATCGCGACAGCTTCGATCTGACGCCCGAACAGGCACGGGTGTTGATGCTGACCCACCGCGGCTTTGTGCGCGCAGGCGCGGCGCTGGAGGGTGCGGATGATGCGCGGATGAAAGAGATCAAGAACCGGCTGGCGGTGTTGGGGACACAGTTCACCCAGAACCTGCTGGCGGATGAACGCAGCTGGTTCATGCCGTTGGAGGAATCCGATCTGGAAGGGCTGCCCGACTTTGTCATCGATGCCGCCCGTGCGGCGGGCGAGGAGAAAGAGGCAGGCGCGCCGGTCATTACCCTTTCGCGGTCTTTGATCACACCGTTCCTGCAATTCTCGCCGCGCCGCGATCTGCGCGAAAAGGCGTTTCTCGCTTGGCAGTCCCGTGGGGCCAATGGCGGCGAGACCGATAACCGCGCCATCGCTGCCGAGATCCTCGCCCTGCGCGAGGAACGGGCCAAGCTTCTGGGCTATGACAATTTCGCGGCTTACAAGCTGGAAACAGAGATGGCGAAAACACCCAAAGCGGTGCGCCAGCTGCTGATGGATGTCTGGACCCCGGCAAAGCGCCAAGCGCAGGCGGACGCCGAGGTGCTGACCCGTATGATGCATGACGATGGCGTGAACGCCGATCTGGCCCCGTGGGACTGGCGCTACTATGCGCAGAAACGGCGCGTGGCAGAGCATGATCTGGATGAAGCCGCGTTGAAACCGTATTTCCAGCTGGACCGGATGATCGACGCGGCCTTCGACTGCGCCACGCGATTGTTCGCTCTCGAATTCAAGCCCCTCGACGTGCCGCTCTATCACCCCGATTGTCGCGCGTGGGAAGTGACCCGCAACGGCGAACATGTGGCCGTGTTCATCGGTGACTACTTTGCACGCGGATCGAAACGGTCGGGCGCGTGGTGCAGCGCCATGCGGTCTCAGGCGAAATTCCCCGACGTGCAGTCGCCCGTCGTGATCAACGTGTGCAACTTTGCCAAAGCCGCGCCTGCGCTGCTGTCCTATGACGATGCACGCACGCTGTTTCATGAATTTGGCCATGCGCTGCACCAGATGCTGTCGGATGTGACCTACGAATCCGTGAGCGGCACATCGGTCGCGCGTGATTTTGTCGAACTGCCCAGCCAGTTGTTCGAACATTGGCTCGAAGTGCCCGACGTGCTCAGCCAATTTGCCACCCACGCCAAAACAGGCGACCCCATGCCGCCCGAGATGTTGGAAAAGGTGCTGGGGGCCGCGAATTTCGACATGGGGTTCGCCACGGTCGAATATGTCGCCTCTGCGCTGGTAGACCTCGAATTCCACGACGGTGCGGCACCTGCCGATCCGATGGAGAAACAGGCGCAGGTACTGGCCGGTCTGGGCATGCCGCCGGCAATCACCATGCGCCACGCCACGCCGCAGTTTGCCCATGTCTTTTCCGGCGACGGCTATTCCAGCGGCTACTACAGCTACATGTGGTCCGAGGTGATGGACGCAGACGCCTTCGCCGCCTTTGAAGAGGCCGGTAGCGCCTTTGATCTCGACCGCGCCGCCGCGCTAGAGCAGCACATCCTGTCCACCGGCGGCAGTCAGGACGCGGCGGAACTGTACAAGGCGTTCCGTGGCCGGTTGCCGGGGGTAGAGGCTTTGCTGAAGGGTCGCGGTCTGACAGCAGGCTGAGCGCCCGCGGCCGGCCTGCCTTCGGCGAGAGTTTAAGAGGCAAAATGAAGGGGCGCGCGGCTGCAGCTTCATTTTGCCAAATAAACTCAAATCCCGCCCTCGATACGGGGCGGGTCAGTAGCCTTTGGCGCGATCCACCAGATGCAGGAAATCCTCACCCGCTTCACCGCGGCGGATGTTTTCGACGATGGCCTGTGCAGCGGTTGTCGCGCGGGTTTCAGCGGCGATGTGGGGCGTGACGGTGACGTTGGGATGCGCCCAATAGGGGTGGTCTGCGGGCAAGGGCTCGACACGGAACACATCCAGCGTGGCATGGGCGATCTGGCCGCTGTCGAGCGCTGCCAGCAGCGCGTCGTCATCGATCAGCGCGCCGCGGCCCGGGTTGATGATACAGGCACCAGCGGGCATTTGCGCCAGCGTCTCGGCATTCAGCGTGTTTTCGGTATCGGGCGTGTTGGGCAGCAGCAGCACCGCGATCTCGGCACTGCGCAGGGCATCTGCGTGCCCGGCGTCCCCATGCAGGCAGGTGACGCCCGCGATGTCCTTGGGGCTGCGCGACCAGCCGGTGACGTTGAACCCCAGATAGACCAGAGTTTCCGCCACCGCCGCGCCCAAGGCCCCCAGACCCAGAATAGTGACCTGTCGTTCCTGTGCCAGCGGTGGGGTGCGCGGGGTCCAATCGCTCTCCGTTTTGCGAATGTCCGTGTCCAGCCCCAGATGATAGCGCATCACATGGCCCGTGACCCATTCCACCATCCCCTTGGTCAGCCCCGGGTCCACCATCCGCGCCAGAGGGATCTTCAGCGTCGCGTTATTGGTGATGTTTTCCACCCCCGCCCAGAGGTTCAGCACCGCCTTGGCCCGCGTGTAGGGCGTGAAATCCTGCAAGGGGCTGTTGGGGGCATAGACGATGTAGTCCACGTCCTGCGGGGCGATATCCGTTGATAGGTGAGCCGCGATCCCCGCGGCATCAAGCGCTTGGCGCAGCGGCGTTTCATACGTCACCCAGCGTTCGGGGCGCGCGGCGAAAAGGATATTGAGGGGCATGGGCTTCCTATCTGGGGCGGTGGACATGGGCCGATTGTACAAGGCCAAAAGCCAGCAGCAACACCAGCATCGCCGACCCGCCGTAGCTGACCAGCGGCAAGGGGACCCCGACAACGGGCGCCAGCCCCATCACCATCGACATGTTCACCGCGAAGAACAAAAAGAAGTTCAGCGCGATGCCGAGGGTCAGCAGCGACGAGAAGCGGTCCTTGTTGATCAGCGCTGCCGCGACGCAGAAGACGATGATCAGCGCATAGAGACCCAGCAGGGAGAACCCGCCGACAAAGCCGAACTCCTCGGCCAGGGTGGTAAAGATGAAGTCGGTGTGTTTCTCGGGCAGGAAGTTCAGGCGCGACTGGGTGCCTTGCATGAACCCGCGCCCCGTCCAGCCGCCGGAGCCGAGCGCGATCTTGGATTGTGTGATGTGATACCCTGCGCCCAACGGGTCGGTGCTGGGATCGATAAACGTGTCAATGCGCCGGAACTGGTAATCTTTGATCAGCTGCCACGGCGTACCGCGGGACTGGAACACCGCCGTCACCAGTCCGACGGCTCCGGTGATGACCACGGCGAAATAACCCCAGTGCACTCCGGCCAGAAACATCAGCCCGCCGCCCGCTGCCATCAGCAGGATCGCGGTGCCCAGGTCGGGCTGTTTCAGCACCAGTGTCGTGGGGATCAGGATCAGCAGCACCGGCAGCAACACCCAAAGCGGGCGCGAGGTTTTCTTGGGCGGGAGCCAATCGTAATAGGCGGCCAGCATCATCACCAGCGTGATCTTCATCAGCTCGGAGGGTTGGAGGCGAAACGATCCGATCTCGATCCAGCGCTGCGCGCCCATGCCGACAGCGCCGAAAAGCTCTACCCCGATCAGCAGGATTACGGTCCCGAAATAGGCCACGCCTGCAAGGTTTCGCCAAAGCCAGATCGGCACCATCCCCGCGGCGATCATCAGCGCGATACCAAGGGCAAAGCGTTTCATCTGCGGTTCGGCCCAGGGGGTAAAGCTGCCACCGGCCACGGAGTAGAGCATCAGGAACCCCACCCCCGAAACAGCGGCCAGCAGGATGGTCAGCGGCCAGTTCAGGTGCAGGATCTTGGCAAAGCCCGTGGGGACATGTTTGACCGTATATTCAAGGTAGCTCATGCTTGGTCTTTCCCGCTGAAGTCCGCTTGGGGCTGGATCGCGCGCAGGGCTTTTTGCTGCTCGGCGATGCGGCCGCGGTCGGCGGTGGGGTAGGCCTCTAGCGGCGGTTCGCCGCCATAGATCGCTTGCAGTATGACATCGCGGGCGATGGGGGCCGCTGCGGTCGATCCGCCGCCGCCGTGTTCCACCAGCACCGATACCGCATAGCGTGGCTTGTCATAGGGGGCGAAGGCGACAAACAGCGCGTGGTCGCGGCGTTCCCAGGGCAGGTCCTCGTTGCGGCTGACCCCGCGCGCGCGTTCGGCCGCGGTGATGTTGCGTACCTGGCTGGTGCCGCTTTTGCCGGCCATGCGCACACCCTCGGCGATGACGCGCGACCGGTAGCCGGTGCCGCGTCGGTCGTTCACCACCGAATACATGCCCTTGCGCACCTGCCGCATGTTGTTTTCGTTCATGCCCAAAGGCTCGCCCGCGCCGCTGGGTTGTTCGACACCGTCAATAGATTTAATCAGACGCGGGACCACGGCGCGGTTGGTGGCGATCCGCGCGGTCATCACCGCCAGTTGCAGCGGTGAACTGAGGGTGAAGCCTTGCCCGATAGAAGCATTAACCGTGTCGCCGATCACCCATGAATCGCCTTTGGTCGCCTGTTTCCACTCTTTCGTGGGGGCCAGACCGGCGGCGACCGAGGACAGCGGCAGGTCGTGTTTCCAGCCCAGACCAAAGCGGTTTGCCATGGCCGAGATTTTCTCGATCCCGACTTTCATCGCCA
Organism: Sulfitobacter sp. G5_S2_6_S6; assembly: GCF_054968505.1. NCBI lineage: Bacteria > Pseudomonadati > Pseudomonadota > Alphaproteobacteria > Rhodobacterales > Roseobacteraceae > Sulfitobacter > Sulfitobacter sp. G5_S2_6_S6. Next base: position 253,900 of record NZ_JBQKUI010000003.1, read on the forward strand.
GATCATAGTAATAGACGTCGCAGGATTGCTTGAGCGAGTTCTCGAGGTCGATCCAGCCGTGACCTGCGCGTTTCCAGCAGTGGAAACGGCGACCGCCGACCTCTAGGTGGCCGGGGCAATAGACGGTTTCTTCGGGGCCGACGATACCCTCTTCGAGGGCGGCCATGGCCACGACCATCTTGTAGGTCGATCCGGGCGGGTAGGTGCCCTGCACGGTCTTGTTGACCAGCGGGCGGTATTCCGATTGCAGCAACGGGTTATAATCGGCCGAGGATATCCCCCCGATGAACAGGTTCGGGTCGTAGCTGGGCGAAGAGGCATTGGCGACCAGATCGCCGTTCTCGCAATCCATGATCACGACGGCGGCGCTTTCGCTCCCCAATCGGGCCTGCACAAAGTTCTGCAGCTTGGAATCGATGGTAAGCTGCAGATCCGCACCCGATTGCCCTTCGCGGCGGGCCAGTTCGCGCATCACACGGCCGGTGGCGTTGACCTCGACCTGTTTGGTGCCGGCAGAGCCGCGCAACAGGGATTCCTGACGCGCCTCGACGTTGATCTTGCCGATCTGGAATCGGGGGATGCGCAGCACCGCATCGGGGTTTTCCAGCGCATCCAGATCGGCTTGGCTCACGCGGCCCACACGGCCGACAATATGCGCAAAGTCCGACCCACGGGGATAGACACGGGTCAGGCCGACCTCGGGGCTGACACCGGGTAGGGCGGGGGCGTTGACCGACACGCGGCTTACCTCGTCCCATGTGACATCATCGGCGACGGTCACCGGCAGGAACGGGGCGGAGCGTTTGATTTCGGCCATCGCGCGGTCGCGCATTTCGGGATCAAGGTCGATGACCTTGCCCAGCCGGTCCATCACCGCATCCACATCATCGGCATCCTCGCGCACGATCACGATCCGGTACGACGGCACGTTTTGCGCCAACCGCACGCCGTTACGGTCAAAGATTTCGCCTCGTGCAGGCGGGATCAACCGGATGTTGATCCGGTTCTCTTCGGCCAGCAGGCGGAACTGGTCAGCCTGATCGACCTGCAAGTAATTCATCCGCGCGGCCAGACCGCCCATGAACAGCAGTTGCGCGCTGCCCAGCAAAACAGCACGGCGGCTGAGCTTGGAATGGCTGGCTTCGCTATCGGCCCTGCTGCGTCTCATCTTGGTCTCCTCATGAGCGGTTGCCCATACTGTCCAGATCGCCGGGGGCGGATTTGCGCACGCCCATCAGCGCATGGGTCACAAACACCACAGCCGGATAGGTCAGGATCGTGACGGCCAGTTCAAACAGGCTCAGCGACCATTGTGGCGGTGGGACCAGCAGCAACGATAGCACGATCCGGTTCAGCATCAAAATAGCGATCAGCCATACGGAGACCGCCAGCCATTCCGCGCCAAAGGTGCTGTCGCGCAGTGTGCGACCACGGGTTTTCATATTCTCGCATGCCAGCAACGCCAGCAGCGCCCAGAGGCCGGGTGGACGTTGCAGCAACAGGTCCGTCAGCAGGAAGGCGACGGCGAGCAGCAGGGCGGGGACATAGTCGGGCCGCCGCACAGACCACGCCAGCGCAAAGGCGATCAGCAGGTCGGGGGCGATCCAGATGCGGTCGCTGCCTTGGTCCAGCAGGGCCCGCAGACGCGCCTCTGCGGGGTCGATGGTGGCCAGTGGGGGCGACAGCTCGGGCGCGAACAGCGCGATGGGCTGGGTATCAAGCGGCAGCAGATGGAAAAACAACAGGACCACTGTCAGCGCCAGAAACGCCGCGCGCATCAGCCACAATCGCAGGGGCGACAGTTCGTCCATCATTCGGTCGCAGGATCAAAGGGCAGGGGCGCGATCATGCCCGTGGCGTCATCCCGCACCACGGCCGCATCCTCGTTCACTTTTTCGGAGCCATGGTGGCGCAGCACGCGCAGGAATTCGAGCCGCTCGAAATCCGCCGCAAGACGCACGCGCAGCCGCCCGCCGGGGTCGGCGGCGACCTGACCGATCAGGATACCCGCAGGAAACACGCCGCCATCGCCAGAGCTGCTGACCCGATCACCGGGACGCACGAGGTCGGGGTTCTCGAGGAAATCAATCGGTGGCGCGGCGGAGTTGTCGCCCGCAATAATCGCCCGCTGTCCCGACGGCTGGATCACCGCCGGTATGCGGCTAGAGGTATCGGTCACCAGAATGACGCGCGCGGTGTTTTCGCCCACGCCGGAAATACGCCCTACCAGCCCGATGCCGTCCACCGTGGCCCAGCCATCGACAATGCCGTCACGGGCCCCGACGTTCAGCAGCACAGATTGGCGGAAGGGCGACCCGGAGTCCGCCTGCACTACACCGGTGATATGGGTCAAACGCGGATCAAGCCGCACCTTGTTCAGGTCCAGCAAACGGGCGTTTTCCTGTTCAAGCTGCAGCGCCGCTTCTTTCCAGGTCTGCATCTTGCGCAGCTCGGACCGCAGTTCCTGGTTCTGCACGGTCAGACGTTGATAGCTTTGGAAATCGCGGAACAGGTTCACCGTGCCGGTAACAGGGGCCATCGCCCAATCCAGATTGGGGACGATCCGGTCGGTGATCTGCGCGCGAAACCGTTCGACACGGGGGCTGTCGATCCGCCACAGCAGAAAGATGCCCGCCAGCACCAGCACGATGACGGCCAGCAGCAAGCGGCGCAGCGGGCGCCCAAAATCGTTCGAAGAGGATCGGTCGATGGCCATGCGTTATACGTTTCCCACCGCGAGGGCAGCGCCGTCCTGCCGCATCCCGGGCTATTATAGCTGAGCTGATTAGCTGTCGTAGTCGATGGCGTGGCGCAGCTGCTTTTCATACTCCAACGCTTTGCCGGTGCCCAAGGCCACGCAGTTCAACGGTTCATCCGCCACGGAAATGGCCAGCCCGGTCTGTTCGCGCAGCGCCAGATCCAGATCGCCCAGCAAGGCACCGCCACCGGTCAGCATGACGCCACGGTCCACGATGTCAGCCGCCAGATCGGGCGGGGTGGTTTCCAGCGCGGTCATCACCGCCTCGCAGATCTGCTGCACAGGCTCGGCCAGCGCTTCGGCGATCTGCGCCTGGGTCACTTCGATCTCTTTGGGGACACCATTCAGCAGGTCGCGCCCGCGGATCTGCATCGAGGTGCCGCGCCCGTCGTCGGGCATCCGTGCGGTCCCGATAGAGGTTTTCACCCGCTCGGCGGTTGTTTCACCGATCAGCAGGTTCTGCTGGCGACGCAGGTAGCTGATGATCGCCTCGTCCATACGGTCGCCGCCCACGCGGACAGAGCGTGCATAGACGATATCGCCCAAGGACAGCACCGCGACCTCGGTTGTGCCACCCCCTATATCGACAACCATGTTCCCGGTCGGATCGGTGATCGGCATGCCCGCCCCGATGGCCGCTGCAATCGGTTCGGCAATCAGGCCGGCGCGGCGTGCGCCCGCAGACAGCACCGACTGACGGATCGCGCGTTTTTCAACAGGCGTCGCCCCATGCGGCACGCAGACGATGATCTTGGGCTTCGAGAAGGTCGACCGTTTGTGCACCTTGCGGATGAAATGCTTGATCATCTCTTCGGCGGTGTCAAAGTCGGCAATCACGCCCTCGCGCATGGGGCGGATCGCTTCGATGCTGCCGGGGGTCCGGCCCAGCATCAACTTTGCGTCTTCGCCCACGGCCAGCACCTTTTTGACGCCGTCCTTGACGTGATAGGCGACAACCGAAGGTTCGGACAGGACGATGCCCTTGCCTTTGACATAAACCAAGGTGTTCGCGGTCCCGAGGTCGATGGCCATATCGGACGAGAACAAACCACGGAATTGATCAAAAACGGACATGGGCAGCAGGACCTTGCAAAAATTCATTTTGGCCCGTCGACTCTGACAAGTCACGGGCTAAACGGCTTATAGGCCGATGAGGTCAAAGACGAAAGGGGGGTTGACCTTTGTGGTGGCATGATGCCGCCACCGCGCTATGGTTTGCGGCAAGCCGGACAATAGGGGGAGAGAGAAATGCAGAAGATTCAAGTTATTGGTGTGCATCACATTACGCTGATGGGCGCGGACCGTCAGACCAGTATCGACTTCTGGGAGGGTCTGCTGGGCATGCCGTTCATCTTCGACCAGCCAAATCTGGACGATCCCGACGAAGGGCACCTGTATTTCGATCCCGGCGACGGCCGGTTGATCACGATCTTTACCAATGAAAACCGCAAACCCGTCTACAGTCGCACGCCGACGGATGCGGGTTGCGTGCACCATCTTGCGTTCGAGGTCGACCGCGCCATGTTTGATCAAGTGCTCGACCGGCTCAAGGAGCGGGGGATCGGCAATTCGGGCGTGAAGGATCGCGGGTTCATGCATTCGATCTACTTCAAGGATCCGCTGGGGTTCCTGATCGAACTGGCCTGCTACACCTTCATCCCGCCGCGCGGATCGTCCCACGCGGAAGTGATGCTAGAGGCGCATAAGCTGCGCGTCGCACGCGGAGATCACCATATCGAACGCCAGCATCTGGCCGATGCCACAGTGATGATCGTCGAACGCTCGCAACGGTCGCTGTCAGAGGATCGCAGCCCCAAGGATCCCTATCGCTAAAGGGCGGCGGGCAGCGGTTCAGGCGGGTCAAAAATACCACAAGTAAACGGATCGTAACGGCGGTTTCGCTTGGGTGTTGCGGGCGGATTCCGCTGCGCCTAAGAGCCATGGTACGAGCAACCGTAAATTGTGCGAAGGAACCAGCATGATCCGTAATATTTTTGTCGCCTCGCTTCTGAGCGTGACCGCAACCGCAGCTGCTGCCGAACTGACCTATGGCACGGCTTTCGCGAAATTCCACGACTTCGATGTTGACGGCGCAGGCACGATCGACGTGAAATCCTTTGGCGGCGGCATCGAATACCGCTACGACAACTTCATCTTCTCGGGAGAGCTGTCGAACATCTCTATCGAGGGCGTCGATATCGATCTGGGCACAGTGGGCGTTGAATACGCTCTGGCCAACGGCTTTAACATCGGCCTCGACTATTCGCGTTTTGACATCGAAGGCTTCGACGCGGATGTCACCAGCCTGTTCGGGTCCTATCAGTCCGGTGCGCATACCTTTGGTGCCGCGATCGGTGATTCCTCCGATCTGGACGACATGACCTTCAGCATCTTCGCCGCTTGGGATGTCACCCCCACCGGCACCGTCGGTCTGGATCTCGTTCACATCGAAGACGAGACGCTTTACGCCGCCTATGCCGACTATGACGTCGCGCAATACAACGTGCAGGCCGACCTGCTGAAACTGGATGATCTGAGCGTTGTCGCTGTCGCAGGCGGCTATGAATTCGCCAACGGCTTCTCTGCCATCGGTTCTGTCGGGTTCCTGGATCTGGGCCCCGAAGACGTGCGGTCGATCACCATCGGCGGTCAGTATGAATTCACCCCCGGTGCGAACGTAGAGCTGGCCTTGGGCCGTCTGGACTTTGACAGTGGCGAGGACGTGGACCAGCTGACTTTCGGCGTGAACTATGAACTGGGTCGCCGTACCTCCAAACGTCGTTCGCTGGGTAACATCTTTTCAAGCGCGACCGGTACTTTTGCGGGTCTGACCGATTTTTAATCTGCGCTGACAGAACACCGGATACAGAAAAGGCCCCCGACGTCGGGGGCCTTTTTGCGTTCGCGGGGGGAAGAACGGGCGGGTTAGCCCACCACGTCTTTATAGCTGATCTCGCGCTTGTCGGTGCCGCCTTTCTCGCGGCGCACCAACAGACGGTTGAGCGCGTGGATATAGGCGCGGACCGATGCGACCACGGTGTCTGTGTCCGCCGACTGACCGGTCACGATGCGGCCGTCTTCCTCAAGCCGGACAGAAACGGTGGCCTGCGCGTCGGTGCCTTCGGTCACGGCGTGCACCTGATACAATTGCAAGCGCGCGCTGTGATCGACCAGTGCCTTGATGCAGTTGAACGCGGCATCCACAGGCCCGTCACCGGTTTGCGAGGTAGAGGTTTCCGCACCATCCACCGTCAGCGACATCTCTGCCTTCTGCGGGCCTTCGGTGCCACAGACGACGGTCATGCTACCCAGCACAATGCGGTCGCTTTCAGGATCGGTGGCGGTGCGCATCAAGGCGATGAGATCGTCGTCGTAGATCTCTTTCTTGCGGTCGGCCAGTTCTTTGAAACGGACAAACACATCCTTGAGCTGGTTATCCCCCAGTTCATAGCCGAGGTTTTCCAGCTTCGAGCGTAACGCCGCACGTCCCGAGTGTTTGCCCATCACGATGTTGGTCTCGGTCAGGCCCACGTCTTCGGGGCGCATGATCTCGAAGGTCTCGGCGTTCTTCAGCATACCGTCCTGATGGATGCCGCTTTCATGCGCAAAGGCGTTCTTGCCGACGATGGCCTTGTTGAACTGAACGGCAAAGCCCGAAACAGCGGCAACGCGGCGCGAGATATTCATGATCTTGGTGCTGTCGATCTTGGTCTGGAACGGCATGATGTCATTGCGCACTTTCAGCGCCATCACGACCTCTTCCAACGCGGTGTTGCCCGCGCGTTCGCCCAAGCCGTTGATCGTACATTCGATCTGGCGCGCGCCCGCTTCGACGGCGGCAAGGCTGTTGGCAGTCGCCATGCCAAGATCGTTGTGGCAGTGCGTGGCAAAGACGATCTCGTCCGCGCCGGGGACATTTTCCAAGAGCTTGCGGATCAGATCAGCGCTTTCGCGCGGTGCGGTATAGCCGACGGTATCGGGGATGTTGATCGTGGTCGCCCCCGCCTTGATCGCGATTTCGACGACACGGTACAGGTAATCAAGCTCGGTCCGCGTGGCGTCCATCGGCGACCATTGCACATTGTCGCAAAGGTTGCGTGCATGGGTCACCGTTTCGTGGATGCGGTCGGCCATTTCGTCCATCGTGAGGTTCGGAATGGCGCGGTGCAGCGGCGAGGTGCCGATAAACGTGTGGATGCGGGGCTGGGCCGCGTGTTTGATCGCCTCATAGCAACGATCAATGTCGCCGAATTGTGCGCGGGCCAAGCCGCAGATGACCGAGTTCTTCGACAGTTTCGCGATTTCGCTGACGGCGGCGAAATCCCCTTCGGAGGCGATAGGGAAACCGGCCTCGATAATGTCGACGCCCATCTCGTCCAGCAGGCCCGCGATCTCGATCTTTTCGGCGTGGGTCATGGTGGCGCCGGGGGATTGTTCGCCGTCGCGCAATGTCGTGTCGAAAATCAAGACGCGGTCTTGTTGTGTGGTATCTGTCATCGTTTGGGTTCTTTCATTCTGCTGTATAAATCCGTGGCGCGCGGCACATCCCTCTGAGCGGGCGCGCCGGATGGCACGCTCAGAGGCGGATTAGCAGCAGTAGGTTGGCACGCAGGAAAGTCGCGCAGCGGCGCGGCAGGATCGCAATATGATCGGCGTGTGTCATGGCGACAAGTTATACCCGTGCATTCGCAAATGGGAAGGGTTTTTCTGCGCCCTTTTTTCCGCGCTTGAAGGGGGGCTGTTTTCCGCTACCTCCCCTTGCATGAAACAGGTTTTGATCATCGGGGCGTCGGGCGGTGTGGGTGCCGCCTTGGCCGCCGCTTACGAGGCGCGTGGCGATGCGGTCACGCGGCTGTCACGGTCGGTCGATGGGTTCGACATCACGGACGAACGCAGTGTGGACCAGCACTTGACCGCGCTGAACGGGCCGTTTGATGTGGTGCTGGTGGCCACAGGCGCGCTTGAGATTGACGGGGCCGCACCGGAAAAGACGATCAAATCCATCAGCCAAAAGGCGATGTTGGACCAATTCGCGTTGAACGCCGTGGGCCCTGCACTGGTATTGCGCCACGCGGGCGACCTGCTGCGGCGGGACGCGCCTTGCGTCTTTGCCGCATTCTCGGCGCGGGTGGGGTCGATCGGCGACAACCGCATCGGCGGCTGGATCAGCTACCGCAGCGCCAAGGCGGCGGTGAACCAGATCGTGCGCACCGCCGCGATCGAACTGGCGCGCAGTCACAAGAGCAGCATCTGCGTCGCCCTGCACCCCGGCACGGTCAAGACCGCCTTTACCGCGAAATACCTTGCCCGCCATCCCGCTGTCGCACCGTCGGAGGCGGCGGAAAATCTGCTGGCTGTGATCGACGGGCTGACGCCTGCGGACACAGGCCAGTTCTTTGACTGGGCCGGAAAGCCGGTGCCATGGTAGGGCGCTTGGTGCTGGTTCTGGGCGACCAGCTGACAGAAACGCTTAGCGCCTTGGCGCAGGCGGATAAGGCGCGCGATACCGTCGTGATGGCCGAGGTCGCGGACGAGGCGGCCTATGTCCGGCATCACCCCAAGAAGATCGCCCTGATCTTTGCCGCGATGCGCAAGTTTGCCCATGCGTTGGAACAGGACGGCTGGAAAGTCGTCTATACGCAACTGGACGATACGGATAACGCGGGTTCTATCGTGGGGGAATTGCTGCGTCGCGCAGCGCAGACGGGGGCAAGCGAGGTGCTGGCGACAGAGCCGGGGGAGTGGCGCTTGATCGACAAGCTGAAATACGCCCCGCTGAAGGTGCATCTGCTGCCCGACGACCGCTTTCTTGCCACTCATGCAGAATTCGAGGCATGGGCCGAAGGCCGCAAAGCGTTGCGGATGGAGTATTTCTACCGCGAAATGCGCGGCAAGACCGGCCTGCTGATGGAAGGGGACCAACCCGCTGGCGGCAAGTGGAACTTTGACCACGACAACCGCAAAGCCGCGCCCGAAGATGTCACCGTAGATGGCCCCCTGCGGTTCGACCCCGATGCCACGACGCGCGAAGTGCTGGAGCTGGTTCAAGCGCGTTTCGGCGATAACTTCGGCGCGCTAGAGCCGTTCTGGTTCGCCACCACCCGCGCCGAGGCGCTGCAGGCGCTCGATCATTTCATCGCGAATGCCCTGCCGCGGTTTGGGGACTATCAAGACGCGATGCTGAACGGGAATGAATTCCTGTATCACGCGATCCTGTCGCCCTACCTCAACATCGGGTTGCTGAATGTGACCGAGATTTGCGAGGCCGCTGCCAACGCCTATGCCGCAGGACACGCGCCGATCAATGCCGCCGAAGGGTTCATCCGGCAGATCATCGGCTGGCGCGAATATGTGCGGGGCATCTATTTCCTTGAAGGGCCGGACTATACCGCCCGCAATATTCTGGGGCACGACCGCGACCTGCCGTGGTTCTACTGGGGTGGCGAAACGCGGATGAACTGTGTGGCCAAGGCCGTGGGGCAGACCAGGACCCAAGCCTATGCGCATCATATCCAGCGGCTGATGGTGACGGGCAACTTTGCCCTGCTGGCGGGGATTGATCCGGCGCAGGTGCATGAGTGGTATCTGGCGGTCTATGCCGATGCCTTTGAATGGGTAGAGGCCCCCAATACCATTGGCATGAGCCAATTCGCCGACGGCGGCGTCATCGCGTCCAAGCCCTATGTCTCGTCCGGGGCCTATATCAACCGCATGTCGGATCACTGCAAAAGCTGCCACTATTCTGTCAGCGCAAAGACGGGTGACACCGCTTGCCCGTTCAACCTGCTTTACTGGCACTTTCTGGACCGCCATCGCGACCGGTTCTCGAACAATCCGCGCATGGGCAATATGTACCGCACGTGGGACCGGATGGACGCCGACAAACGCAAGACAGTTCTGGCCGAAGGCGATGCGTTGCTCGCCCGTCTGGACGCGAGCGAGGTGATCTAGCCGTCGTTGCTTTCGGCCTCGTCCGTACTGTCGGCGGGTGCCTCTGACGGAGTCTCGGCGTCTGCCGGGGCCTCATCCGTGGCGTCAGGCGTGGGTGCCGCCTGTGTATCCTCGGCAGGGGCTGTGCCCGCTTCTTGCAGCGCGCCGTTGACCCACTGGCCCGAGACTTCCTCGCCCGATTTATAGCGCATGGTGCCCTGACCCTGACGTTTGCCGCCCTCGAACGCGCCTTCGTAGATGTCGCCGTTAGGGTAGGTGGCGGTGCCGGTGCCTTCGATCTCTCCGCCGGACCACTGGCCGTCATAGGTGAACCCGTCGGGCATGGTGATCTTGCCGGTGCCGTCGCGCAGCCCGTCGACAAAGCCGCCGGTATAGACGGTGCCATCGGGATAGGTCGCGGTGCCCATGCCGTTGCGTTGGCCGTCTTTCCAGCTGCCGTCATACTTATAGCCGTCGGCATAGGTCATCACGCCCTGACCGTCATTGCGCGCGTTCTTGAACCCGCCCTCGTAGACGATGCCGTTGGGGTAGGTCGCGCGGCCTTCGCCTTCGATCACGCCCGCGACCCATGACCCTTCGTAGGTTGATCCGTCGGGATAGGTGATCTTGCCCTCCCCATCGGCCAGATCATCGCGGAAACTGCCCTCGTAGACAGAGCCGTCGGGGTAGGTCACCTTGCCTGTGCCTTCGATCTGCCCGGCAACCCATGATCCGGTGTAGACATAGCCATCTGTGCCGGTGAACGTGCCCTGACCCTCGCGGCGGTCGTCCTCGAAGCCGCCCTCGTAGGTGTCGCCATTGGCATAGGTCACCTTGCCCGTGCCCTGGCGCTGACCGGCGACCAGATCGCCTTCGTAGACATCGCCATTGGGTTGGGTCAGCGTGCCGGTGCCGTCGATCTGCCCGTCTTTCCACTGGCCGGTATAGGTCAGCCCGTCGGGCATGGTCAGCGTGCCCGTGCCATTGCGTTCGCCATCGGCGATGTCACCGTCATAGAGCGCGCCATCGGGATAGGTGATCTTGCCCACGCCCTGCTTGACGCCATCGACCCAGTCGCCCTGATACTCGTACCCGCCGGGGGATTGCATGACGCCCTTGCCGTGGTGGTTGGCATTGCGGAACGACCCTTCGTAGCGCACCCCGTTGGCATAAAGCGCGATGCCCTGACCGGTGATCGCACCGGCCTCCCATTCGCCCTCATAGGTGCCGCCATCGGCAAAGGTGATCTTGCCAAAACCGTCCGGTTTTCCCTTTTCAAAGTTGCCCTCGTAGACGGACCCGTTGGGGAAACGCGCGACGCCTTTGCCCTTGATCTCTCCGTCCACCCAGGCGCCTTCGTATTCATAGCCGTTGGGCAGCGTATAGGTGCCGGTCCCGTGCTGTACGCCGTCCTTGAACGTCCCCTCATAGACGCCGCCATCGTCGTATTGCTTGCTTTGAACCTCGCCGTCCTGCGCAAGCGCGGTGAAGGGCAGCAGCCCAAGGCAAAGGATCAGCGGGGTCAGGGTCAATTTCGTCATACAGCAACTTTCAAAAGAGAGTGCGGCCAAGAGCGGCGGGCGAGTTTGTTAACGCTTAGCCTATTCAATGGCCTGCAAGGGGGCAATCGTCTTTTGCCCGGCGGTGCGCCTTGGCCTTTCACTTGGCGCGTGATCTGCTACATCACTTGCGTAGATTATCGAAGGACCGCCCTATGACATCGCGTTTTCGCATCACGCTTGGCCAGCTGAACCCCACCGTCGGGGATCTGGCCGGAAACGCAGACCTCGCGCGTGAGGCCTGGGCGCAGGGCAAAGAGGCAGGCGCCGATCTGGTTGCTTTGCCCGAGATGTTCCTGGCCGGGTATAACGCGCAAGATCTGGTGATGAAGCAGGCGTTCCAGCTGGATGTGATGACCCACCTCGAAGCGCTGGCGGCTGATTGTGCCGACGGGCCCGCGCTGGCCATCGGTGCGCCCTGGGTCGAAGGGGCCAAGCTCTATAACGCCTATCTGATCCTCAGAAACGGCAAGATCGCCAGCCGTGTCTTCAAGCACAACCTGCCGAACGAGACCGTGTTCGACGAGGTGCGCATCTTCGACAGCGCGCCTTTGGGTGGGCCGTACGCCGTTGGCGATACCCGCATCGGCAGCCCGATCTGCGAAGACGCATGGCACCCCGATGTGGCCGAAACGTTGGCCGAAACCGGGGCGGAGTTTCTGTTGGTGCCCAACGGGTCGCCCTATTATCGCGGCAAATTCGAGACGAGGTTGAACCATATGGTCGCCCGCGTGGTCGAAACTGAACTGCCGCTGATCTACCTCAATATGGTGGGCGGTCAGGATGATCAGGTCTTTGACGGGGCGAGCTTTGCGCTGAACCCCGGCGGCAAGCTGGCGTTCCAGATGCCCGCCTTTGACGCGCAGATCGCGCATGTCGATCTTGAACAGACCCCCGAAGGCTGGCGCGTGGTCGAGGGCGAGAAGGCGCATATGCCGTCGAACCTTGAGCAGGACTACCGCGTCATGGTGCAGGGCTTGCGTGACTACATGGGCAAGACCGGGTTCAAGAAAGTGCTGCTGGGCCTGTCGGGCGGGATCGATTCGGCGATTGTGGCGACGATCGCTGTGGATGCGCTTGGCGCCGATAATGTGCGCTGCGTGATGCTGCCCTCCGAATATACCTCCCAAGCCTCGCTGGATGATGCTGAATCCGTCGCCAAGGCGCTTGGCTGCCGCTACGACTATGTGCCGATTGCGCAGGGCCGTGCCGCGATCACCGATACGCTGGCCCCGCTGTTCGAGGGCACCACCCCAGACCTGACCGAGGAAAACATCCAGTCGCGCCTGCGCGGTTTGCTGTTGATGGCGGTCAGCAACAAATTCGGCGAGATGCTTTTGACCACGGGCAACAAGTCAGAGGTGGCGGTGGGCTACGCCACGATCTATGGCGACATGGCGGGAGGCTATAACCCCATAAAGGATATGTATAAAACCCGCGTCTTCGACAGCTGCCGCTGGCGCAACGAGAACCACCGCGACTGGATGAAGGGCCCGGAGGGAGAGGTGATCGCGCCGCGCATCATCGACAAGCCGCCCTCGGCCGAGCTGCGCGAGGATCAGAAAGACAGCGACAGCCTGCCCGACTATCCCGATCTGGACGCGATGCTGACGATCCTTGTGGATGACGACGGGTCCATCGCCGATTGCGTGGCAGCGGGCTTTGACCGCGAGGTTGCCAAAAAGGTCGAACACCTGCTCTATATCAGTGAATACAAACGGTTCCAGTCCGCCCCCGGTCCGCGTTTGACCAAGGGCGCGTTCTGGTTGGACCGCCGCTATCCCATCGTGAACCGCTGGCGCGACCCCAGTTGACCGCGCGGGCGACGCTGCACGTTATCTAGACAATGGTGCCGCGCTGTGACAAGCCAGCGGCCAATCAGGAGAACCCAATGACCATCACCCGCTTCGCCCCGTCCCCGACCGGCTATATCCACGTAGGCAACCTGCGCACGGCGCTGATGAACTATCTGATCGCCCGCAAGAACGGCGGAGAGTTCATCCTGCGGATCGACGACACCGATCCGGTGCGCAGCAAGGAAGAATACGTCGACGGTCTGAAAGAAGACCTGACATGGCTGGGCCTGCATTGGGACCGCGTTGAGCGTCAGTCCGAACGGTTGGACAAATACCACGCCGCCGCGGACGAGCTGCGCAAGATCGGGCGTTTCTATGAAGCCTGGGAAACCCCGACCGAGCTGGACCTCAAGCGCAAGAAACAGCTCAACATGGGAAAGCCGCCGGTCTATGACCGCGCCGCGTTGAACCTGTCGGATGCGGAAAAAGCCAAGCTGCGCGACGAACGCGGCCCCGGCGTGTGGCGTTTCAAGCTGGATCAGGAACGGATCGAGTGGAAAGACGGTATCCTGGGCGATATCTCGATTGATGCGGCGTCGGTGTCCGACCCTGTGTTGATCCGCGGTGACGGGCAGATTTTGTACACGCTGGCGTCTGTGGTCGATGACACGGAAATGGGTGTGACCAATGTCGTGCGCGGGTCCGACCATGTGACCAACACGGCGACACAAATCCAGATCATGCAAGCGCTTGGCGGCACCGTGCCGACCTTTGCGCACCATTCGCTGTTGACTGGCCCGCAGGGCGAAGCGCTGTCGAAACGTCTGGGTGTGCTGGCGCTGCGCGACCTGCGCGAACGCGGTGTGCATCCTTTTGCGCTGCTGTCGACAATGGCGCGCCTGGGCTCTTCGGACCCGATTGAACTGCGCACCGATATGGAGAGCCTGATCGACGGTTTCGACATCGAACGCTTCGGCTCAGCGCCGACCAAATTTGACGTCGAGGACCTGTTCCCCATGACTGGCCGCTATCTGCAGACCCTCCCGCTTGAGGCCGTCGCAAGCGACATCGCCGCCCTCGGTGTGCCCGAGGATAAAGCCGCGCTGTTCTGGCAGGTCACCCGCGAAAACATCACCACGTTGCACGATCTGAAAGGTTGGTGGCAGATGTTCAGCGAAGGCGCAGAGCCTGTGATCGCGGACGAGGATAAAGAGTTCGTCGCCGAAGCCTTGGCGCTTCTGCCCGAGGGCGAGTTTGACGAAAGCACCTGGGGCACATGGACGGCCGCCGTGAAAGAGCAGACCGGCCGCAAGGGCAAGGGGCTGTTCATGCCGCTGCGTCTGGCGCTGACTGGCAAACCCCACGGCCCCGACATGGGCGCGGTGCTGCCATTGCTGCAAGTCGTGAAGGCACGCGGGTGAAACGGGCCGGGTTCACGGGCGCAAGTTCGGGAGCCTTCGGCGAGAGTTTATCTGGCAAAATGAAGCCGCTGTCGGCTGATATAGGGCGCGTCCATCATGGTTGATGGGCGCGCCAAATTTTTGTCGGGCAATCTGTTCGGGCATGTCGCCAATATGTCTTTGCTGGCCTCTGTCGGGCTGGTGGCGGTGTTTCTTGTCGATTTCGTCGACATGATTTTCATTTCTATGTTGGGCAAGGCAGAGCTGGCGGCGGCCATCGGCTATGCCGGTGCGATCTTGTTTTTCACCACCTCCTTCGGGATCGGATTGGGCATCGCGGCGGGGGCCTTGGTCGCGCGGGCCTTGGGGCAAGACAACGCGCAGCTCGCGACAGAGAGGACGACCCATGCGCTGTGCTATGGCGCGGTCTTTGGCGTGATCTTTGCGCTTTGTGTGTTCCTGTCGCTGGATGTGCTGGTCGGCTGGGTCGGCGCAGGCGGTGAGACGGCGGCGCTGGCGGTGGATTTCCTGCAGATCGTCGTGCCGTCGGTGCCATTTCTGATGGTCGGTATGATGGGCAGCGCGATCCTGCGGGCCCATGGGGATGCACGGCGGGCGATGATGGCGACGATCGCGGGGGGCATCGTGAATGCCATCCTCGATCCGATCCTGATCTTTACCTTTGATCTGGGCCTGACCGGTGCGGCCTGGGCGTCTTTCGTGGCGCGGGTGGTGATTGCCTATACCGCCCTGATGCCGATTGTGCGCCACTATGGCGGGATCGCGATGCCGCGCCCCGCGGGGCTATGGCGCGATCTGATGCCCGTCTTGTTCATCGCGGTGCCCGCCATTCTGACACAGGTCGCCACGCCGGTGGGGCAGGCCTATGTGACCCGTGCAATGGCCGCCTATGGCGAGGATGCTGTCGCAGGCATGGCGATTGTCAGCCGCATGATGCCCGTTGCCTTTGCCGTGATCTTTGCCCTGTCGGGGGCGGTGGGGCCGATCATCGGGCAGAACTTTGGCGCGGGCGATCTGGGGCGGGTCAAGCGGACCTATGCCGCGGGGGTCAGTTTTGCCGCTTTGGTGATCGTCGTCATCTCGGCCGCGCTGTTTGCGTTCCGCGCGCCGCTGGCGGCGATGTTTGATGCGCAGGGGATCACCTTGACGTTAATCTATCTGTTCTGCGGGCCGCTATCCCTGGCGTTCTTCTTCAACGGCGTGTTGTTCGTGTCGAATGCGGCGTTCAACAATATGGGACACCCCTATTATTCGACCGTGACCAACTGGGGCCGCAACACGCTGGGGATGATCCCGCTGGTCTGGGGTGGCAGCCTGCTGTTCGGGGCCCCCGGTGTACTGATCGGGCAGGCGGCGGCGGGGGTGCTCTTCGGGGCGCTGGCCTGGGTGCTCGCGCGGCGGATGATCGCGCAAGGCGGGCAGCGCAAACGCGCCAAGCCCGAGGTTTTCGCCCGTGACGGGCGGTTGATGTCGCTACTGCACCTGCGCCGATAGGCGGGACAGATGCTGGTCGACCAGCGCGGTTTCCTGCGCGGTAAGCTCTTGCGCGCGCGGGTATTTTGGCGCGGCGCGATCGTTCAGGATCGGCGTATCCCAGCCCCGCGTCGTGTCAAAGAAGCGCTGCACCCCGTCGATGCCATATTCGCGCAGGAACCCCTGCACCACCACATCAAGATAGCTGAGCAGGATGGTATGGTCGCCCGATGTCACATGGGTGTCTGTGGGCACGGAATAATGCGCCATATCTGGGGCCGGGATGATGTCATGCACCACCGCCCCGTTCGACCCGATGCGATCATAATTGGTTTCGCGCGTATCCAGCGCCACCCAGTCGGCACCGGGGACCGCCGCGATCAACCCGTCGATCACGGTGCCCTCTTCGGGCAGCACGCTCAGGAACACATGCGCGGCACCTTCGATGCGCACCCAAAGCCGGTGCCAGCCGCGAAGCTGCGCCGGACGGGCGTCTGGATAGGCGTGGGTATTGCGGTTTACGAGGCTGCCGTAGCCGAAGAAATATGGTGTCATGCGGGTGTTTTGGCGCCGCTGCGCGATGATGTCCACATCTTGCGCGCGCCGCACCCGACGTGCTGCCCAATATCGCGGCGCCGGATGAAAGTTTTCGCGCCGCCCTGTCAACTTTGCTTGACGCAGCGCCGCGTTCCGGCATAGCACTTGCCCACACCGTTACGGGAGAACTGGCGCAAGCCGGTGCCGAAGGAGCAACCGCCCCGGAAACTCTCAGGCCAAAGGACCGCAACGGGACCTAACAACTCTGGAGAGTGACGCGACAGCGTCCGCCGAAGGGATAACGATCTCAGGCGAAAGGACAGAGGGGGCATTTGACAGGCTGCATTCCCGCGGTCTGCTGGGTGCCAGTATGGTCGATGGCCTTCTGGATAGGGAAAGGCCGCGTGACCATGAGCGATTTGCAACAGACACCGCTATACGATCTTCATCTGGCACTGGGGGGCAAGATGGTGCCCTATGCGGGCTATTCCATGCCTGTGCAATATCCGATGGGCGTGATGAAAGAGCACCTGCACACCCGCGCCGCAGCGGGCGTTTTTGATGTCAGCCACATGGGGCAGGTGATGGTGACCGGCCCGTCGTGGGACGCCGTGGCGCTGGCGTTCGAGACTTTGGTGCCGATGAATGTGCTGGGGCTGGAAGACGGGCGGCAGCGCTATGGGTTTTTCACCAATGACGCCGGCGGGATCGAGGATGACCTGATGTTCGCGCGCCGTGGGGATGACCTGTTTGTTGTGGTCAACGCCGCCTGCAAGGATGCCGATATCGCACGCATGAAGGCGGCGTTGGAGCCAGAGATCACCGTGACCCCGATCACCGACCGCGCGCTGGTGGCGGTGCAGGGCCCTGCGGCGGGGGCGGCTGTGGCGTCGCTTGATGCCGCTGCGGACGGAATGCGGTTCATGGATTTCGGCACATTGACGCTTAACGGGGTAGAGGTCTGGGCCTCGCGGTCGGGCTATACCGGCGAGGATGGCTTCGAGATTTCGGTGCCGGAGGCCCACGCCGAAGCGCTGGTCCGCCGGCTACTGGAGGTCGAGGGTGTGGAACCCATCGGTCTGGGCGCGCGGGATTCGCTGCGGCTTGAGGCGGGCTTGTGTCTTTATGGCAATGACATCGACGCGGGCACCAATCCGGTAGAGGCCAGCCTGACCTGGGCGATCCAGAAAGCGCGCCGCGCCGGTGGTGAACGCGCGGGCGGCTACCCCGGTGCCGATGCCGTTCAGGCGGCGTTCGACGATGGTGTCGGCCGCAAGCGTGTCGGTCTGGCCCCCGAAGGCCGTGCGCCGATGCGCGACGGGACACCGCTGTTCGACGCCGCGACAGGGGGCACACAAGTGGGCGAGGTCACCTCGGGCAGTTTCGGGCCGACGGTAGGCGGGCCTGTCGCAATTGGCTATGTCAGTGAGGCGCAGGCGGGTATTGATACGATGCTGTGGGGCGAAGTCCGTGGCAAGCGTCTGCCGGTGACTGTGGCCAAGCTGCCCTTTGTTGCGGCGAATTTTAAAAGATAATCTAGCGAAGGATGAAAGAATGAAGTTTACCGAAGAGCACGAATGGCTGCGGGTTGAAGGCGACGAGATCGTCGTTGGCATCACCATTCACGCCGCTGAACAACTGGGCGACGTGGTGTTTGTCGAACTGCCCGACGAAGGCACGACCGTCAGCAAGGACGACGAGGTCGTCGTGATCGAATCCGTCAAGGCTGCGTCTGATATTTTGGCACCGATCGATGGAGAGATCATCGAGGTCAACAGCACGCTGTCCGATAACCCCGCGATGGTGAATGACGATCCGCAGGGCGATGCGTGGTTCTTCAAGATGAAGGCGTCCGATCCGAGCCAGATGGACGAGTTCATGGACGAAGCCGCCTATCAGAAGTTCATCGGGTAAATCCCGCTGCCCCCGTCGGAGCCTCCGGCGGGGATTTTTATACCATTTGGAAGAGGGGCCCCGCGCCATGGTTTTCAAACCGACCGAATATTTGCCGTATGATTTTGCCAATCGCAGACATATCGGGCCGTCCCCGGCAGAGATGTCGGACATGTTGAAAACCGTCGGCGCACAAAGCCTTGGCGCGTTGATCGATGACACGATGCCCGCGCAGATCCGCCAGAAAGAGCCGCTGGATTTCGGCAAGCCCATGTCAGAGCGCGAAGTGCTGGAATACATGCGCGTGGTGGCGGGCAAGAACAAGGTGCTCACCTCGTTGATCGGGCAGGGCTATCACGGCACGGTGACGCCGCCTGCGATCCAGCGCAATATTTTTGAAAACCCCGCATGGTACACGGCCTACACCCCCTACCAGCCCGAGATCAGCCAGGGGCGTCTTGAGGCATTGCTGAACTTCCAGACCATGGTCAGCGATCTGACCGGGCTTGAGGTCGCCAATGCGTCCCTGCTGGACGAGGCGACGGCCTGTGCCGAGGCGATGACCATGGCGATGCGCCTGTCGAAATCGAAGGCCAAGGCGTTCTTTGTCGACCGCGATTGCCACCCCCAGAACATCGCCGTGATCCAGACTCGGGCAGCCCCGCTGGATATCGAGGTGATCATCGGCGACCCTGACAAAATGGACGCGAGCGCTGTCTTCGGGGCGCTATTCCAGTACCCTGGCACCTACGGCCATGTGCGCGACTTTACCGACCATATGGCCGCGCTGCATGAGGCAGGTGCCTTGGGCGTCGTATCCGCTGATCCGATGGCGCTGACGTTGCTGAAAGAGCCAGGTGCCATGGGGGCCGATATCGCCGTCGGGTCCACCCAGCGGTTTGGCGTGCCCGAAGGCTATGGCGGTCCGCATGCGGCTTATATGGCATGCAAGGATGCCTATAAGCGCGCAATGCCGGGGCGGATTGTGGGCGTGTCAGTCGATGCGCATGGCAACCGCGCCTACCGTCTGTCCCTGCAGACCCGCGAGCAGCACATCCGCCGCGAAAAGGCGACCTCCAACGTGTGCACGGCGCAGGCTTTGCTGGCGGTGATGGCGTCAATGTATGCGGTGTTCCACGGGCCCGAGGGGCTGAAGGCTATCGCGCAGCGCATCCATCGCAAGGCGGTGCGTCTGGCGAACGGGCTGGAGGAGGCCGGCTTTAAGGTCGATCCCAAATCCTTCTTCGACACGGTGACGGTTGATGTCGGCCCCTTGCAGGCCGCGGTCATGAAATCCGCAGTGGACGAAGGCATCAACCTGCGCCGCGTCGGTGAAACACGTGTCGGCATCACGCTGGACGAACGTACGGTGCCCGAGACGATCGAAGCCGTCTGGCGCGCCTTTGGCATCCGCCGCAGCGACGAGACATTCGAGGCGCAGTATCGGTTCCCCGATGATATGCTGCGTGAAAGCGCTTATCTCACTCATCCGATCTTCCACATGAACCGCGCGGAGACCGAGATGATGCGCTACATGCGCCGTCTGGCCGACCGCGATCTGGCGCTGGACCGCGCGATGATCCCGCTGGGGTCCTGCACGATGAAGCTGAACTCGGCTGCGGAGATGATGCCCGTCAGCTGGCGCGAGTTTTCGATGATCCACCCGTTTGTGCCGCAGGATCAGGCGCTTGGTTACAAGCATATGATCGACGACCTATCGGCCAAGCTGTGTGACATCACCGGGTATGACGCGATTTCCATGCAGCCGAATTCCGGCGCACAGGGGGAATATGCGGGTCTGCTGGCGATTGCGTCCTATCACCGTGCCAACGGGCAGGGGCATCGCAACATCTGCCTGATCCCCATGTCGGCCCATGGCACCAACCCCGCCAGCGCCAATATGGTCGGCTGGAAGGTGGTCGTGATCAAGACGGCGGCCAATGGTGACATCGACTTGGATGACTTCCGCGCCAAGGCGGAAAAGCACAGCGAGAACCTTGCCGGTTGCATGATCACCTATCCATCCACCCACGGCGTATTCGAGGAAACCGTGACCGAGGTGACCAAGATCACCCATGACCACGGTGGGCAGGTCTATATCGACGGGGCGAATATGAACGCGATGGTCGGTCTGGCGCGTCCGGGCGATGTGGGCGGGGATGTCAGCCACCTGAACCTGCACAAGACCTTCTGCATCCCGCATGGGGGCGGTGGCCCCGGCATGGGGCCGATTGGCGTGAAATCACATCTCATCCCCCATGTGCCCGGTCATCCGAACGGCGGTGAAGGCGCTGTTTCGGCGGCGCCCTACGGATCGCCATCGTTGCTGCCGATCTCGTGGTCATACTGCTTGATGATGGGGGGTGACGGGCTGACGCAGGCGACGCGGGTGGCGATCCTGAACGCCAACTACATTGCCAAGCGGCTCGAAGGGGCGTTCGAGGTGCTGTACAAAGGGCCGACGGGACGCGTTGCACATGAATGTATCTTTGACGTGCGCCCGTTCGAGGACAGCGCAGGCGTGACGGTGGATGACATTGCGAAACGTCTGATCGACGCCGGCTTCCATGCGCCAACGATGAGCTTCCCTGTCGCAGGCACGCTGATGGTCGAGCCGACCGAGTCGGAAACCAAGGCCGAGCTGGACCGTTTCTGTGATGCGATGCTCGCGATCCGTGACGAGATCCGCGCGATTGAAAATGGCGATATGCCGCGCGAGAACAACGCGCTGAAGAACGCGCCGCACACGGTCGAGGATCTGGTCGGCGAGTGGGATCGTCCCTACACGCGCGAACAGGGCTGCTTCCCCCCCGGTGCGTTCCGCGTCGACAAATACTGGCCTCCGGTCAACCGTGTCGACAACGTGCATGGCGACCGCAACCTGATCTGCACCTGCCCCCCGATGGAGGAATACGCAGAGGCGGCTGAGTAAGCTGTTCCCTATATATGCGATCGAACGGGCGCGGGGGAAACCTCGCGCCCGTTTTGTATTGCGGGCTCAGTCGTCGGCGAGGAAGGCAAAGACCTTGCGCAGGCGGTTCCATGTCGTTTTGTCCGGTGCCACCAGAATATGCCCTGTGCGCAGCGTCGCGTCATAGGGGCCGCCCGACAGCATCTCGACATGGGCACCGGCTTGGGCGCAGATCAACGCGCCGGCAGCGTGGTCCCAAGGGTGCAGCGTCCCGCTGAGCACGAAATCGGCGTGCCCTTGGGCGACAGTACGGTATTCATGCGCCGAGCAACGAAGCGAGTTTACCTTGGCAAAGCTGGGCAGGGTGGCCGCGACTTTGACCCGCAGCTCTTTGCTGAAGTTCCCCAGCGGGACGAAACCGCTGAGGTCCTCAATCTGTTTGCCCATGCTGACCCGCAGCGGGCGCGACTGCCCAAGGGCGCGTTCAAAGCGCGGCGTGCTGGTGTCGTCGCTGATCACCCAGTCGTCATTGACCGGGTCATAGATGACGCCGAAGGCCGGTTTGCCAAAGCGCGTGACCGCGAGGATCATGCCGAAGGTGGACAGCCCGTGGGCGAAATTCGATGTGCCGTCGATGGGATCAAGGATAAAGGCCAGCGGGGCGTCGGCGATCTTGTCCTGCAGGGCGGGGTCGGCCGATACCGCCTCTTCGCCGATGATCAGCGCATCCGGATAGGCCGTGGCGAGGGCGCGGGTGATCATTGCCTCGGCAGCCAGATCGGCAGCGGTCACCAGATCATGGGGGCCGGATTTGGTGTCGATGTCAGCGGGGGCGAGGTTGCGGAAACGCGGCAGCACCTCGGCCCGTGCGGCACGGCGCAGGACGTTCACCACATGCGTTTGCTGGGCTGCCGTCAGAACGGGTGGCAGGGGGGCGGGCAGTGTCTGGGTGGTCTGCGTCATTGTTATATCCCTCTTTCGGTCTATCGGTTCCATCTATTCGCGGGCGCGCAGCACCTGTGCGGGTCTGGCGTTCAAGGCTTTGATCGCAAAGCCAAGCGAGGCAAGGATCGACGCCAGCGCGCCCCCAGTGACGATCAACAGCGCCGAAGGCCATACCACGGCAAAGCTGGTGTCCATCACAAAGCGGCTCACGGCCCATCCGCCCAAAATACCTGCCAGCAGGGCAACGGCACCGGCGAAGAGCCCCAGCAGAGCGGCACGCATCAGAAAGCTGGCGGCGATGCTGCGGCGCGAGGCCCCCAGCGTTTTCAGCAAGGCGGCTTCATAGCGACGGGCATCCGCCCCGGCGGCGGCTGCCCCGATCAATACCAGAAAGCCGGTCAGAAGAGTAGCCGCCGCGCCGTAGGATGTCGCCGCTGCCAACCCGCTAAGCACCGCCGCCACGCGGTCGATCGCATCGCGCACGCGGATCGCGGTGATGTTGGGGTAGGCGGTGGCCAGATCGCGCAGGATAGGTGCCTCGGCCTCTGCGTCAGCGTAGACGGTCGAGATATAGGTATGCGGCGCGCCGGTCAGGGCGGCGGGGTTCATGGTCAGGATAAACCCGATCCCCGCGGTCGAGAAGTCGACCTCTTGGAAGCTGGCGATGGTGCCGGTGATGTCGCGCCCCAGCACGTTGATGGTCAGCGTATCGCCAAGCTCTAACCCGATCTCCTCGGCCTCTTCGGCGGCAAAGCTAATGAGCGGCGGGCCCGCGTAATCAGGCGCCCACCATTCGCCCGCGGTGATCACGGTGTCGTCGTCGGGGGCCTCGGCATAGGTTAGCCCGCGGTCGCCGCGCACCACCCAGTGATCGCCCGCGACCTCTTTGGCGGGCCTGCCGTTGATCTGGGTCACGACGCCGCGCAGCATTGGGGCGCTGTCGATGCGGCGCACGGCGGGGTCGTCGGTCAGCCGTTTGGTATAGCCGTCGATCTGGTCTTTCTGGATGTCGACAAAGAAATACGACGGGGCCACATCGGGCAGGTTGCCCGAGATCGCCTGCCGCAGGTTGCCGTCGATCTGCCCCACGGCGGCCAGCACCGACAGGCCGAGCCCCAGCGAGAGCACCACGGCCCCGGCACCTTCGCCACTGCCGCCAATCGCGGCGAGGGCCCAACGCAGCCGCGGGCGCCCGCGTGCCAGAACCGCGGCGCGTTGTGCGAGGAACCGCACCAGCAGCGCTGCCAGCGTGAGTATCCCGAGCGCGCCTGCGATGCCGCCCAAGGTCCAGAGCGTCAGCCACCAACTGCCATTGAACCACCCCGCCAGCGCGACCAGCAGCGCCACGGTCATCACGATAATCGCCACATAGCGCGGTGCCGGAAAACGCGCGGCCCCGTCCCAGGCATCGCGAAACAGGGTCGCTGCGCGGATATTCTCGCTGCGGGCCAGCGGCCACAGCGTGAAGGCAAAGGCGGTCAGCAACCCGTAAATCGCCGCCTCGGCCAAGGGGGCCGGATAGATGGCAAAGGCCGCAGGGATCGGCAGCCGCGCAGAGATCAGCGGCGCAAAGACCAGCGGGGCCACCGCCCCAAGCACCACGCCGATGGCGACGCCCAGAAGCGATAAGGCACCAATCTGAATGAAATATGTCTGGAAGATCGTCGCGCGGTCTGCCCCTAGCGCGCGGAGCACGGCGATCACCTCGGTCTTGCCGGTGAGGTAAGATCGCACCGCAGCCGATACGCCCACACCGCCCACAGCCAGACCGGATAGGCCCACAAGGATCAGAAACGCCGTCAACCGTTCGACAAAGCGCGACACCCCCGGTGCTCCGTTGCGCGCATCGGTCCAGCGCATCCCGCTGTTTTCGAACCGCGCACGGGCGGCAGAGCGCAGTTGATCAAGGTCGGTATCGGCAGGCAGCAACATCCGGTATTTGGAGTTGAACAGCGTCCCTTCCGCCAGCAGGCCGGCCCCATCCAGCGCCTCGGTCCGAAGCAGGGTACGCGGCCCAAGGGCAAAGCCGCTGGCGGCGCTGTCGGGTTCGCGCACGATCAGGGCGGAGAGGCGGAATTCCTTGACGCCAAGCTTGAAGGTGTCGCCGGGGGACAGGCCTAGACGGTCGGACAAGGCGCGCTCCATCACCGCGCCGGACAGGCCGTTTTCCAGCCCGAGCGCCTGCTCCAGCGGCATCGCCGGTTCCAGCACCATCTCGCCCACCAGCGGATAAAGATCATCGACCGCCTTCACCTGCGTCAGCGCACGGTCAGCGGCGGCCCCGTCACCCGCGACAGCCATGGACCGGAACTCGACAACCTCGGAGACGGCGCTGGCTTGGCTCTCGATCCAGTCGCGTTCGGCATCGGTGGCGAAATGATAGGTGAAATCAATCTCTGCCGCGCCACCAAGCAGGGCCGCACCTTCGCGCTGCAAGCCACCCTCGATCGCAGAGCGGACAGAGCCGACGGCAGCGATTGCCGCGACGCCAAGGGCGAGGCAGGCCAGAAACAGACGGAACCCCCGCAGCCCCCCGCGCATCTCGCGGCGGGCAAAGCGGCTGGCCAGACGCAGGCTCATGCGCCTGTCCCGCTGACGATCCGCCCGTCGGTCAGGGTGACGATCCGATCACAGCGCGCGGCCAATTCATCGGCGTGGGTCACCAACACCAAAGTCGCGCGATGTTTTTCGCGCAGATCGAACAATAGCTCCATGATCGCGGCACCATTGGTACTGTCGAGGTTCCCTGTCGGCTCATCCGCCAACAGGATCGCCGGACGCGGGGCAGAGGCGCGGGCCAATGCAACCCGCTGCTGTTCGCCGCCCGACATCTGTGCGGGATAGTGGTTGAGCCGGTGCCCCAGACCCACCGCGTGCAATTCTGCCTCGGCCCGGTCAAAGGCGTCCGCGACGCCGTTCAGTTCCAGCGGGGTGGCGACGTTTTCCAGCGCGGTCATGGTGGGGATGAGGTGGAAGGACTGGAACACGATGCCCATCCGCCCGCGGCGAAATTTGGCCAGCCCGTCTTCGGACAGGGTGCTCAGGTCTTCGCCCAAGGCGCGCACCGATCCGCCGGTCGCACGCTCCAGCCCGCCCATGACCATCAGCAGCGACGACTTGCCCGACCCCGAAGGGCCGGTAAAGGCGACCGTCTCTCCTTGTGCGACGTCCAGCGTGATCCCATGTAGGATATCGACCTTTCCGGCGTTGCCATTCAGTTTCAGGGATGCATCTTGAAGCTGGAACACCGGGTCGGTCATAGGGCTGCCTTTTGAAATACGGTCCCTGTTGGATATGGAGGTTCGACCATGATGCGCAAGGTTACGACGGCACTTGTTCTGGTATTATCAGGCCCCGCACTGGCGGAACCGCTTGTTATTGCAGCATTGGGCGACAGTCTGACGCAGGGCTACGGCCTGCCCGCCGAGGACGGGTTCGTGCCACAGTTGCAAAACTGGCTGGATCAGAACGGTGCGGATGTGACGGTGATCAACGCCGGTGTGTCGGGGGATACGACCGCTGGCGGGTTGGCGCGGGTCGCCTGGACCATGACGCCCGAGGTCGATGGCATGATCGTGACCCTTGGCGGGAATGACCTGTTGCGCGGGATCGACCCCGCGGTCAGCCGCGCCAATCTGGATGGAATCATGAAGGCCGCCCAAGACGCCGAGGTAGAGGTGCTGCTGGTCGGCATGACCGCGCCGGGCAACTTTGGCCCTGAATATAAAACCGCCTTTGA
Source organism: Sulfitobacter sp. G5_S2_6_S6 (assembly GCF_054968505.1). Classification (NCBI taxonomy): domain Bacteria; kingdom Pseudomonadati; phylum Pseudomonadota; class Alphaproteobacteria; order Rhodobacterales; family Roseobacteraceae; genus Sulfitobacter; species Sulfitobacter sp. G5_S2_6_S6. The sequence continues at coordinate 279,862 of NZ_JBQKUI010000003.1, forward strand.
CAGCATCTATCCCGATCTGGCCGCGCAATATGACGCGAGCCTGATGGGCAGCTTCTTTGACGGCCTGTCCGACAATGGCGAGACGCCAGATCTGGCGCAGGCGCGCGGGTTTTTCCAGGCCGACGGGGTGCATCCGAACGCGCAAGGCGTCACGAGAATCGTTGATGCTTTGGGCCCGAAAGTGCTGACGCTGATCGATCAGATCAACGAAAACGAGTAGTTTTGCACAAAAAACGGGCACCGAAGCGCCCGTCGTCAAAAATATTACGAACCGGTTTTGGGCCGGTTAGGCCAATGCGATATTCGCGGCGCTTTCGCGGCCATCACGGCCCGCTTCTACGTCGAATGTCACCTTCTGGTTGTCGGCAAGCCCGGTCAGGCCAGCGCGTTCAACCGCCGAGATGTGAACAAAGATATCTTTGCCGCCACCATCAGGCGCGATAAAGCCGTATCCCTTTGTGGTATTGAACCATTTTACGGTGCCAGTCGCCATGCCCCGTTTCTCCTCGTGTTTGTCCTGCCCACATTATGCGGCAGCGTGGCTCGGTCAGAACTTGATCGCACCAGCGCCGGAGGGCTGAGGGGTCGAAAGTCTTTCGCGTCGCACCTCTGACTTTGGCGCCAAATAGGACAAAATCAAGAGTTTTTGCCCCGAAACGCGTAACCGGCGGGCATTTGCGCAAGAAATTTCACAGTTATGAAATAATTTTACCAGTTGATAAAAAAATCATTCCGTGGGAGCGTTTCAGCATAAATAGTGACAGCAGGGATAAAAAAATGTCGCAGAAAATCTTTGAACCGGGGGTGGCTGCCGGACGGCTGGACGCCGACGTCTATGCCGCGCAGTTTTCCGATTTGCACCCGCCACTGGATGTGCACGAAGCGCTTGTCGCGGCGGACCGATGCTACTTCTGTCACGACGCGCCGTGCATCACGGCCTGCCCGACGGATATCGATATTCCGCTCTTCATCCGGCAGATCGCCACGGGCACACCGGATGCCGCCGCCAAAACGATCCTGAGCCAGAATATCATGGGCGGCATGTGCGCCCGCGTTTGTCCGACCGAACAGCTTTGTGAACAGGCCTGTGTGCGCGAAGTGGCCGAGGGCAAGCCGGTCAAGATCGGCGAGCTTCAGCGCTATGCCACCGACCATCTGCAAGCACAGGGCGCACATCCGTTTGAACGCGCGGCCTTGACGGGCAAGCGCGTGGCCGTGGTCGGTGCAGGTCCGGCGGGGCTGTCTTGTGCGCACCGTTTGGCGATGATGGGGCATGATGTCACCGTCTTTGACGCGCGGCCCAAGCCCGGCGGTCTGAACGAATACGGGATCGCTACCTATAAGACACCCGACGGCTTCGCGCAGGCAGAGGTGGACTGGCTGCTTAAGATCGGCGGCATCACCGTGCAGAACAACGCAGCCCTTGGGGCGGCGATGACGCTGGACAGTTTGCGGGCCGACTATGACGCCGTGTTCCTTGGTATGGGCCTTGGCGGTGTGAACGCCTTGGGGGCCGAGGGCGAGGATAAGACCGGCGTGCTGGATGCGGTCGATTTTATCTCTCACCTGCGTCAGGCGAGCGATGTGGCTGCGGTCCCGATCGGTCGTGACGTGGTGGTGATCGGCGGCGGGATGACCGCGATCGATGCCGCCATTCAGGCGAAACTGCTGGGCGCGCTCAATGTGACGCTGGTCTATCGTCGCGGGCGCGACCGGATGAACGCCAGCGTGTTTGAACAGGATCTCGCGGCCTCCAAGGGCGTGCGGATCGTGACCCATGCCACGCCGGTCGCCGTGATCGGCAACGGTGCAGTGCGCGAGATCGAGTTCGAGTATGTGGATGACCAGATGCAGGGCACGGGTCAGACCCTGCGCCTCGCTGCGGATCAAGTGTTCAAGGCCATCGGCCAGACCCTTCAAGGTGACGCGCTGCCCACGCTGGAGGCGCGCAAGATCAAGGTGGATGGCACCGGACGCACCAGTGTCGACGGGGTCTGGGCCGGTGGCGATTGTGCGAGCGGCGGCGATGACCTGACCGTGACCGCTGTCGCCGAAGGGCGCGACGCGGCGATGGACATTCACATGGTATTGATGGGCTAAGCCCCTACAGGAGAACGCAAATGGCTGATCTAAGAAGCGACTTCGTGGGCATCAAAAGCCCCAACCCGTTCTGGCTGGCATCCGCGCCACCCACGGACAAGGAATACAACGTCCGCCGCGCCTACGAGGCAGGCTGGGGCGGTGTCGTGTGGAAGACCCTCGGCATGGAGGGCCCGCCCGTCGTCAATGTCAACGGCCCGCGCTACGGCGCGATCTGGGGCGCGGACCGGCGGCTGCTGGGGCTCAATAACATCGAATTGATCACTGACCGCCCGCTTGAAGTGAACCTGCGCGAGATGAAAGCGGTGAAACGGGATTACCCTGACCGCGCGCTGATCGCGTCGATCATGGTTCCGTGCGAGGAGGAAGCGTGGAAAGCGATCCTGCCGCATGTGGAGGAAACCGGTGCCGACGGGATCGAGCTGAACTTTGGCTGCCCACATGGCATGGCGGAACGCGGCATGGGATCGGCTGTGGGGCAGGTGCCGGAATACATCGAAATGGTCACCCGCTGGTGCAAGCAATACACGCGCATGCCGGTGATCGTGAAGCTGACGCCGAACATCACCAATGTGCTCTACCCCGCCGAGGCCGCCAAACGCGGCGGCGCGGATGCGGTGAGCCTGATCAACACGATCAACTCCATCACCTCGGTTGATCTGGACCTGTTTGCGCCCGAACCGATGATCGACGGGAAAGGCACCCACGGCGGCTATTGCGGCCCGGCGGTAAAGCCGATTGCCTTGAACATGGTGGCGGAAATCGCGCGCAACCCCGAGACGGCGGATATGCCGATCAGCGGCATCGGCGGCGTGACCACATGGCGCGACGCGGCAGAGTTTCTGGCCCTTGGCGCGGGCAATGTGCAGGTGTGCACGGCGGCGATGACCTATGGTTTCAAGGTTGTGCAAGAGATGATCTCGGGCCTGTCGGAGTATATGGACGACAAGGGGATGACCTCGGTCGATCAACTGGTGCGCCGTGCGGTGCCGAATGTGACCGACTGGAACCAGCTGAACCTGAACTATGTCGCCAAGGCCAAGATCGATCAGGATCTGTGTATCTCGTGCGGGCGCTGCTTTGCCGCCTGCGAAGACACCTCGCATCAGGCGATTGCCATGTCCGAAGATCGCACCTTCAGCGTGATCGACGACGAATGTGTGGCGTGCAACCTCTGCGTCAATGTTTGCCCGGTCGAGGATTGTATCTCGATGGTGGAGCTGGCCCCCGGCACCACGGACCCGCGCACGGGCAAGCCCGTCGATCCGAATTACGCCAACTGGACGACGCACCCCAACAACCCCTCCGCCACTGCGGCCGAGTGACCCTTGCCCCCGCCGCTACTGTTGAGGCGCGGCGGGGGTCAACAACGTCGAGAACATCAGTCGCAGATGGTCCGACGCCTGCTGGTGCTGATCGGCATCGCCTTCCAGCAGCAGCGCGACTTGCGGCGCGAAATCGGCATAGTGTTGCGTGGTCGACCAGATCGAGAAAATCAGATGGCGCGGGTCCATCCGCGCGATCTTTCCCGCCGCCATCCAATCGGAAATAACGGCGCATTTCTCGTCGAACAGCGGTTTCAGATCGCTTTGCAAACGCGGCTCCATATGGGGCGCACCGCGTAAAATTTCACCAGCAAACAAGCGGCTTTCACGGGGCAGATCCCGCGCCATATCCAGTTTGCGCTGCACATAATCCAACAGCTCTGTGCGCGGGTCACCATCGGCGTCGAGCTCGACCAAAGGGTCGAGCCATGTCTCCATCAGCTGGCTCAGCAGGGTCGTGTGGATTTCTTCCTTCCCGCTGAAATAATACAATATATTCGGTTTGCTCAGCCCCGCCTCGCTGGCGATCTGATCCAGCGTGGCCCCGCGAAACCCGTAGGTCGAAAACACATCAAGCGCCGCATCCAGGATCACACGGCGGTTGCGCCTTTGGATTCGGCTGGGCTTTTTCTTGGCGGTTGTCTCGGGCATGGCGCGTCCCCTTTCGGTGTAAGTGCCTGAAAATGCGGCACCCCACTTCGGACGGGTGGTCCTATGGGAAAGCATTTCTTGACAGACTTAACCCTAGCCGCAATCGTGGATTTACCAAATGGTAAAAATTTACGCCTTGCACAAGGTAGAAAACGCAAAGGAAACCGCTATGGCCGCGCCCGGTGAAAACCTGAAGATCAACCCGGATCGTTTGTGGGACAGTCTGATGGAGATGGCCAAGATCGGCCCCGGTGTGGCGGGGGGCAACAATCGCCAGACGCTGACCGACGAAGATGCCGAAGGTCGGGCCCTGTTCCAGAAATGGTGCGAGGAGGCGGGCTGCACCATGGGTCTTGATACGATGGGCAACATGTTCGCGCAGCGCGACGGCACCGACCCCGATGCGCTGCCGGTCTACGTCGGGTCGCATCTGGATACGCAGCCCACAGGCGGCAAGTATGACGGCGTGCTGGGTGTGCTGGGCGGGCTGGAACTGCTGCGCACGATGAACGATCTGGGGATCAAGACGAAACACCCCGTGGTCGTGACCAACTGGACCAACGAAGAGGGCACCCGCTATGCCCCCGCGATGCTGTCGTCTGGCGTTTTTGCCGGCATCCACACGCAGGAATGGGCCTATGCCAAGACCGATGCCGAGGGCTTGCGCTTTGGCGACGAGCTCAAGCGGATCGGCTGGCAGGGCGACGAAGAGGTCGGCGCGCGCAAGATGCATGCGTTTTTCGAGCTGCACATCGAACAGGGCCCGATCCTGGAGGCCGAAGGCAAGGACATCGGTGTCGTGACCCACGGGCAGGGGCTGTCGTGGACCCAAGTCACCGTGACCGGCAAGGATGCGCATACCGGATCAACGCCGATGCCGATGCGCAAGAATGCGGGGCTTGGCATGGCGCGTATGCTTGAAGCGGTGGACCAGATCGCATGGTCCCACGCGCCGCATGCGGTTGGTGCCGCGGGGCATATCGAGGTCTACCCGAACTCGCGCAATGTGATCCCGGGGCAGGTGATCTTTACCGTCGATTTCCGGTCGCCCGATCTGAGCGTGATCGAGGATATGGAAAAGCGCCTGCGCGTCGAGGGTCAGAAGATCGCCGATGACATGGGACTTGAGGTCGCTTTCGAAAAGGTCGGTGGCTTTGATCCCGTCGCCTTTGACGAAGGCTGCGTCTCGGCCATCCGTTCCGCGGCAGAGCGGTTGGGGTACAGCCATATGGACGTCATCTCGGGGGCGGGGCACGATGCCTGCTGGATCAACGGGGTGGCCCCGACCGCGATGGTCATGTGCCCCTGCGTGGATGGGCTGAGCCATAACGAGGCCGAAGAGATCACCAAGGAATGGGCCAAGGCCGGTGCCGATGTTTTGCTGCATGCGGTGCTGGAAACGGCGGAGATTGTGGGCTGAACCCGTCGGGGACCTGAGCGGGCGCGCCCTGGGGGCCAGCCCCCAGACCCCCGGGATTTGGACCATTTGGAAGACAGATAGGGGAGAGGACAGATGAGCAAGGTTATCAAGGGCGGCATGGTCTGCACGGCGGATCGCACCTGGAAAGCAGACGTGTTGATCGAGGGCGAGATCATCAAGCAGATCGGTGAGGATCTGGTGGGCGACGAATATATCGACGCCGAAGGGGCCTATGTCATCCCCGGCGGGATCGATCCCCATACCCATCTTGAGATGCCCTTTATGGGCACCACAGCGGCCGAAACATTCGAGACAGGCACCTGGGCCGCGGCCGTGGGCGGGACCACGATGATCGTCGATTTCTGTCTGCCGGGGGCGGACGGGTCGATCAAGAACGCGATCAACGAATGGCACCGCAAATCCGCGCCGCAGATCTGTTCGGATGTCGGCTATCACATGGCGATCACCGGCTGGAACGAGAACGTCTTTGACGAGATGAAAGACGCCGTCGACATGGGGGTGAATTCGTTCAAACACTTTATGGCCTATAAAGGGGCCTTGATGGTCGAGGATGACGAGATGTTCGCGTCCTTCCAGCGCTGTGCCGAACTGGGGGCGCTGCCGATGGTCCATGCCGAGAACGGCGATCTGGTCGCGGCCTTGCAGGAGAAGTATTTCAATCAGGGGATCACGGGACCGGAGGGGCATGCCTATTCCCGCCCGCCCGAACTGGAGGGCGAGGCCGCCAACCGCGCGATCACCATTGCCGATGCCGCCGGTGTGCCGCTTTATATCGTGCATGTCTCGTGCGAGCAGACCCACGAAGCGATCCGCCGTGCGCGGCAAAAGGGGATGCGGGTCTATGGCGAGCCGCTGATCCAGTTCCTGACCCTGGACGAGAGCGAGTATTTCAACAAAGATTGGGATCACGCCGCACGCCGTGTCATGTCGCCGCCCTTCCGGTCCAAGGACCATCAGGACAGTCTATGGGCGGGCTTGCAGTCGGGGTCGTTGCAGGTGGTTGCCACGGATCACGCTGCGTTTTCGACCGAGCAGAAACGCGCGGGCCGCGATGATTTCCGCATCATCCCCAACGGGTCCAACGGGTTGGAGGAACGTCTGGCGGTGCTCTGGACCGAAGGGGTGGAGACGGGCCGTCTGACGCCCAATGAATTCGTCGCTGCCACCTCGACCAATGTGGCGAAGATCCTGAATATCTATCCGCGCAAGGGCGCGATTGTCGAAGGGGCCGACGCGGATATCGTGGTGTGGGACCCCAAGATCAGCAAGACGATTTCGACGGCGAACCACCACTCCATTCTGGATTACAACGTCTTTGAAGGCTTCGAGGTGAAGGCACAGGCGCGCTATACCTTAAGCCGTGGTGAGGTCATCTGGGCCTGGGGGCAGAATTCGCAGCCCAACCCCGGACGCGGGCGCTTTGTGCCGCGGCCTGCTTTCCCATCGGCCAACCTTGCGCTGAGCAAGTGGAAAGAGTTGACTGCGCCGAAACTGATCAAACGCGATCCGCTGAACATCCCTGCGGGGATCTGAACGCGGGACTATCAACGCAGCGCGGCGGTTGCGCCGCGCTGCCCTGAAGAAGAAAGAGGCCAGCATAGATGCGAGCACGTTGTACGGCAGAAGAGGGACGCAGCTTATGAGCACCGCGCCCGTGATCTCGGCCCAGAACCTATCCCTGACATTTGAAACCAACGACGGCCCTGTGCATGCGCTGAAAGACGTGTCGCTTGATATCGAGAAAGGCGATTTCGTCAGCTTTATCGGGCCGTCGGGCTGCGGCAAGACGACGTTCCTGCGCTGTATGGCCGACCTTGAGCAGCCCACGGGGGGCGAGATCACGGTGAATGGCGTCAGTGCTGCCGAGGCCCGGCGGGCGCGGGCCTATGGCTATGTGTTTCAGGCGGCGGGGCTTTATCCCTGGCGGACGATTGGCGGCAATATCCGGCTGCCGCTTGAAATCATGGGGTATTCCAAGGCGGATCAGGCGGCGCGGGTTCGCCAAGTGTTGGAACTGGTGGAGCTGGCAGGGTTCGAGCGCAAGTTCCCTTGGCAGCTGTCGGGGGGCATGCAGCAACGGGCCTCGATCGCGCGGGCGCTGGCGTTTGATGCGGATATCTTGCTGATGGATGAACCCTTTGGCGCGCTGGACGAGATCGTGCGCGACCATTTGAATGAACAGCTGTTGCGCCTGTGGGCGCGCACGCAAAAGACGATTGCCTTTGTCACCCACTCGATCCCGGAGGCGGTGTATCTGAGCACCAAGATCGTGGTAATGAGCCCGCGTCCCGGACGGATTGCAGATGTTATCGACAGTCCTTTGCCGAAAGAGCGCCCTCTGGACATTCGCGAAACGCCCGAGTTTCTGGAGATCGCGCATCGGGTGCGGGAAGGATTGCGGGCGGGGCATGCGGATGATTGATCGCGCGCCCGCTGCTATCCGGCCCTTCGGGGAGGATTTTCGGACCATCTGGAAGCAGGGGGGCGCGCGATGAAGTCGAGCTTCTTGCCTGTCCTGACTGTGGTCGGGGTATTGTTTGCGCTGTGGTATGCGGCGGCGGTCTGGCTGAATGCGGACTGGACCTATGACAAGGCCACACGGTCGGGCGAGACGGTGACCGCCACGTCTTTGGTCGCGGATACCTGGGCGCAGAAAAAGCCCAAACTGCCCGCGCCGCATCAGGTCGCGTCAGAGATCTGGGACACGACGGTGATGAAGAAAGTCACGTCGAAGCGGTCCTTGGTCTATCATTCCTGGATCACGCTCAGCGCGACCCTGCTGGGCTTTGGCATGGGCACCTTGCTGGGCGTCTTGCTGGCGGTGGGGATCGTGTTCAACCGGGTGATGGATATGTCGGTGATGCCTTGGGTGATCGCCAGCCAGACCATTCCCATTCTGGCGATTGCGCCGATGATCATTGTGGTGCTGAACGCCGTGGGCGTGTCGGGGCTGCTGCCGAAAGCGATGATCAGCATGTATCTGTCGTTCTTCCCCGTCGTTGTCGGCATGGTGAAGGGGCTGCGCAGCCCTGACCAGATGCAGCTGGACCAGATGCGCACCTGGCATGCCAGTGCGGGCCAGACCTTCTGGAAGCTGCGGTTGCCTGCGTCGATGCCGTATTTCTTTACCTCGCTCAAGATCGCGATGGCTGCGTCGCTGGTGGGGGCCATCATTGGTGAGCTGCCAACGGGTGCCGTTGCGGGTCTGGGGGCGCGGTTGTTGGCTGGCAGCTACTATGGCCAGACGATCCAGATCTGGAGCGCGCTGATCATGGCGGCGGCCCTGGCGGCGTTGCTGGTGGGGATCATCGGCTTGATCCAGCGTGTGACATTGAAACGGATGGGGATGGCGCGATGATCTGGCTGGTTTTTGCCGCAGTGGCCTGGGCCTTTGGCATGTGGGTCAACATCCGGTTGGCGCGATTGCGGCCGGCCCGCTGGGTGTCTTTTGCAGCGCCCTTGGTTTTTGGCGCGACGTTGATCGCTGTCTGGGAAGGCATTGTGCGCGGGCTCGAGATTTCGCAGGTCTTGCTGCCTGCGCCGTCGCTGATTGCCCTGCGGCTGGTGTCATCGTTTGATATCCTTTGGGTGGATTTCGTGCAGACCGTGCTGAAGGGCGCGTTGTCGGGCTATGTGCTGGGCTGCGGTGCGGCCTTTTTGATCGCCGTTGCGATTGACCGTTTCCCATTCTTGCAACGGGGGCTTTTGCCGGTAGGGAACTTTGTGGCCGCGCTGCCCGTGATCGGGATGGCCCCGATTCTGGTGATGTGGTTCGGCTTTGACTGGCAGTCCAAGGCCGCCGTGGTCGTCGTCATGGTGTTCTTTCCGATGCTGGTGAACACGGTGCAGGGCTTGCAAGCCACCGACGCCATGCAGCGCGATCTGATGCGGACCTATGCGGCCAGCTATTGGGCGACGCTGTTCAAGCTGCGCTTGCCTGCCGCGATGCCTTTCGTGTTCAATGGGCTGAAGATCGGCACGACCCTTGCCTTGATCGGGGCGATTGTTGCTGAATTTTTCGGCTCTCCTGTGCGGGGGATGGGGTTTCGGATCTCTACCTCGGTGGGCCAGCTTGCGCTTGATCTGGTCTGGGCCGAGATTGTTGTCGCGGCGATTGCCGGGTCCGCATTCTACGGCGCGATATCATTGTTTGAACGGCGGGTGACCTTTTGGCACCCGAGCCAGCGGAACTAACGCGGAACTAACCAAGACGACCAACCAACCAAGAGGGAGATATAAAAATGAAAAAACTATCAACATATGTCGCCGGGGCCGCTGTGGGCCTGATGGGGACCATGGCCCAAGCGGCGGATGATGTGACGCTTCAGCTGAAGTGGGTCACGCAGGCGCAGTTCGCGGGCTATTATGTGGCGCAGGACAAAGGGTTCTATGACGAAGAAGATCTAAACGTCACGATCAAGCCGGGCGGTCCAGACATTGCGCCGACACAGGTGCTGGCCGGTGGTGGTGCCGATGTCGCCGTTGAATGGATGCCCGCCGCATTGGCCGCGCGCGAGAAGGGTCTGCCGATGGTGAACATCGCGCAGCCGTTCAAATCCTCGGGCATGATGCTGACCTGCCGCAAGGATGCCGGGATCGAGACCACGGATGACTTCAAGGGCAAGACGTTGGGCGTCTGGTTTTTTGGCAATGAATTCCCCTTTCTCAGCTGGATGAGCAAGCTTGAGCTGCCCACCGAAGGCGGTGAGGATGGTGTGACCGTGCTGAAACAAGGCTTTAACGTGGATCCGCTGCTGCAAAATCAGGCCGCCTGCGTGTCGACCATGACCTATAATGAATACTGGCAGGTGATCGACGCAGGTCTGACGCCGGATGATCTGAACGTGTTCAAATACGAAGAGCAGGGCGTTGCCACATTGGAAGACGGGCTTTACGCGCTGGAAGAGAACCTTGCCGATCCGGCGTTCGAGGACAAGATGGTGCGCTTTGTGCGGGCCTCTATGAAGGGCTGGAAATACGCCGAGGAAAACCCCGATGAAGCGGCGGAAATCGTGTTGGACAACGATGCCTCCGGTGCGCAAACCGAAGAGCATCAGAAACGCATGATGGGCGAAGTGGCCAAGCTGACCGCAGGCAGCAACGGCGCGCTGGACGAGGCGGATTACGAGCGGACCGTGGAATCGCTGCTGTCCGGTGGATCAGACCCCGTCATCACGGTAGAGCCGTCGGGCGCATGGACCCATGCGATCACCGACAAAGCCTTGAACTAAGGCGCGCTGAACTAAGGGGATAGGTCCCCGACACAGTGCAGAAATGCGAAGGGGCTGGCAGCGATGCCAGCCCCTTTTGCGTGGTGAATAAAGTCAGCGGCGTTAAAGCACCGTGACCTTGGTGCCGATGGGCACACGTTGGTACAGGTCTTTGACGTGTTCATTCAGCATGCGGATACACCCGTTCGAGACAGAGCGCCCGATGCTGCTGGGTTGGGTGGTGCCGTGGATGCGGAAATATGTATCGCGGCCGTTCTGGAACAGATAGAGCGCACGCGCCCCCAGCGGATTGGACGGGCCACCGGGTTGCGCATCGGTATTGCCGATGAACCGCGCATAGGTCTTGGGCTCCCGTTCGATCATCTCGTCCGTGGGGCGCCAGGTGGGCCATTCCTTTTTGACATCGATCGTCGCGGTGCCGGTAAACTCCAGCCCGGCCTTGCCGACGCCCACACCGTATCGCATGGCCTGACCGGGGGCGATCACCAGATACAGGTAGTGGCTGCGGGGCAGGATCAGCAGCTCGCCCACGGCATATTGTGGTTTGATCGACACCATTTGCGGCGTGGGGTCATAGGCGGCACCCGCGGCAAACAGCGCGCGGGGAAAGGCGAGGGCGGCCAAAGAACCTGCGATAAACTGACGGCGGCGCATGGGGGGCTCCTTTAGGATGTGATGGCGGTATTTTGCCCCTTGGGTTGTGTTTGGCAACCCTGAGGACATAAAAAAACCGGCTGTCCCGTGAGGGTCAGCCGGCAAATTCATCCTGCGGGCCTAAGGCCCTGCATGGCTTATGCCAGTGCGATGTTCGACGCGGATTCGCGACCGTCACGGCCAGCTTCGATGTCGAATGTCACTTTCTGGTTGTCGGCCAGACCGGTCAGGCCTGCGCGCTCAACAGCGGAGATGTGTACGAATACATCTTTGCTGCCGCCATCGGGTGCGATAAAGCCGAAGCCTTTTGTTGTGTTGAACCATTTTACGGTGCCAGTGGCCATATCCGTAGTCTCCTCTAGTATGCCATCCGCGTCGTGCGATGGCTTGGCGTTGTCGGTCTGGATCGAAGTCTGAACGCCGTATGAGGGAGACAGTTGGTCGAAAAAGAATAACGTTAGCCATTCGGATATGGCAGGTCGTGGGGATTCGCGCAAGGGGCTGTCAATGGGCCTTGAAAAACAGGCCGATCCTTGCTGATTCCGGCACATTTGCGCCGTATTCTTCGGAGGGGCAAGGCGAAACCCTAACGTGCATTGGCAGAGGCAGCGGGGCAAAGGGTTAACGGATTGGCCGAAATTGCCTAACTGCTGCCAGATTCATCTGCGATTTTGCTCCGAGCCGTAAGAGAATTTAACCAGTCCCCCTTCTGCCGACACGACAACGAGTGAGCCACCGTATGAAAATCCTAGCCGTAGATGACGACCCCACCATTCTTGACCTGTTGCGCGACTGTCTGACGCCGTCGCTGGGGTTCGATCTGGTCTGTGCAGACTCGGCCGAGGATGGGTTGGCCAAGATCGACGAACACGGGGCAAGCTTTGACTGCTTCTTGCTGGATATCATGCTGCCCGGCGTTGACGGGATCACCCTATGTGACGACATCCGCAATATGCAGGCCTATAAAAGTGCGCCGATCATCATGATCACCGGCAGCCGGAAACATGACCTGATGGACACCGCCTTCCGCGCCGGGGCGACGGATTTCATCTTCAAGCCCTTGAACGGGATCGAGTTGGGCGCGCGTATCAACATGGCGGGCATGCTCAGCGACAGTCTGCGCCGTGAACGCGAGGCCGCGCATACGCTGGCGGAGCTGTCGGGCCTGATGAAGGTACGGGTCGAGGAAAGCTTTGATCTGAACGTTGTCGGCGTCGACGATCTGCACGGGTTCGAAAACCATATGCTGCGTCTGCCCGAAGGCTGCTATGCCATGAGCCTTTTTGCGGTCAAACTCCCGCAGATCCGCAATATCTTCGAGGCCGCAAGCCCGGCTGAGTTCTGTCGCCAGATGGGCTTGGTCGCGCAGGCCACGGTCGCGGCGCTGGCGCATGAGAAATGCTTTATGGGCTATGCGGGCGAGGGGATTATCGTGGGCACCGTGATGGGCCGCCACCGGATCAAGCCCGAAGAGATCCAGAAAGACATCGAAGACATCCTGTCCCATGATGGCACCGCCGCACGTATCGGCGGTGATTTCAGCGCCGATGTCACGGTGAAGCTGGTGTCGAACCAGCGGCTGTGGTCGGGGCTGTCTGCCTGCAACACGCTGCGCGATTTTCTGGGCCGTGAAACGGTGCCCGACAGCACCAGCACCGACCGCACCGATGGCTATACGGAACTGGCCGACGGGCTGTAACGGGAAACCCGTGCCGCGTCGCTGCGGCGCGTTGACCGACACATAAAAAGGCCCCCGCAGTTTCCTGCGGGGGCCTTTTTTCTTAGAACTTTCGCCTAGATCAGCGCGAGAATTTCTTGTGCTTCATGCGCTTGGGTTCCATGGCGTCTTCGCCCAGACGACGCTTCTTGTCCTCTTCGTAGTCAGAGAAGCCGCCCTCGAACCATTCAACATGCGCGTCGCCTTCAAAGGCGAGGATGTGCGTACAAATCCGGTCAAGGAAGAAACGGTCGTGCGAGATGACCACGGCACAGCCCGCGAAATCGACCAGCGCGTCTTCGAGCGCGCGCAGGGTTTCAACGTCCAAATCGTTGGTAGGTTCATCGAGCAGCAGCACGTTGCCGCCTTCTTTCAGCAGACGTGCCATATGCACACGGTTGCGTTCACCGCCCGACAGCAGGCCGACTTTCTTCTGCTGGTCACCGCCCTTGAAGTTGAAGGCACCGCAATAGGCGCGGGAGTTCACTTCGGCATCGCCAAGCTTGATGATCTCGGCCCCGCCCGAAATGGCCTGCCAGACGTTGTCATCAGGGTTCAGGTCATCGCGCGACTGGTCGACATAGGACAGATCAACGGTATTTCCGAGTTCGATCGTGCCGGTATCGGGTTGTTCATGGCCGGTGATCATCTTGAACAGGGTTGATTTACCCGCGCCGTTGGGGCCGATCACGCCGACGATCCCGCCTGGCGGCAGAGAGAAGTCCAGCTTTTCGATCAACAGCTTGTCGCCCATGGCTTTGGACAGGCCCTCGACCTCAAGCACCTTGTTGCCCAGACGGGGACCGTTGGGGATAACGATCTGGGCGCGCGTCAGGCGTTCGCGCTCTGAGCTGTCGGCCATCTCGTTATACGACTTGATCCGCGCTTTGGATTTCGCCTGACGGGCCTTGGCCCCCTGACGCATCCATTCCAATTCGCGCGACAGTGTCTTTTGCTTGGACTTGTCCTCGCGGGCTTCCTGTTCAAGCCGTTTGGCTTTCTGGTCGATCCAGCTGGAATAGTTCCCCTCGTAGGGGATGCCATTGCCGCGGTCGAGCTCGAGGATCCAGCTGGTGATGTTATCCAGGAAATACCGGTCGTGGGTGACGATCAGGATCGTGCCCTTATAGTCGATCAGGTGCTGTTGCAGCCAGGCGATGGTTTCCGCGTCCAGGTGGTTGGTCGGTTCGTCAAGCAGCAGCATTTCGGGCGCTTCAAGCAGCAGCTTGCACAGCGCCACGCGGCGGGCTTCACCACCGGACAGTTTGGTCACATCGGCATCGTCTGGCGGGCAGCGCAGGGCTTCCATCGAGACGTCGATCTGGCTGTCGAGATCCCAGAGGTTCTCCGCGTCGATCTGATCCTGCAAGGCGGCCATTTCGTCGGCTGTCTCGTCGGAATAGTTCATCGCCAGTTCGTTGTAGCGGTCCAGAATGTCCTTCTTGGCTTTCACGCCCAGCATGACATTCTCGCGCACGGTCAGGGCGGGGTCCAGATAGGGTTCCTGTTCCAGGTAGCCGACCTTGGCCCCTTCAGCGACCCATGCTTCGCCCGAGTAATCCTTGTCCTTGCCAGCCATGATCTTCATCAGCGTGGATTTACCCGCGCCGTTGACACCGACCACACCGATTTTCACACCGGGCAGGAAGTTCAGGTTAATGTTGTCGAAACACTTTTTGCCGCCCGGGTAGGTCTTTGAGACACCGGACATGTGATAGACATATTGATAGGCGGCCATTGAGAATCCTCGGATAAGCTGAATACGGTTTGGAACGTGCAATATCGCCACAGGCGGGCAAGAGCAAACATTCAATATATAAGGCCTGTGCCGCGGTTTTGAAGCCCGTGTGTTCCCGGGCGATTCACAGGGCGCAGGGGCGTTACGCACAAAGCGCTGATCGCGCGGGCGGCAAAGGCTGTTTTTCCGATAACTATCCCTTTTTACCGTTTTCGAGCGGTGAACTGGGGACGAATGACCGAATTTTACGCGAAATTCAGTCGAAAAAAATTTTGGACCTCGTTTATATTCGCCTAATCCGGGTGCGTTCAGCGCCCCGGTACAACGCGGCCGCAAAAAGACCGCGTCATACACAAAGGGACAAATACATGACAGCATCCACTATTGTTGTTGGACTGGACGGGGGGGAAGCCGGGGCGCGCGCTTTGGATTTCGCAACGAAACAGGCCAAATTGATTGGCGATTGCGAGCTCAAGCTCGTTTACGTGATTGAATGGTCTCCATTCAGCTTCCAGACCTCGGAAGAGAATGACCAGCGCCACAAACGGCGCGAAGAGGAACTGGCACTGGCCCGCGAACGTATCGTCGATCCGGCGGTCAAGAAGGTCAGCGAAGACGGCGTCACCGTTCAGGGCATCGTGAAGCATGGCGATGTGGCCGATATTCTGGACGATCTGGCCAAGAAACACGGCGCACAGCAGATCGTGGTGGGCCGTGTCGGTCTGCGCGGCCTGAAAGAGCGTATGTTCGGCGGCGTAACCGGCCGCTTGGCTGTGGCGTCTCGCGTGCCTCTGACGATCATTCCTTGAAAGGTCATATCATGAAAAAATTTCTGACAACGGGTGCGGGGGCTACTGCTGTCTCTGCCTTGCCCATGGTTGCCGCGGCACAAGAAACCGTCGGCATGGATCAACGCATCAATGATATCTTCGCGGGTTCGACGGGCTGGTTCGTCAATCTGATCTTCATGTCGCTACCCGGCACCAACTTCCCGTGGATCGTGCTGTGGCTGGTGGTCGCGGCGTCGGTGTTTACGCTGTATTTCGGCTTCATTCAGGTCAAAGCGTTCTGGCATGCGATCTCGCTGGTGAAAGGCGATTATTCCGATCCCGATGACGCGGGCGAGGTGAGCCACTTTCAGGCGCTGGCAACGGCGCTGTCGGGGACTGTCGGTCTGGGCAACATCGCGGGCGTCGCGGTGGCCGTGGGCATCGGCGGTCCGGGGGCGACCTTCTGGATGATCCTGGCCGGTTTGCTGGGCATGGCCTCCAAGTTCACTGAATGTACGCTGGGTGTGAAATACCGCAATGAATACGCCGATGGCACCGTTTCCGGTGGTCCGATGTACTATATGACAAAGGGCTTCAAGGAGCGCGGCCTGCCTTTGGGCGGGGTGCTGGCGGTGATCTTTTCGATCTTTACCATCGGTGGTGCCTTGGGCGGCGGGAATATGTTCCAGGCCAATCAGGCCCATGCGCAGCTGTCCGGTATCATCGGCGACTACCCTGGCTGGATCACGGGCATCGTCTTTGCCGCAGTGGTCTTTGCGGTCATTGTCGGCGGGATCAAATCCATCGCCAATGTCACCGAGAAAATCGTGCCGTTGATGGGCGTGATCTATGTTGGTGCCGCGCTGATCATCCTGATCGTTGAATACGACAAGATCGGTTGGGCCTTTGGCCAGATTTTTGAAGGTGCGTTCAGTGGTCTGGGCGTTGCAGGCGGTCTGGTTGGCGCGCTGATCCAGGGCTTTAAACGGGCGGCGTTCTCGAACGAGGCGGGTGTCGGCTCGGCGGCGATCGCACACTCTGCCGTGCGCACCAAAGAGCCGGTGACCGAAGGCGTCGTATCCCTGTTGGAGCCCTTCATCGATACCGTTGTCATCTGTACGATGACCGCGCTGGTGATCACCATCTCTGGCGTGCTGGTGATGGACCCCGAAACGGGCCGCTTCATCCTGAATGACGCAGGCACCGCGATCCAGACCATCGACGGGTCAAGCGGCGTTCAACTGACATCGGCTGCCTTTGCGACCGGGTTCAGCTGGTTCCCCTATGTGCTGGCGCTGGCGGTGATCCTGTTCGCCTTCTCCACCATGATCAGCTGGTCCTACTACGGGCTGAAGGCGTGGACCTATCTGTTCGGTGAAGGCAAAACCAAAGAGATCGTGTTCAAGGTGATCTTCTGCCTGTTCATCATCGTGGGGGCGGCGGCCAATCTGGGCGCGGTTATCGACTTCTCTGATGCGATGATCTTTGCGATGGCGGTTGTGAACATCACGGCGCTGTACTTCCTGATGCCGATCGTGAAGCGCGAGATGAAGAGCTATTTCGCGCGTTTGAAATCCGGCGAGATCAAGAAGTTCGTCGATTAACGCTCGGATAACGCGATTGACAAAGGGGCGTTGCTGCCCTTCTTTCGGCCCCTGATGTATATCGGGGGCCGTTTTCGTTGGGTTATCCATTTCCATATGCGCCCCCGGGGCAGGTGATCGGGCTGCTTGGCGGGTCGTTTGATCCGGCGCACGAGGGTCACGCCCATATCACGCGCGAGGCGATCAAGCGTTTCGGGCTGGATCGGGTGTGGTGGATGGTCAGCCCGGGCAATCCGCTCAAGGCGCATGGGCCGGCCCCGATGGCGTCCCGTCTGGCCCGCGCGCGCGAGGTGATGCAGCACCCGCGGGTCGAGGTCACGGATATCGAGGCCCATCTTGGCACCCGCTACACCGCGCAAACCCTTGCCGCGCTGCGGGCCCGCTATCCCGGTGTGCGCTTCGTCTGGCTGATGGGGGCGGATAATCTGGCGCAGTTCCACCTGTGGCAGGATTGGCGGCAGATCATGGAGACTGTGCCCCTGGGGGTGCTTGCACGGCCCGGCCAGCGCATATCGGCACGGATGAGCCACGCCGCGACGCTTTATGCACCCTACCGGATTTCGGGGCGGCAAAGCCAGCTCTTGGGGCAGACACCGGCCCCCGCGTGGTGTTTCGTGAACGTCCCGATGGTCGATGTCAGCTCAAGCGCGATCCGGGCCGCGGGCAAATGGTCAGCGCAATCTGGCAGAGGCGATACCCGCCCCTAGGATCATCGCCATGCCGGCCCATGTCAGGGCGTCGGGCCATGCGCCGAACACCAGCCACCCCAGCCCCACGGCGGACAGCAGTTGCAGATACACCAGCGGCGCGACCTTGGTCGCAGGGGCCATGCGATAAGCGTATAACATCAGCAGGTTGCCCAGCATCGAACACAGCGCGCTTGCGAGGCTCAGCCCCAGGACGGGGCCGGACAGCGGCGGGAAATAGACCAGCCCCAGAGGCAAAAGCAGCAGCCCGCTGATCACCAGCTGGCTGAAGGTCAGCGCAAGGGGCGGGGCCAGATGCGACAGCCAGCGCGACATCGTGAGAAACACGCCATAAAGCGTCCCCGCGGTCAGCGCCCAAAGCAGCCCCGCACTGGGTTCAAGCCCCGGTCGGACCACGACCAGCACCCCCAGAAACCCCGCTACGATCAACGCGCTGCGCTGAAGCGATATCGCCTCGCGCAGGAAGAGCGCGGCCAGCACATAGCTGAGCAGCGGACCGATAAAAAAGGCGGCAAAGACATTGGCCACGTCCTCGGTCACCAGTGCTGTCTGGATGCAGGTGATGCTGCCGCACAGGATGGCGGCACGGACCCAGATGCGCCAGTTGCCGAACAGGGCGCGCGTTTGCGGCGGGGCGAAGGGCACCAGCAGCAGCGCCCCGATGGCAAACCGCGACCACGCCACAAAAACGGGGGCCACGCCAAGCTGTGAGGTCAGGATCTTGCCCGCGCTGTCGCCTGCGGGAATCAGTGACATGGCGACAAACATGATCAAAATAACGCGTTGCATGTTTTGTCAGTTAGCATGGGCCCCCGCCCATGAAAATGTGATTTGCAAGCGCTTGTGTCGCTCTGTCCTGTCAGGTTTAAGTCGCCCCATGAAAACTGTTTTATCCCGTCGTTTGTTTCTGAGTACCGCTGCGGCGGCTGTTGCGGCTCCGGCGGCCTTTGCGGCACCGCCAACTCAATCGCTGCGTCCCGTGTTGCGCGGGGACGATCTGTTCCGGCAGGCGATCCCCTCGGCGCAAGAGCTGATCGACAAGGCGCGGTTGAACGGGGCTGTGACCTTTAGTCTGGCGGATGCGGAAACCGGTGCGGTGCTGGAACAGAACGGCCCGCTTGACGGGATGCCCCCGGCGAGCGTGACCAAGGCGATTACCGCGCTTTACGCGCTGGATACCTTGGGCGCGGCGCATCAGTTTCAGACGCGCATCATGGCGACCGGTGGCATTGTGGACGGCGAAGTGCAGGGCGATCTGATCCTTGTGGGCGGGGGCGATCCGACGCTGGATACGGACGGGCTGGCCAAAATGGCCGATGACCTCAAGGCGGCGGGCATTATCGGCGTCAAAGGCGGGTTGAAAATTTACGAACGCAGCCTGCCGGTCTTCCCGTTGATTGATGCGGATCAGCCGGATCATGTGGGCTATAACCCCGCTGTGTCGGGGCTGGCGCTGAACTTTAACCGCGTCCACTTTGAATGGAAGCGCGAGAATGGCAGCTATTCGGTGCTGATGGACGGGCGGTCGGGGTCTTATCGCCCTGACGTGGCGATGGCCGCGATGGAGATCAGCGACCGCAGTGCGCCGGTCTTTGCCTATCGTGACGCAGGCACCCGCGATGACTGGAGCGTCGCGAAAAGCGCCTTGGGCAATGGGGGGGCGCGCTGGCTGCCGGTGCGCAAGCCGGGACTGTATGCGGGCGATATCTTTAAGACATTGGCGGGGGCACAGGGCATCCGTCTGCGCGACATGGCGTTGATCACCAGCTTGCCCGAGGGCGAGGTGCTGGTGACCCGTTCCAGCGCGCCGCTGCGCGATATCCTGCGCGATATGTTGAAGTATTCCAATAACTTGATCGCAGAGATGGCGGGGCTGTCCGCCACGGTTTACCGCACGGGCACGCCCGCGTCCCTGCGCGCGTCTGCGGCAGAGATGAACGTGTGGGCCAAGGCCAATCTGGGCATGGATGCACCCGCGCTGGTGGACCATTCGGGGCTGGGCGAAGACAGCCGCGTGACCGCGCAGGATATGGTGACGGCGCTGGTGCGGGTCTATGGATCGGGCACGTTGAAACCGTTGCTCAAGTCGATTTCCCTGCGCGATTCCAAGGGGCGGCCCGTGCAGGATCACCCGATCAAGGTGGAGGCGAAGACCGGCACGTTGAACTTTGTCTCGGCCTTGGCGGGGTATCTGACGGCACCGGACGGGCGGGTGATGGCCTTTGCCGTGTTCACCGCCGATATGCCACGTCGCGCCACCCTGACCCGCGCGCAACGCGAACGCCCCGAAGGGGGGAGGGCGTGGAACGGGCGCTCCAAACGGTTGCAGCAAGGGCTGATCGAACGCTGGGGGGCGTTCCATGTGGCTGCGGATTCGGCCTCTCTTTGATCGCGGTGTCGCGGCCTATTTGTCGCGGCCTATTTGACGTGACGGGCGCGGGCACCGCGTTCGATGGCGGCGGCGTGCAGGCGGTCGAGGTCAAGCTCGTAGCGGATTTCTTCCAGCAGACGCAATTCGGCTTCGTCCAACGTGCCGTCGGCCGCGGCCACGTCGCAGGCCAGCGCATAGGCCGTTTCGTTCAGCCGGTCGGGCAGCGCGCCCTTGATCAGGCCGAACAGGGCATCCAGCCCGTCTTCCTGTTCGAACAGGTCGAACACCATCGAGCTGACAGAGCTGATGCGGTCCACATCATAGCCCGAAAAGACGGGGAGCATGTTTACAGCCGTCTGGATCTTGAGCAATTCGGTGGTGCGGATGTCCTCGTCTGATGCGGAAACCGCGATCATCACGGCGACAAGGCAATCCTGCGCGCTGAGGGTGAGGGAGGTGTCGTCATTCATGCGCATTTCCGTTCGGTCATTCCGTTGATCTGCAGATTATTGACGGGCCTACGGGGACGCAATAGGTACGGGCTGCCTGCGCGCATTGGGTGCGGGGTGAAAATGATGGAATTGATGACATGTCGCAGATGCGTGAAGCAGCCCTAATCAGTAAAGCGTGGCCGTTCGAGGAAGCACGTCGGGTGTTGAAACGCTATGCAAACAAGGCCCCCGAGAAGGGGTACGTCTTGTTCGAGACCGGCTATGGCCCGTCGGGTCTGCCGCATATCGGGACCTTCGGCGAAGTTGCGCGCACGACGATGATCCGCCGCGCATTTGAGCAGATCAGCGACATTCCGACGCGGCTGGTGTGCTTTTCGGACGATCTGGACGGGATGCGCAAGGTGCCGGGTAACGTGCCCGACCCCGCCGCATTGGAAGAACATCTGCAGCGCCCGCTGACATCGGTGCCCGATCCTTTCGGCAAATACGACAGCTTTGGCGCGCATAACAACGCCATGCTGCGGCGTTTTCTGGATACCTTCGGGTTCGAGTACGAGTTCATCTCTGCCACGGAGTTCTACGGCTCCGGCAAGTTCGACGAGGTGCTTTTGCGCGCCGCCGAGAAGTATGACGAGATCATGGAAGTGATGCTCAAGTCGCTGCGCGAGGAGCGTCGGCAGACCTATTCGATCTTCCTGCCGATCCACCCTGAAACAGGGCGGGTGATGTATGTGCCGATGAAAGCGGTCAACGCCAAGGAAGGCACGATCACCTTCGACGATGAAGACGGCACCGAAATGACTCTGCCGCTGACCGGCGGCAATGTGAAGTTGCAGTGGAAGCCCGACTTTGGCGCCCGTTGGGCCGCCCTTGATGTCGACTTTGAGATGTACGGCAAGGATCACAGCACCAACACGCCGATCTATGACAAGATCTGCCGTATTCTGGGCAACCGCCCGCCCGAGCATTTCACCTATGAGCTGTTCCTTGATCAGGACGGGCACAAGATCTCCAAATCGTCGGGCAATGGTCTGACCATCGACGAATGGCTGACCTATGCCAGCGCGGAATCGCTGTCGTATTTCATGTACCTCAAGCCCAAGACGGCCAAGCGCATGTATTTCGACGTGATCCCCAAGGCGGTCGACGAATACCACCAGCAGCTGCGCGCCTATGAGACACAGGACGACAAGGGCAAGCTGAACAACCCCGTTTGGCATATCCACGGGGGCGATGTGCCCAAGTCGGATATGGTTGTGCCCTTCTCGATGTTGCTGAACCTCGCGTCGGTCTCCTCGGCCGAGGACAAGTCGCAACTGTGGGGCTTTATCCAGCGGTATGCGCCGGATGCGACGCCCGAAGGCAACCCCGGTATGGATGCGGCGGCCGAGCATGCGGTGCGCTATTACAATGATTTCGTGAAGCCCGCCAAAGTGTTCCGCGCCCCGTCAGATCTGGAGCGGGAAGCCCTGGAAGACCTGCGGGACCAGCTGAAAACATGGGACGGCGGGCTGGATGCCGAGGCATTGCAAACGATGGTTTTCGCCGTCGGGAAAGAGCGTTTCGACCCGCTGCGCGACTGGTTCACCGCGCTGTACGAAGTGTTGCTGGGCGCCAGCCAAGGTCCGCGTTTCGGTGGGTTCATCGCGCTGTATGGCGTGGATGAAACGGTCGCCCTGATCGACGACGCGTTGGCGGGCAAGCTGACCACGGCGTGAAACTATTGCCCTATGATGTGCGTGGCTTAGGTTAAGTTCAACACATCATAGGGAGCATTCTCATGCGTGGCGCGGTTCTTTCGGCCTTTTTCGGGATGGTTTTGACCTTTGCGACGGCGTTTGGTGCCATGGCGCAGCAGGCGGATATCGAAAGCACGATCAGCGGCCAGTTCGACGCTTTCAAGGCAGATGATTTCGAGGGTGCCTTCGCATATGCGAGCCCCAATCTGCAGATGATGTTTCAGTCTTCGGAAAATTTTAAACGTATGGTGACCACGGGCTATCCGATGGTCTGGAAACATGCCGAGGTGCGGTTTCTGGATCTGCGCGAGATCGCCGGTGCGCAGTGGCAGAAGGTGCAGGTCACGGACCTGAAAGGATTTACCTATTTGCTGGATTATCAGATGGTTGAGACGCCCGAGGGCTGGCGTATTGCCGCCGTTCAACTGCTGGATGCGCCAAGCGTTTCTGCCTGACAGGCGCGACATCTTTGGTACGCTCATGTGACCGCCTGCGGCGTACGCTGCGGTTAGGCGTGGTTAACCCTTTGTGCATAAATCTTTCCCCCTGCCGGCCAAGCGCCGGAGTTTTGCAATTCATGGGGGGCGACATCGCAACCCGACGAAGGGGATGACGATGAATAAGGCAATCACGGACGGTCTGCTACTGACACCTGCGGCATTTGCGCAAGGCTTGGATGTGTATTCAAGCGGGGATGGCACAGCGGGGTCTGATACCTATGCCAATGCCATAAATGCGGCGTTTATCCCTGCGGATCAGGACTTTGGCGGGGCGCTTGAGCTGATAAAAACGCAATCCACGCAAAAGCTGCGATACATGGGACAGACGCCACTTCTGCCGGGGTGTTATCTGCGGATCACGGCGCGGGTGAAGGCGATCAGTGGGAATCTACCGTCGGTGCGGATCGCGGGGTATCCGGCGCTTGGCAATGGCAGCCGCGCGGGCGGGCTGGTGGAGGCCGGTCCGGCGGTGACGCTGACCAGCTATGGCGAGGTGGTCGAGGTCAGCGCGATTGTCGGGTCGGGGCTGCGCGGCGGGGTCGATATGGTCTGGGGCAATGCGCCGGTCTATGGGCATTTCGGGCTGGACCTGACGGGGCAGAATGGCGGGGTCGTTCGCATTGACGATTTGCAGATCGAGGATGTGACGAGCGTCTTTCTGCGCGACATGCTGGCACAGGTGGACGTGCGGGACTATGGCGCGATAGGGGATGGCAGCACCGATGATACGGCGGCCTTTGTGGCGGCGAATGCGGATGCGCAGGGGCGCAGCGTGTTGATCCCGCGCGGGACGTATCTGCTGAACGGGGACGTGACCTTTGACGCGCCGACGCGGTTTGAGGGGACGGTGACCATGCCCGCCAGCGCGATCCTGCTTTTGCGCCGCAACTTTGATTTGCCGAACTATATCGAGGCTTTCGGGAATGAAGAGATCGCCTTTCGCAAGGCGTTTCAGGCCTTGCTGAACAATGCAGATCATGAATCGCTGGATCTGGGCGGGCGCAAGGTCAACGTGACCGGCCCGATCGATATGCAGGCCGCGACGCCCGAACGCAGCAGCTATGCCACGCGGCGGGTGATCCGCAACGGCCAGTTTGAAGCGGCCACGAATGGCGATTGGGATACGGTCACGGTGACCTCGCAGGCCAGCTATTCGCCCTCGGATGCGCGCAAGCTGACAAATGTGGTGAATGTGGCGAATGTGCCTGTGGGGGCGCTGATCACGGGCAATGGGGTCGGGCGCGAGATTTATGTGCGCGCCAAAAACGTCGCCACACAAGAGATTACCCTGAATGCACCCTTGTACGATGCGGCGGGGACGCAGAATTTTACCTTTACGCGGTTCCAGTATCTGCTGGATTTCAGCAACTACAGCCAGCTGAGCAAATTCGTTCTGGATGACATCGAATTCCAGTGCAACAACGTGGCCAGCGCTATCAACCTTGCGCCATCGGGGACGATTTTCCATGTGCGGGACTGCTTTATCTCGCGCCCGAAGGATCGGGGGATCACGTCGATCGGGGGGGGCTGTCAGGGGATGTTCGTGGACCGTTGCCAGTTCCTGTCCGCCGAAGATGCGCTGGACGTGCCGGACCGGACCACGATCGCGATCAACTGCAACGCCAATGACGTCAAGATTCGCGACAACCGTGCCACGCGCTTTCGCCATTTTGCGCTGCTGGCGGGGCAGAATAATATCGTCACGGGGAACCACTTCTTTCAGGGGGATACGGTCAAGAACGGCGTCCGCTCTGCCGGGTTGATCCTTGCGGCGCAGCACACGGCGAGCGTGGTCAGCGGGAACTATATCGACAATTGCTTTGTCGAATGGACCAACGAACAAGACCCCGCGCCGGACTACAGCAGCGAGTATTCTTTCAGCTCCCTGTCGATCAGCGGTAATATCTTTCTGTCGGGTGAGGTGGCCCCGTGGTTCAGCTATATCGTGATCAAGCCCCATGGGGCGGGTCATGTGATCAATGGGCTGACAATCAACGACAACCGCTTCCGCAGCATCAACGGGTTCATTGATCGGGTCGAACGGATCGACACGAGCTTTGCCGATATGGATTTCTCGCGCATGCGCAATATCGAGATGACGGGAAACTCGTTCCACGGCATCCACAATCCGGTGTCGAACCCTGTGCAGGTTGAACATACCGAAGCCAGTCTGGCCAAGACCTGGGTGGTGGATATTGCCGACCGCTTTCCGTTCGGCGGGTGGGCGATTGCGGTGGATAGCATCACGATGGATGGGCCGGTGCGCAACGGATCGAATGTGGCGCAATACAGCGTGCCCTATGTGCTGACGGATCAGGGGGCGGATCGTGATCTGCTGCATCTGGTCTGGAGCACCAGCGTCAAAGGGTCGATCTTTATGCAGGCGCGCATGGATAAACGCTAGAACTCGCGCCAGAGCGAGAGTTTTAGCGCGGGGTTGGACGTGTCGTTGATCAACGTCTCTGCCCCGATCTGGAAGCGGATATCGGGGCGGCTTTTCAGCGGGCGCATAACGATAGAGGGC
Source organism: Sulfitobacter sp. G5_S2_6_S6 (assembly GCF_054968505.1). NCBI lineage: Bacteria > Pseudomonadati > Pseudomonadota > Alphaproteobacteria > Rhodobacterales > Roseobacteraceae > Sulfitobacter > Sulfitobacter sp. G5_S2_6_S6. The sequence continues at coordinate 305,386 of NZ_JBQKUI010000003.1, forward strand.
GCGACAGAGGTGGCGCTGACGGCAGAGGTCGAGGCATAGTAGATTTGCAGCATTCCCGAAAACCGGTCGCCGAAGTTGATGCCTATGGTGCCGTCGACTTTGGCGAGATGCTCTTGCAGGTAGATGTCCCACGCGAGGGAACTGTCGATGGTCACCCAGCCGTGTTTCTGCCCCAGCGTATAGCCGCGGCCCCAAGACAGCCCCGCTTTGACATTGGGATAGACCGCATCCCCCACCCATGCCGCGCCGAACCCCAGCTCTGCGGACCAGACGGTCGGGCGGTCGCGGCGGCCTAAGGGGCGGCGCAGGAAAACCGACGCAAATCCCGATTGCAGGCCGATGGAACTGGCGAGAAAGCCGACCTCTGCCCCCAGGGTCAGGTCGTCGCGCACGCCATATTCCATGAAGGTGCTTTCCGAAATGTCGTAGTTGCGCGTGACGTTTACCGTGGTGGACGTAAATCCCGTGCCCTTTTCGCGCAGCCACGCGCCGCCCTGTGCAGGGGTGGGAAGCTGCAGTAAGCCAAGCAGAAGGATCGGCCAGTAGCGCATGGGATACCCTTTCGGCGGGTAGCTTGGCGCGTCATGCTTAACAAATTACTTACAGACCTTTGAGGCAGGCGCAAAAAGGCCCGCAGCAATGCTACGGGCCTTTCTCGTTGAATCGTGTGTGCGTCGCTTAGACGTTAACGCTGCCGCCGCGTGGGCCAGCGATCAGCCATACGATAAAGCCGACAACCGGGAAGATCAGGACGCCGAGAATCCAGAGGATTTTCGCAAGCCCCGAAGCGCCGGAGGTGAAGATTTGATAGATCGCGTAGATGTCTGCGATCAGGATAATGAGTCCGAGAAGGCCGAATTCCATTGTAAAGCTCCTGGGTTGTAATCTGCATTACTGTCTGGGTTCACAACTTCCCGCGCGGCCCAGATGTTCCCGAAAATGTTACTGGAACCATTTCCCGCTTCGCCGAGTTGCCCTTGCATCGCCTAGAACGGCAAGTGAATTTGGAAGGAAATACTATGAAGACCTCTACCGCAGTAATCGCAGGCCTTGCCGCAATTCTGGTCATCGCATTCGCAATCTTTTTCATCGATATCGATCAGACTGAAGAAGGCTCGTTGCCGGATGTTGATGTGTCCGTCGAAGGCGGCAACCTGCCCGAGTTTGACGCACAGACCGGTTCGGTTTCCGTGACTGAAGAAGAGGTCGACGTTGAAGTTCCGGACGTTGAAGTGACCACCGAAGAGAAAACGATCACCGTCCCCGGCGTTGAGGTTACTCCGCCCGCAGGTGACTGATATCGTTTGATGGTTTGAACGCAGAAAGCGCCCTCTGATTTGGTCAGGGGGCGCTTTTGTTATCGAATAGAGCTTAGTTGCGGGTCAGCTTGGTCGCGGGTTTCGCACCGTTGTCGCCGTCGGAGGCGAAGGTCAGCGTGACCTTATCGCCGGCCATCAGGTCGGACGGGACAAGGGTTTTGGCGTCCAGCGTCCAGGATGATTTGTCTTGCAGGACGATGATATTCGCAAGACGGTCATAGGCAAGGATCGTGCCGGTTGTCTCATCGGCAAAGGCGGGGGCAGAGAGGGCGGTCAGGCCCAGTGTAGCAAGGGCGATCAGGCGCATTTGGGATCCTCCGGATAAAGCGCAGACTCCGAATGTGGGGTGGGTGCGGGCGCAAAGCAATCACCTTGCAACGGGCGCGTGAAAATAATTATGCGCCACGCCGTAGTAGGGGAACTGCGGGCGGGTGGACGGGTTGTGCCGCTACATCCAACCGACAGGAGACAGCGATGAAAGCCCAATCGAAAGCCCAACAACGCGCCGCCGGTGCAGCCCTGTCTGCCAAGAGGGGCGAGACCAAGGTCAAGGATCTGCAAGGCGCGTCGAAAGATATGTACGACAGCATGTCAGAGGACGAGCTGGAGGAGATGGCCTCGACCGACCATGACGGGTTGCCGGACGAGGTGGATGACTAGACGCGCTGCCTAGCGTTTTTTGCCGCCGTAGCGGGATTTGCCACCGCGCATCCCGCCGCGACCGCCGGTTGATCGGCCCGACGCCTTTTGCGCGTCATCGACGGCTTTTTCGACAGCGTACTGACGCGCCATCGGATCGTCGGCGATGGCCAGATCGACGGATTCGAGCCGTTTGACCTCGTCGCGCAGGCGTGCGGCTTCTTCGAACTCGAGGTTCTCGGCCGCTTTGCGCATATCGGTGCGCAGCCCATCGAGCACGGTTTGCAGGTTGCCGCCTGCGAGCGGGTTGTCGATCTTGGCCGTGACGCGGCTCATGTCCACATCGCCTTTGTAGAGACCGGCGAGGATATCATCGACATTCTTCTTGACCGTTGTCGGCGTGATCCCGTGTTCTTCGTTATAGGCCAGCTGCTTGGCGCGACGGCGGTCGGTTTCGCCAATCGCACGCTCCATCGAGCCGGTGATGCGGTCGGCGTACATGATCACGCGGCCTTCGGCGTTCCGCGCGGCCCGCCCGATGGTCTGGATCAGCGAGGTCTCCGAACGCAGGAACCCTTCCTTATCCGCATCGAGAATCGCCACCAGCCCACATTCGGGAATGTCCAAGCCTTCGCGAAGAAGGTTGATCCCGATCAGCACATCGAAAGCACCAAGCCGCAGGTCGCGCAGGATTTCGATACGTTCGATCGTGTCGATATCGCTGTGCATATAGCGCACGCGGATGCCCTGTTCGTGCATGTATTCGGTCAGGTCTTCGGCCATGCGTTTGGTCAGCACGGTGCAGAGCGTGCGATAGCCGTCGGCGGCGACCTTGCGCACCTCGTCCAGCAGATCGTCGACCTGCATTTCGACAGGACGGATTTCGATTTTGGGGTCGATCAAGCCGGTGGGGCGAATGATCTGTTCAGTAAACACACCGCCGGATTGTTCGATTTCCCACGCGGCGGGGGTGGCCGAGACAAAGACCGACTGCGGGCGCATGGCATCCCATTCCTCGAACTTGAGGGGGCGGTTGTCCATACAGGAGGGCAGGCGGAACCCGTGTTCGGCCAGCGTGAATTTGCGTCGGTAGTCGCCTTTGTACATCCCGCCGATCTGCGGCACGGAGACGTGGCTTTCGTCTGCAAAGACAATCGCGTTGTCGGGGATGAATTCGAACAGCGTGGGGGGCGGCTCTCCGGGGGCGCGGCCCGTGAGATAGCGCGAATAGTTCTCGATCCCGTTGCAGACGCCGGTGGCTTCAAGCATCTCGATGTCGAAGTTGCAGCGCTGTTCAAGCCGTTGCGCTTCCAGCAGTTTTCCTTCGGCGACAAGCTGGTCCAGCCGCATCCGCAGCTCTTTCTTGATGCCGATCACCGCTTGGTTCATCGTTGGTTTCGGCGTCACATAGTGGCTGTTCGCATAGACGCGGATCTGGTCGAAAGTGCCGGTCTTCTCGCCGGTGAGCGGGTCGAATTCGGTAATGCTTTCCAGCTCTTCGCCGAAGAAGGACAGACGCCATGCGCGGTCCTCAAGGTGGGCCGGAAAGATTTCAAGGCTGTCGCCGCGCACGCGGAAGGTGCCACGCTGGAAGGCGGCGTCATTGCGTTTATACGCCTGCGCAATCAGGTCCGCGATCACTTGGCGTTGGTCATAGTTGTTGCCGGTCTTGAGGTCCTGCGTCATCGCGCCATAGGTCTCGACCGAGCCGATCCCGTAGATGCACGACACCGACGCGATGATGATCACGTCATCGCGTTCCAGCAGCGCCCGCGTGGCAGAGTGGCGCATCCGGTCGATCTGTTCGTTGATCTGGCTTTCCTTCTCGATGAAGGTATCGGACCGCGCGACATAGGCTTCTGGCTGGTAGTAGTCGTAGTATGAGACGAAATATTCCACGGCGTTGTCGGGGAAGAACCCTTTGAATTCGCCGTAAAGCTGCGCCGCCAGCGTCTTGTTCGGCGCGAGGATGATCGCGGGCCGCTGCGTTTCCTCGATCACCTTGGCCATCGTGAACGTCTTGCCCGTCCCTGTGGCCCCCAAAAGCACCTGATCGCGTTCGCCCGACCGCACCCCTTCAGACAGTTCCTTGATCGCCGTGGGCTGGTCGCCTGCGGGTTCGAATTCGGTCGCCAGCTTGAACTTCTTGCCGCCCTCGAGCTTGGGGCGTTCGCGCACGTTGGGCGCGGGATTGGCAAGATAGGCGTCTTTGCGCTCGGGCAGGCTGTCAGAGTGGGCGTAGGCCATAACATCGTCCTTTGGGGGGTGTTCCCTAAGGTGTCATGTTTTCGCGCGGGTTCAAGGGGCACAGCCTTGCGCGACGCGCATATGTCGCTTTCGTCGCAGGCTTATTTGGTCAGTCGCTTGCGGTTGGCGCGGACCTTTTTGCTGACCGGGACCATCGCGGCCGAGAAAATCTGGTCGGGCGTGCCCCCGGCAAAGGCGGCTTTGGTGGCCGCCTGATAGGCTTTGGCCATGGCGGGGCCTTTTTCATTCACCATTCGGGCGTTCTCTCCGCGGGTCTGGGGAAGGGCACCGGCCATCCCCAAAAGCCTAAGCGTCATAACGGCTTGGGTGTCGATCATCAGCTTGGCGAAGTTGGCATTGAGCGTCATCAGGGTCAGGGGGTTCATGAGAGGTGCTCCGATTGCATAAGCTCAGTCTATGCTGCGCCGCAGCATATGTAACGCGAATTCGGCACAAATCACTGTGATGCCTTGATCCTTGGCCGTATTTGGCTGATAAACCGCCTGATCACAGCGGAGATTCAGCTATGCGCGCGCGTATTTATCAGCCTTCCCGAACTGCCATGTCCTCTGGCACGGCCAAAACCCGTGTCTGGTTGCTGGAATTCGACCCAGAGCACGCGCGCGAGATTGACCCGTTGATGGGCTGGACCTCGTCGAAGGACACGCAAACGCAGGTGCGTTTGCAGTTCGCCACCAAGGAAGAAGCGGTGGAATACGCCCGCGACCACAACATCGACGCGCTGGTGCAAGACCCCAACAAACGCCGCGCAAATGTCCGCGCCGGCGGCTATGGCGAGAATTTCGCCACAGGTCGCCGCGGGGCCTGGACGCATTAACTCTTTCTACGTTTTCTTATGCTAGGCCCGTGACGGGCGGTGTGAGCAATACATATTCACAGGGCGGCCTCTCCCACGGTCGCCCGTTTTCATTTCGACCTGCTGAACAGATGCGCAAAGGTACAGAAACATGACGATCACCCAACTCGTGACCCACTCAGGCGGTTTTCATGCGGATGAACTCCTATCCTCTGTCATCCTGACGCGGCTGTTTCCAGACGCCACGGTACTGCGCAGCCGCGACAAGGCGCTGATCACACCGGCCGAGGGGCGCATCATCTACGACGTGGGCGGTGATTTTGATGCCGAAGCAGGGATTTTCGATCACCATCAACGTCCCAATCCGCTGCGTGAAGACGGGCAGCCCTATAGCTCTTTCGGGCTGATCTGGGCGCATTACGGGCATGATTATCTGCGCGCGCTCGACGTGCCCGAGGCGGATGTGAATGCCATCCACGACAGTTTCGATCGCGGGTTTGTTCTGCCGATCGACCTGCTGGACAATGGTGCCGTCAACGCGTCAGAGGCGGGGCCACTGTTTGCCGGTCTGACCTTGCCCGCGCTGTTGGAAAGCCTGAAACCCGTCTTCGATGACCGCGAGGAAGGCGTGGACGACCGCGCCTTTGCCGCCGCCTTGCCCATTGCGCGCGCCTTTGTCGAAGCGTCGATCCGTCGCAAAGCCGCCAAGTTCCGCGCCGAAGCGATGGTCATGACCGCCATTGATGCCGCGGGCGAGGGGCATGTGCTGGACCTGCCCATGGGCATGCCGTTTCGCGGGGCCGTGGTGAAGGCGGGGGCGGATCATCTGCTGTTCGTCATCCACCCGCGCGGCGAGGAATGGACGCTGACAACGATCCGGTTGGGGGATGATACGTTCGAGAACCGCGCTGATCTTCCGGTGGCTTGGGCGGGTCAAAAAGACGCCGCGCTTGAGGAAGCATCAGGCGTCAAAGGGGCAAAGTTCTGCCACAACGGCCGCTTTATCGCCGTCGCCGATAGCCGCGAGGCGATTTTGCAGATGGCCGACATCGCGGTGAAGGAAGCGCTGGCGGCGTAACCCGCACGGCGGGCCTTCTTGTTGCCCGCTATTGGCCTGCGTTCCGGCTTGCCCCCGTGGCCCGCGCGATTACACTGCGCGTTCAGCCATCGGGGGGCGTGACGCGTGAACAGCCAGCTTAGACATTTGCCACAGATCGATACGCTGTTGCAGCAACCGCATGTGGCGTCCTTGGTTGCGACCTACAGCCACGACGAGGTGCGCCGCGCCCTGCGCGAAACGCTCGACCAGCTGCGCCGTGATATTCGGGGCGGCGGGGTGGTCGATCTGCCCGATTTCGCCAGTGAACCCTTTGCCCATAGCCTTGCCGACCGGATAAAGGCAGCTCGCCGGCCGAACTTGCGCCCTGTCATCAATGCCACGGGTATCATCATCCACACCAATCTGGGCCGCGCCCGTCTTGCCCCCGAGGCGCTGCAGGCGATGGACCAGATCGGTGCGCGGCCTTCGAACCTTGAGCTGAACCTAAAAACCGGCAAGCGCGGGTCGCGCTATGACCATGCCGAGGCGCTGATCTGCCAGTTGACGGGCGCTGAGGCGGCGCTGATCGTGAATAACTGTGCCGCAGCGGTGGTCTTGGCGCTGATGGGCACTGCGGCAGGGCGCAAGGTGATCGCCTCGCGCGGGGAGCTGATCGAGATTGGCGGGTCTTTCCGTCTGCCCGATGTGATCGCGCAAAGCGGTGCAGAGCTGAAAGAGGTCGGTGCCACCAATAAAACGCGGCTTAGCGATTATGCCGATGCGGTGGACGAGGATACGGCGGTTCTGTTGAAAAGCCACACCAGCAACTTTCGCATTGTGGGCTTCACCTCTGCCCCGTCCCGCACAGATTTGGCGCAACTGGCGGCGGAGCGGGATCTGATCCTGATGGAAGATCTGGGCAGCGGCGTGCTGATTGACCTTGCCCCCTTTGGGCTGCGCGACGAACCCGTGGTGGCGGATATCCTCAAAGCGGGTGTCGATCTGGTCATGTTCTCGGGCGACAAGCTGCTTGGTGGGCCGCAGGCGGGGATCATCGCGGGACGGGCGGATATTATCGCGGGGCTGCGCAAGCACCCGTTGCTGCGGGCGTTGCGCATCGACAAGCTGTCGCTGGCCGCGCTCGAGGCGACCTTGCGTCTGTACCTGCCGCCCCATGATCCGCTGGCGCGGGTGCCGGTCTTGCGTGCGCTCTCGCAGCCTTTGGCAGAGGTAGAGGCGCGGGCGCAAAGGCTCGCGGGTTCCCTTGCTGCGGTGAAGGGGGTGGTTGTTGAGGTGATGGCGTCAGCCGCCTATGTCGGCGGCGGGTCGCTGCCGCAGCAGGATCTGGACAGTTTCAGTGTCGTCGTGGCCTCTGCCGCGCTGTCTGCTGAAACCCTTGGGGATCGTTTACGGGGCGGGGGGGTGCCCATTGTCGGGCGTATCCATCAGGGCAAGCTGTGGCTGGACATGCGCACGGTAACGGATGACGAGCTACCCGATGTCGTCGCGGCGCTGGGCGCGATCGCCGCCATATGACATCGGCCTGCGTGATCGTGATCGGCCATGTGGATCATGGCAAGACGGCGCTGGTGCGCTCCCTCACGGGGATGGAGACGGACCGGCTGGCCGAGGAAAAAGCCCGTGGCCTGTCGATCGCGCTGGGGTTTGCCCATTGCGAGATGGCGGGTGGGACGCTTGACCTGATTGACGCGCCGGGGCACGAGGATTTCATCCGCACCATGGTGTCGGGAGCGAGCGGCGCGCAGGGCGCGATGCTGGTCGTCTCGGCCGTGGAGGGCATCGCCGCGCAAACCCGCGAGCATGTGCAAATCGCAAGACTGTTGCAGGTGCCCGTGGCCGTGGTCGCGGTGACGAAGGTGGATTTGATCCCCGTGGCGACATTGCCCGCCCGTCTGGTGGAAATTGAGGATGCCCTTGCCGCGCAAGGCGTTACCGTGGCCGAACTGGTGCCCTGTTCGGCCACGACCGCTGGCGGGACGGATCATCTGCGGCAGGTCTTGGCGCGGCGGTTCAACGCTTTGCCCGCGCGGGCCGCGCCGATGGGGGCGTTCCTGCCGGTGGACCGCGCGTTCACACTGGCGGGACGCGGAACGGTGGTGACGGGCACGCTGCTTGGCGGCGCGTTGGCGGTTGGCGCGGCGTTGACCGTGCAGCCAAGCGGTGCGGCCACGGTGGTCCGTGGCCTGCAAGCACGCGGCGCGGCGCGGGAGAGGGTCGCGGCGGGAGAGCGGGTCGCGGTGAACCTGCGCGGTATCGCGCTGGAGGATATTGCCCGCGGCGATGTGATCTGTACGGGCGGGCAGGGGGCGACGCTTTGTATGGATGTGTGGTTGACCGTCTCTGACATGGCACCGCGACCGGTCAAACATATGCAGGATTTGCGCGTGCTGTGGGGCACGGCGCATGAGGTCGCGACCCTGCGGCTGATGGGCGGTGGCCAGATCGCGCCGGGGGGCGCGGGGCTGGGGCAGTTGCGCTTCAAACGCCCCGTGGTGGGGTTCGCGGGGCAGGCGGCGGTGTTGCGTCAGCTTTCCCCTGCGGCGACGTTGGCGGGCGCGGTGATCCTTGACCCGCAGGCCACGGCAGTCGGGGCGGGCGACAGACGGCGGTTGGCGGTGATGCAGGCGGCACAGCAGCAGGATGGAGCCGCCCTTGCCGCAGCGCTTTGTGCGCAGGGGCGCGGGGTGGCGCTGTGGTCTGATCTTGTCCGGTTGGCGCGCTGCGATGCGACGGCTGCGCTGCCCACGGGCGTTGTGCGGCTAGCGCCGGAACATGTCGCGCTGGCCGACGACCTCGCCACGGTGCAGACGGCGGTGGTGGCGGCTTTGCAGCGCTTTCACGCTGACCACCCGATCAAGCAGGGGGCGGCGCTTTCGATGCTGCAACAGGTGACACCACTGCGGGGTTTGGTGCCCTTTGCCCAAGCTGAGTTGCACAGGGGTGGAGAGGTTGTTTTGCGCGACGGTTTGGTCAGTCTCGCACGGCATGACCCCTTTGCAGCCCTGGCCCCGCAACAGCTTGCCCGCCTGACCGAGATCGAAGAGAGGATGCGCGCGGGCGGCACCTCCCCCCCTGATGTGCGGCAGTTCGATGCGCCTGATGACGCGGATCTGATCGCGCTGCTGGTGGCGCAGGGGCGGTTGGTGTCCTTGGCGAATATCGCGTTGAAACAGCAGGTCGTGTTTCACGCGGCGACCATCGGCCAAGCGCAGCGGAGCCTTGCGGCAAGCTTCCCCCCGCCCACGGCCTTTACCACCAGCGCAGCGCGCACCGCCTTGGGCACCACCCGCAAGTTCATCGTGCCACTGCTTGAGCATCTGGATGCGCTTGGTATGACGCTGCGCGATGGTGACACGCGGCAGATCGCGCCGCAGGCGCATTAGGCTTTCGCTTGCCCTGCGGCAGGGCTACGGTGTGGCAACGCGGAGACGACCGGAGTCTGGTGGCTTCCCTGGTCTTCAAAACCATGGACGCGTCGATACGGCGTGTGGTGGGTTCGATTCCCATCCGTCTCCGCCAAGCTGTCTGGACATGCCTGACGATCCCCCACAGTATGCAGCGGCATACTTGGGAGGGGGCGACATGAGTGATCGGAAACCGGAATTTACCCTGAAGGATCTGCAAGGCGCGGCCCATCATTTTGACGGAACCGGCCCTGCGCTGGTCTGTTTCGTGAAAGAGGATTGCGAGACCTGCAATATTGCGGGGCCGGTGCTGCAAGCGCTGTCGCAGGCCTATGGCGATGCGGTGCGGTTTCTGGTGCCGGGGCAATCCGGCGAGAAGAACGGCGATTTCGCGCAGCGCCACGGGCTGACCATGCCGGTGCTTGAGGATGCGGGCTGCAAGACCTCGTTCGACTGGGATTTCGAGATCGTGCCCGCGCTCTACTGGATTGATGAAAGCGGCGCTGTCGTGACCCACTTTGAAGGCTTCGTGCGCGATGACTGGCAGGCATTGTCCGACCAGATGGCCCGTGCGACGGGCAAGGCTGCCGCGCAGATCGATTGGGACAGCCTGCCCGCCTGGCGTCCGGGATGCGGGTCGAAACACTTTGACCCCGAGGTCTACGACGCGCTGCGGGCAGAAGCCGAAGGCAGCCGTCTGCGCGCCCGCAAGGTCGAGGTCGCCAGCGGCGATGACATGGCGGAATTCATGTTCGATCAGGGGTTCTCGGACGGGTTGCCCTTGGTGCCGCCGACGCCCGAACGGGTGATCCGCATGTTGGAAGGGACGCATCGTGATCCGCAGGATGTCATCGCCACAGTGCCGCCGAATATGGGCATCGCCACGGTCGAAAAGATCGCGATCAACGCGGTGATGGCGGGGTGTAAACCCGAATATCTGCCTGTGGTGATCGCAGCGGTCGAAGCCGTCTGCACGGATGAATTCAACGTCCACGGGGTCACCGCGACAACCATGGGCGCGGCGACGGTCATGGTGGTGAACGGGCCGATCGTGGACAAGATCGGGCTGAACGGCGGCTTGGGCGCTTTGGGTGCGGGGAACCGTGCCAATGCCACCATCGGGCGCGCGCTGCGGCTGATCATCCGCAATGTCGGCGGGGCGACCACGGGCGGGGTCGAACGGTCTGTCCTGGGCAATCCGATGAAATACACCATGTGCTTTGCGGAGAACGAGGCGGCCTCGCCATGGGAGCCGCTGCATGTGGAACGCGGGTTCGAGGCGGAAGATTCGGTCGTGACCGTCTTTGCCATGACGGGCGGGCCGGTGCATCTGGTGGACCAGACCTCGCGCAGGCCGGACCAGATCGCGGGGTCGTTGGGGCAGGGGCTTGAAGGGGTGTTCCTGCCGAAGATGCACAACCTGCCGATTGACGCGCTGCTGGTGGTCTGTCCCGAGCATATCCAGACGCTGACCGTCGATGGCCCCTATTCCAAGGACAGGCTGCGCGACCGTATCCAAGAGGTCACGGCGCGCCCCTTGTCGGAGATGGTGCAGGATGACCATTCGGGCGCGGGTATCCCCGTGGCGGACGCGGAACGGATGGGGCCGGAAAAACTGGCGCAGTTGGCCCCTAAATTTGCGGGCAAGGAATATATCCATATTGTCGTGGCCGGTGGCGATGCGGGCAAATTCTCGTCCGCGTTCCACGGGTGGGCCACGGGGGAGGTGGGGTCGATTTCCGTTTCCAGAAAGATCGATCTAGGCTAGCTTTCACAGCAGAGGAGGACGTGAATGACAATAATTCTTGACCCGACGGACGAACGTGTCCCCGTCGCGCGTCAGATCAGCGAACGGTCCGGTTCGGTGCAGGGGGTTGTCGGGCTGCTGAACATCAGCAAGCCGCGCGGCAATATCCTGCTGGATGAACTGGACAGGTTGTTGACCGAAAACGCACCCGGCGTTGAGATCCGGCATTATACCAAGCCGACTTTCGCCAAACCGTGCCCCGACACGCTGCGCCACCAGATCCGCGATGAATGCGACTTTCTGGTCGAAGGGCTGGCGGACTGAGGATCATGTACCACGTGCAGTATGCACGATACAGTCTGGTTTGAAATCCAGGGGATCCCGTCTGTTTCCATCGCTTCTAGCGTGTTTGGCCAAGCCGCTGAAACGCAGCGCAAGGCCTTAGGCATGGAGGGCGCGCGCTATGTGCTGGTGCCGCATCCTATTCAGGATGCCACGGACGACGAAATGCGCGCCAAGGCGCGTGAGGCGTTCGACCAGATCATCGGGGCGTTGCGCGACGCGTGAGTGACGTGAAAGACATAGACGTAAAAGACATAGGGCGGCGCGGGTAACCTGCGCCGCCTTTTTCGTGGGCGCGGGGTGGGCGGGCGTTACAGCTCGGTCAGCCAGTGCAACTCTGACAGGTCGTCGTTGATCCAGATCATCGCATCGACGCTGTCCGCTTCGGGGGGGTGCGCCAGCAGTTGCGCAGGGATTACTGTGGCACGGGCCAGCGCCCGCTCTAACGGCTCGCCCACGGTGTTGTGCATATAGCGCACGGCTTGCAGCAGGGTCAGATCGGCCCCGGCCAGCGTTCCGTCTGCCAGCGTCAACCGTCCGTCGCGGCGCAGGATCTCGCGGTCGTTCAGGATGAAGCTGGTGATATCAGAACCGCCAGTCGCCATCGCGTCGGTCACCAGAAACACCTCTGCCGCGCCGCGATTGGCGGCAAGTGCGGCGCGGATCATGGCCGGATGTACATGCACCCCGTCGGCAATCAGGCCGGATGCCACGCGCGGATGATCAAGTGCCGCCCCCACCAGCCCCGGGCTGCGCGCGTTGGCCTGGCTCATGGCGTTGAACAGATGCGTTGCCATGCGGGCACCGGCGTCAAAGGCGCGCATGGCGGTGTCATAGTCGCAATCGCTATGGCCCAGCGACACCAGCACGCCCGCCTGCGTCAGCGCCGCGATCTGATCGGGGGTGGCGTTTTCGGGGGCGAGGGTCATCATCAGGTTCGGGATCCGGGCCACGGCATCGGTCAGCATCGCCATATCATCGTCAGACAGGGGGCGGATCAGGCTGCCGTCATGGGCACCTTTGCGGGCAACGCTCAGATGCGGCCCTTCAAGGTGGAGCCCCGCAATACCGGGCATGCCCAGGTGCAACGCCTCTGCCACGGCGGCGATGGCGGCGCGGCTATGGGCGGGGGTGTCGGTGATCAACGTGGGAAGAAATGCGCGGGTGCCAAGCCGTCGATGCGCGGCGGCCATCGCGCGCAGCGTGTCCAGATCGGGCGCGCTATTGAGCATCACGCCGCCCCCGCCGTTCACTTGCAGATCCACAAACCCGGGGGAGAGGATGCCCCCGCTAAGCGTCTGGGTTTTGGCCCTCGTCGGCAGCGCGGTCAGGGGTGTGATGCGCGGGATGCCGTCGGGGTGCACCACAAGCGCGTGACCGGTCAGCAGATCGTGCCCGTCAAAAATGCGCGCGCCGGTATAGGCGGTGAGGGGGGCGGTCATGCCCGCGCGGCGCGCAGGGCCAGTGCGACGGCCCCGTCGAGTGCGCGACCTTTGGTTTCGACCAGATGGGCAGTCTGCGTGTCGGGCAGATAGGCGGCGTAATGGGGGCCGACGCCGCCGGTCAGGCACAGCGGGCCGCCGGGTTGGTGGTCGAGCGCGATCAGGGCGCGGGTCAGGTAATCGGCCCCGCTTGCCATCAGCGCCCGTCCGATGCTGTCGCCCGCCGCGGCGGCCTGTACCACATCGGGGGCAAGGGTGGCGAAATCGCCGGGCCGCGCCTTGAGGCTGAACTGCACGATGCCCGCGCCGCCGCCGAATTTATCCAGCATCTGCTGCGACAGGGGGCTGGCGGGGGTGATCCCGTCAACGACGAGCAAGGTCTGCTCTAGCACGCCATGCCCCAGCCACGCGCCCGACGCCTGATCCGAGACCTGATAACACCAGCCGCCGATACAGGTCTGCACGCCGGCCTTTTGGCGGCCCACGATGGTGCCGGTGCCAAGGGCGATCAGGTGGCAGTCCTGCTCTCCGACGGCACCGACGATGGTGGTGGTGGTGTCTTCGGTCACGACGGATTTGGCAAAGGGCAGACCCGCCTGCACGCGCGGGCCCATTTCCGGCCCCGTGTATCCCGCAAGCCCCAGATGCGCCACGGCACGGGGCATGTCGGCGACATCCAGACCGGCACTCTCTATCGCGTTGCGCGTCGCGGTCAGCACGCTGTCGATCGCGGTGGCGCAATCGGTGCTGACATTCGCCCGCCCGCCTTTGCCTTCGGCAAGGATACGGCCATCGGGGGTGGCAACAGCGGCGCGGCAACCGGTGCCGCCTCCGTCAACGCCGATCAGGAAAGGAGGGTCTATTTGTGTCATCCGAATTGTTTAGGGCACCTGTTTTGGCGGGGAAAGACAATTTTCGCCATTCGTTTTACCCAGGGTCGCAACGGGTTTGCAAATGGCACATGCGCGTGATAAGTTAGCGCTAACATACTCACGTCTTTGTAGGAAGGCCCTTAGGCCCGCCCACGTCACGAAGGAAAGCATGATGTTGAACGATACCGTAGCCCGTGTCACCGACCGGATCATCGAACGCAGCGCGCCAAGCCGGGGGGCCTATCTGGCGCGGATGCGTCGCGCCGCCGAGGAAGGGCCGGCACGGGCGCATCTTTCGTGCAGCGGGCAGGCGCATGCCTATGCCGGTGCGGGGCAAGACCAAGCCGCGCTGGCGACGCAATCGGCGGGCAATATCGGGATTATCACGACTTATAATGACATGCTCTCGGCGCACCAGCCGTTCGAACGCTTTCCGACCCTGATCCGCGACACCGCGCGTGCGGCAGGCGGGACGGCACAGGTTGCAGGCGGCGTGCCTGCGATGTGTGACGGCGTGACCCAGGGCACCCCGGGGATGGAGCTGAGCCTGTTTTCGCGTGACATCATCGCCATGGCGGCGGGCGTCGGGCTTAGCCACAACACTTTCGATTCCGCGATCTATCTGGGGGTCTGTGACAAGATCGTGCCCGGTCTGGTGATCGCGGCGCAGGCTTTCGGGCATCTGCCGGCGGTGTTCCTGCCTGCGGGACCGATGACCTCGGGTATCTCCAACGACGAGAAAGCGATCGTGCGCCAGAAGTTCGCCGCAGGCGAGGCCACGCGCGAAGAGCTGATGGCGTCGGAGATGGCGGCCTACCACGGGCCGGGCACCTGCACCTTCTATGGCACCGCCAACACCAACCAGATGTTGATGGAGTTCATGGGCCTGCACCTGCCCGGCGCGTCCTTTGTGAACCCCAATACGCCCCTGCGTGATGCGCTGACCGTTGCGGGGACGCAGCGGGCGCTGGCGATCAGCCATCTGGGCAATGAATACACACCCGTTTGCGATGTGCTGGACGAAAAAGCCTATGTGAACGGCATCGTCGGCCTGCATGCGACAGGCGGGTCGACCAACCTGCTGATCCACCTTGTCGCGATGGCGCGGGCCGGTGGGATCGTGCTGGACTGGCAGGATTTCTCGGATCTTGCCGATGTCACGCCGCTGCTGGCGCGGGTCTATCCGAACGGCTTGGCCGATGTGAACCACTTCCACGCGGCGGGAGGCTTGGGATTTATGATCGGTCAGCTCATGGCGGGCGGCTTGCTGCATGACGAGGTCAAGACCATCGCGGGCGACGGGTTGTCGCGCTACACCCAAGACCCCAAGCTCAAGGATGGCGCCGTCGAATGGGTCGCAGGCCCGACCGAGACGCTGAACGAAAAGATCGTGCGCCCCATTGGCGACCCTTTCCAGCCCACGGGCGGGTTGAAACGTCTGGCGGGGAACCTTGGCAATGCGGTCACCAAAGTCTCTGCCGTGAAGCCGGAGCATCACATCGTCGAAGCCCCGATCCGCGTGTTCCATGATCAGGAAAGCGTGAAAGACGCCTATCGCAATGGTGAGTTCAACGAGGATGTCATCGTCGTCGTGCGTTTTCAGGGGCCCAAAGCCAACGGCATGCCCGAATTGCACAGCCTGACGCCGGTGCTGGCGAACCTGCAGGCGCGCGGGTTGAAGGTGGCGCTGGTCACTGACGGGCGCATGTCCGGTGCCTCGGGCAAGGTATTGAGCGCGATCCACGTGTGTCCCGAAGCGGTGGACGGCGGGCCGATTGCACGTTTGCAAGACGGTGATATCGTGCGCGTCGACGCCCGCGACGGGCAGCTGACGGTCCTGACCCCCGGCGCGATGGTGCGCCCGGTTGCCACAGCTGATCTGTCGGGCAATGAATACGGGCAGGGGCGCGAGCTGTTTGCCACTTTCCGCAACACGGTTGGCGCGGCTGATACCGGCGCCAGCAGCATTTGAACCTGACCAGAGGATGATCCGATGACCCCGCAAGACGCCAGCGCCGCTGCCTATGCCATCTGTAAACGTGCCCCCATCGTGCCGGTCCTGGTGGTGCATGACGCACTGCACGCCCGCCCCCTGGCCGAAGCTTTGGTTGCAGGCGGATTGCCCGCGCTAGAGGTGACGCTGCGCACCGATGCCGCGCTAGAGGTGATTGCCGAGATGGCCAAAGTCGAAGGCGGCGTTGTCGGGGCGGGCACGTTGCTGACCCCCGATGATGTCAAACGTGCTGTGGATGCGGGCGCGACCTTTGGGGTGTCGCCCGGTGCCACGGATAAACTGCTGCAAGCGGCCGAAGATCTGGGCCTGCCGATGTTGCCCGGTGCCGCCACCGCGTCAGAGGCGATGCGTCTTTATGAACGCGGCTATGATATGCTCAAGTTCTTCCCCGCCGAAGCTGCGGGTGGGGCACCCTTCCTGAAATCGCTGTCCTCGCCGCTGCCTCAGGTGCGGTTCTGCCCCACGGGCGGCGTGAGCCCTGCCAATGCGGAAAGCTACCTGTCGCTGCCCAATGTGGTGTGCGCGGGCGGCAGCTGGGTCGCGCCGGACAATCTGATGCGCAAGGGCGATTGGGCGGCGATCACCGAACTGGCCCGCGCCGCCAGCACCCTAGGCAGCCGCGGTTAAAGCGACGCCGCCGCGCGACTGGCCTGATCATACTGACCCGAGATCGCGCGCAGCTGCGCCGCGATCTCGCGCAGGTCGTCGCCTTTGATATCGGTGCGCCCCATGCTGTCGATCAGGCAGGTGTTGCGCACCGCGCGGTAGGTCTCTATCAGCTCGGCCCCGCTGGCGGAGGTGCGATAGAACACCTCCTTTCCGCGTTTCTCGGCCTCTAGCAGGCCGGATTTCAGCAGTTTGCGCAGCGCGTAGTTCACCGTATGCGTATCTTCGATGTTCAGCAGAAAGCAGATGTCCGTCAGCCGTTTTTCACGGTCTCGGTGGTTGGTGTTGTGCAGCACCAGAATTTCCAACGGGGTCAGATCGGCATTGCCTGCCGCCGCCATGCAGCGCGACATCCAGCGCGAGAAGGCGTTGTAGGCGATGATCATCCCGTATTCGAGCTCGGACGCTTCCCATCCTTCGCCCTCGGCAAGGTGACGGGACGAAACGATACGGCGGGACGGGTGCGATTTTGGGTCTGACATCAGTGCCTCAAGGCTGGTTTTCACTGTCGTTATGTTAGCGAATTGTCGGTATCGCGCAATCCGTCTGTGCGCCAAGGACACGCCGCCCGAGAAAAATGTACCAAGGATAGCGCGACGCGGCAGGGCGCGGTAGCAAAGGGGCAACGGGTGCCGACCCTTACAGCCATTGCGATAGGAGTGACGATGCTGCGATTTCTTGTGCCGGTATTGGCCGCGCTTTTGCTTTTGCCCGTGGGTGCGCAGGCGGCAGAGCGGGAACGCCTTGGCTATGGCCGTCTGATTTCCAATGATTCCATCGGAGAGTTTCGCGACCGCGAGCGCACGGGCGCCTATGTGTCGTCCCGCGTCTGGGGGCCTGAGTGGACGGGGCGCTTGCCGGACCGCTTTGGGCAGTTGATCGAGCTGCGTTTGGGGGTAGAGGTATTCTCCCCCGCGAACCTGCGTCGCCCGCAAGCCGGATCGCGCCCATGGGCCGGTGCCCTGTCCGTCGGAATGCACACCCATTTCGAACGCGATGCTGTGGAATATTCGGTCGGGGCCGCGATCTACGCCACCGGTCCACAGACCCATCTGGATGATCTGCAACGGGGCATTCACGACATCATCGACGCGACCTCGCCCTCTGATCGGGTGTTGGATAACCAGATCGAAAACGGCTTTCACCCCACGGTTCTGGTCGAGATCGGGCGCAGCTTTCCGATTGGCGCGCGGACAAGCCTGCGCCCCTTTGTCGAAGGGCAGGCGGGGATAGAGACATTCGTTCGCGCGGGCTTCGACCTGACCTTTGGCGATATCACACGCGGGGAAATGTTGGTGCGCGACAGCACCACCGGCCAGCGTTACCGCGTGGTGCAGCACCGCGACGCCACGGGCTTTGGCTTTGTCGTTGGGGCCGATATCGCGCGCGTCAGCGACAGTGTGTTCCTGCCGTCGGATCGTGGCTATGACCTGACCCCGCGCCGCGATCGTGTGCGTGCCGGGGTGCATTGGCAGGGCAAGCGCGCCTCGGCGTTCTATGGTCTGACGTGGCTGGGCAAGGAATACGAGACGCAGCCCGATCACCAGCTTGTCGGCTCTGTACGCATCAAGATCGACTTCTAACGCGCAGGCCCCGTGCATCGGGTGATTCGTTCTTTCCAGCGGAGAACGGTTTTGATAGCCTCGGGGCAATAATAATACGACGAGGCACGAACAGTGGTCAAAACGGGCTTTCGAGGCACGTTTGTCATAAGCTGGTCGCAGACAGAAATAGACGGGCTGGACGCCGCACCGGTGCAATCCCTCAAGGTGGGGGCAGCCTGGGCGTGGCGGGGCGATTCAATTCGCGTTGACGGGCCGAATGACGTGTTGCGGCTGGATCAGGCGGACGAGGCAGGGGATCTGCGCAGACGGGCTGCGCGGATGGTGCATCGTTTGGTCGGGGCCGCCTTGGACGGCACCACGCCGCCGCACCGGTCTTTCGCCAGTGACCGCGACACCCCGTTGATGGATAACAGCTTTACCGTGACCGACGGCGCGCAGACCTATCTGGTGACAGTGATCGAGGTCGGGCAAGGCAGCCAGCCGCTGCTGATGTTCCTTGACGCGCTGCCGCCGCGCAATACCGATCTGTGGGTCGTCGCGCATACGTTGAACACCGCCGCAGCAGATCGGGCGGCGCAATACAGCAGCGGCGTCATCTGCTTTACCCCCGGCACGATGATCCGCACCGCCGATGGCGCGCGCCGGATCGAACAACTGCGCGAGGGCGATCACGTCCAGACGAAAGACAACGGCCTTCAACCCGTGCGCTGGATCGGCAGCCGCCGGATGAGCGGGGCGCGATTGTTCGCGATGCCGCAGCTGCGCCCCATCCGGTTTCGCGCCGGTGCTTTGGGGGGCGCGCAGCCTGACGCGGATTTGCTGGTGTCGCCCAGCCACCGGATGCTGGTGAAGGGGCGCGTCGCGCATGACTTGTTCAACACGGACGAGGTGCTTGTCACCGCGCGGGATCTGGTGAACGGACGCAGTGTCGCCATCGATGCACATGCGCGCGAGGTGACCTATATCCACCTCCTGCTCGATTTCCACGAGGTGCTTTGGGCCAATGGCGTAGAGACGGAAAGCTTTCACCCTGCCTCTGCCGCGCTAGAGACATTGGACGCGACGGACCGCGCGCGGCTGCTGGACCAGTTTCCACAGATCGCCTTTGATCCGCATACCTATGGCGGCTATGCGCGGCGCAATCTGTCGATGTCCGAAGCGGCGATCCTCGCGCACGCCGCCTGACGCTGCCGGATCGCCTGCTTTCTTGGGGGCGGGCCTAGCTGTCTGCCTTGCCCGCGATCAATGCCTGAACGATGGCTTTTGCGCTGTCGCTCGACCAATCCGCATCACCGCGCAGGCGCGCGATTTCACGTCCCTCGGGGTCCATGATCACGGTGATCGGTAGGCCGAAAATGCCCATCTGACTGGCCAGCGCCTGTTTCGGGTCTTGGTGGCGTGGCAGGCTATCGACGCCCGCATCCGCGAAGAACCGTTTGATCCCGTCGGGCGTGTTGCGGCCCGTGGCGATGGTCAGCACCTCGAAATCATCGCCGCCGAATTCCTTTTGCAACGCGTTCAGCTGCGGCATTTCCTTGCGGCAGGGCGCGCACCATGTGGCCCAGAAGTTGATCAGCACATATTTGCCCTGCCATGCCTCAAGCGTCGTCTCGCCGCCGTCATCCTCAAGCTGGAACGCGACAGAGGAGGTGGCAACGGGGGAATCGTGCACGACCAGTTTCTTCATATCACCGTCGCGCAGGGGCTTGATGTCGGCGCTTTGCCCAAAGCTGGGGTTTGCACCAAGGGCAAGGGCCGTATAAACGAGCGCGAGCATAATCTTTTTCATTTTCCCTCCGAGGGGTTGCCTGATGACCGATACGACTTCGAACAAAATGTGGGGTGGCCGTTTTGCCGCCGGACCAGACGCGATCATGGAGGCGATCAACGCCTCGATCTCGTTTGACCAGCGTATGGCCGCCCAGGACATTGCCGGGTCGCGTGCCCATGCTGCCATGTTGGCTGCACAAGACATCATTAGTGATAGCGATGCCGACGCCATTCGGAAAGGGTTGCTCACGGTGTTGTCAGAGATCGAGGGCGGGACATTTGCCTATTCGACCGCGCTGGAAGACATCCACATGAACGTCGAGGCGCGCCTGAAAGAGGTGATCGGCGAACCCGCAGGCCGTCTGCACACGGGCCGGTCGCGCAACGATCAGGTGGCGACCGATTTCAAACTGTGGACCCGCGACCAGTTCGACGCCGCCGAAAGCGGATTGTTGGCGTTGATCAAGGCCTTGCTGGGTCAGGCAGAGGCCGGAGCCGATTGGGTCATGCCCGGTTTCACCCATTTGCAGACCGCGCAGCCGGTCACCTGGGGCCACCACATGATGGCCTATGTCGAGATGTTTGGCCGCGATCTGAGCCGGATGCGCGACGCACGGGCGCGGATGAATGAATCGCCTTTGGGCGCGGCTGCGCTTGCGGGCACGTCCTTTCCGATCGACCGCGACATGACCGCACAGGCGCTTGGCTTTGACCGTCCGGCCGCCAATTCGCTGGATGCGGTCAGCGACCGTGACTTCGCGCTTGAATTCCTGAGCGCTGCGTCGATCTGCGCCATGCACCTGAGCCGTTTCGCCGAAGAGCTGGTGATCTGGTCCTCGGCGCAGTTCCGTTTCGTGACCCTGTCGGACCGTTTCTCGACCGGGTCGAGCATCATGCCACAGAAGAAGAACCCCGACGCGGCAGAGTTGATCCGCGCCAAGATCGGCCGGATCATGGGGGCCAATGTGGCCCTGATGATGGTGATGAAGGGGCTGCCGCTGGCCTATTCCAAGGACATGCAGGAAGACAAGGAACAGGTCTTTGACGCCGCTGACAACCTGATGCTGGCGCTGGCCGCGATGGAAGGCATGGTCAAGGATATGTCCGCCAACCGCGAAAGCCTTGCTGCGGCGGCGGGATCGGGCTTTTCCACCGCGACCGATCTGGCCGATTGGCTGGTCCGCGTGCTGGGGCTGCCGTTCCGCGATGCGCATCACATCACCGGATCGCTGGTGGCGCTGGCCGAACAGAACGGCTGCGACCTGCCGGACCTGACGCTGGAGCAGATGCAATCGGCCCATGGCGACATCACAGCAGATGTCTTTGACGTTTTGGGCGTGGAAAATTCCGTCAATTCGCGTATGTCTTACGGGGGCACCGCGCCCGCACAGGTGCGCGCGCAGGTGGCCCGCTGGAAAGGGAACATCGGATGAAACCCGTTGCTGCTATTGCCTTGTTGCTGACTCTCGCCGCCTGTGGTGTGGACGGGGAACCCGTGCCGCCGCAGGTCAATAGCACGGTGACGCTGTCGTCGTCAGGCATGTCGGTGGGCACTGGCGTCACCCTTGGCCGTGGCCCGTTCCGGCTGGGTCTGGGGGCGGCGCTGTGATCCGCGCGGCGGTGCTGGCCGTGGTTGCACTGGCGGTGCTGGTGGGCTGTGACAGCGCGCAACGTCATGCGCCAAGCGCCCATGACAGCCGCGCCTATCCCCCCGCGACGGATACCGCCACCCGCAAGCATCGCAGCAACTATGAACCCGGTGTGCATATCTCGGGGCATGTGGATGTGGGCGTTTCAAAGACATTCTGACCGGCGGGGCGGGTGGCGCTGATTGCCATTCCCGCCGCCTTTGGTATTGGGGTAAGCTGTGGTCTGCCGCGATGCCTTTCCCTGCGGTCCGCCGCCCGTAAACGATCGCCGGCAGCTTTCGGCGGGAAAAGCTTAGGAGCCTGAAACTATGGATCATTTCCTGTACCGCGATGGCGCGCTGTTCGCCGAGGATGTCGCCATCTCCGAGATCGCAGCCGCGGTCGGCACACCCTTTTACGTCTATTCGACCGCCACGCTGTTACGCCACTTCAAGGCATTTGACGATGCGCTGGACGGGATGGACCATCTGGTCTGCTACGCGATGAAGGCGAACTCGAACCAAGCGGTGCTGAAAACGCTCGCGCAGGCGGGGGCGGGCATGGATGTGGTGTCGGCGGGGGAATACCTGCGTGCCAAGGCGGCAGGCGTGCCCGGCGACAAGATCGTGTTCTCGGGCGTGGGCAAGACCGTGTCGGAAATCCGGCTCGCGCTTGAGGGCGGCATCCGCCAGTTCAACGTCGAATCCGAACCCGAGATGGAGGTGCTGGACGCCGTCGCACGGTCGATGGACAAGGTCGCGCCGATCACCATCCGCGTGAACCCCGATGTCGACGCCAAAACCCATGCCAAGATCGCGACGGGCAAGTCCGAGAATAAATTCGGTATCCCCATTGCCCGCGCCCGCGAGGTCTATCGCATGGCCGCCGCGATGCCGGGCCTGGAGGTCGTGGGCATCGATGTGCACATCGGCAGCCAGCTGACCGATCTGACGCCGTTCGAACTGGCGTACCAGAAGGTTGCGGAGCTGACAGAGCAGCTGCGCGCCGACGGGCATACCATCCGTCGTCTGGATCTGGGCGGCGGGCTGGGAATCCCCTACGAGCGTAGCAATGCCGCCCCGCCGCTGCCCACGGATTACGGCGCAATGGTGCTAAAGACGCTTGGCCATCTGCGCTGCGAGATCGAGATCGAGCCGGGCCGCCTGATCGCGGGCAACGCCGGCCTCATGGTGAGCGAGGTGATCTATGTCAAATCCGGCGAGGGCCGCGATTTCCTGATCATCGACGGTGCGATGAACGACCTGATCCGCCCCGCCATGTACGAAGCCCATCACGATATCATCCCCGTCGTCGAAGCCGAAGCAGGGGCAGAGCAGCAGCCCTATGACATCGTTGGGCCGGTCTGCGAATCCGGTGATACCTTTGCCAAGCAGCGCATGATGCCAAAGCTGGCCGCGGGCGATCTGGTGGCCTTCCGCAGTGCCGGTGCCTATGGCGCGGTGATGGCCAGCGAATACAACTCTCGTGCGCTGATCCCCGAGGTGCTGGTCCATGGCGATCAATTTGCGGTTATCCGCCGACGCCCGACCTTTGACGAAATGATAAATCGCGATACCATTCCTGAATGGCTGTGACCGCGCCTTGCGTGTCCGGCTTTTGAAAGCAGGGCCCGCATGACGCTTTTCACCGCCAAGGATGACGACCACTCGCCCGAGCAGGGTCTCAAGTCGATCCGTTGGCCCCTGCGTCTGACCTGGGCCGGTATCTGGGCCGAGGTGTTGGTGCAGGCGTTCTGGCCGCTGATCGCCTTGGTGCTGGCTGTTCTGGCGGTGCTGATGCTGGGGCTGCACGATAGCGTTCCGATGTCCGTCGTGAACGGCGCTGTCGTGGCGGTGACGCTGGCCGCTGTCGGGGGGCTGGTCTATGCGCTGCGGCATTTACGCATCCCCCGCCGGATAGAGGCGCTGACCCGCCTTGACGCCAGCCTGCCCGGACGCCCCATTCAGGCGCTGATGGATGTGCAGGCGATCGGCACGGGGGATGATGCCTCTGCTGCGGTGTGGCAGGCGCATCAGCGCCGCATGGCCGCCCGTGCCGCCGCTGCGCAGGCGGTGCCTGCGGACTTGCGCATGGCGCGCCGTGATCCCTTTGCCCTGCGCTATGTCGCGCTGCTGGCTTTCGTTACGGCGCTGGTCTTTGGGTCGGTGCTGCGCATCGGGTCGGTAGCGGGTCTGACGGCGGGCGGGGGGGCTTTGGCCTCCGGTCCGGTCTGGGAAGGATGGGCGGAGCCACCGCGCTATACCGGCAAGCCGACGCTCTATCTCTCCGACCTTGCCGAAGGCCCGCTGAACCTGCCTGCCGGCACGCTGATCACCCTGCGCATGTATGGCGAAGTGGGGGCGCTGTCGGTTTCCGAGACCGTCTCGGGCCAGTCTCAGCCAGAGGGGGACACCCCCGCCATCGTGCAGGATTTCAAAGTCAGCCAAAGCGGGCAGATCGCCATCGACGGGCCGAACGGGCGCGCGTGGGACGTGACGATGCTGCCTGACGCCAAGCCGCAGGTCGAGATTGCAGGCCCGCCCGAGGTGACCGCCCTTGGCGAGATGCAACTGCCCTTTGTGGCGCGGGACGACTATGGCGTCGAGGCGGGCGAGGCGCGGATTGATCTGGATCTGGCCGCTGTGGACCGCCGCTATGGGCTGGCGATTGACCCTGATCCGCGGGCCGAGATGATCGTGCCGCTGTCGCTGCCCATTGCAGGGGACCGCCGCGATTTCGAAGAAAACCTGATCGACGATTTTTCCAAACATCCGTGGGCCAACCTGCCGGTCACCGTCACGCTGAGCGTGCTGGATGCGTCGGAACAACAGGCGACCACCCCGCCGACGCAGATGACCCTGCCGGGACGACGCTTTTTCGATCCGCTGGCGGCGGCCGTTATTGAACAGCGGCGCGATCTGCTGTGGGCAAAGGGCAACGCCGACACCCTCGCGCAGGTCTTGCGGGCGGTGTCCTATCGTCCGGAGGATGTGTTCCGCTCTGACACGGCGGCGCTGCGCTTGCGGCGGCTGATTGAACGGATCGAAATTCGCGCCCGCTATGGTTTGTCCGACGAGGTGCAGACCGAGATCGCGGATGATCTGTGGGACTTGGCGATTGAGCTGGAGGAAGGCGTGCTGGCTGATGCGCTGGACCGGATGCGCCGCGCACAGGAGCGTTTGCAAGAGGCGATGAAGAACGGTGCCTCGGACGCCGAGATCGCAGAGCTGATGGAAGAGCTGCGCCGCGCCACCGACGATTATATGCGTCAGTTGCAACGCCAGCAGGCGCAAGAAGGCGAAAACGGCGACCAGCAGCAAGGCCAGCAGGGCGAGACCATGCAGATGACGCAAGACGACCTGCAACGCATGATGGACCGGATTCAGGAGCTGATGGAGCAGGGCCGCATGGCCGAGGCGGAACAGGCGTTGCGCGAGCTGCAAGAGATGATGGAGAACATGCGTGTTACCCAAGGCCAGCCGGGCGAAGGTGGGCAATCCGAGGGTGAACAGGCGATGGAGGGGCTGGCCGATAGCCTGCGTGAGCAGCAAGAGCTAAGCGATCAGGCGTTCCGCGATTTGCAGGACAGGTTCAACCCCAATGCCGATGACGGCCAGCAACAGGGACAAGACCAGGGCCAGCAACCCGGCCCGCAGCAGGAGGGCAACCAGCCCGGCCAACCGGGGCAGCAGCCGGGCCAGAACAACGGCCAGGGCGAACCGGGGCAGGGACAGGGATCGATCGCCGACCGTCAGCAAGCGCTGCGCGATGAGCTGCGCCGTCAGGAAGGGCGCCTGCCCGGTAGTGGCACCCCCGAAGGTGACGCCGCGCGCGATGCGCTGGACCGTGCCGGCCGCGCGATGGACGGTGCCGAAGAGGCTTTGCGCCGCGACGATCTGGCCGAAGCGATCGATAACCAGTCGCAGGCGATGGAAGCACTGCGCGAGGGGATGCGCGCCTTGGGCGAGGCGATGGAACAGGATCAGCAGGCGTCCGAACCCGGGCAAGGCACCGCGCAGGGCAACCGCCGTGCCGAGAACACGGACCCTTTAGGGCGCGAACAGGGGGCGAATGGCGCGCAGGGGTCAGAGGGTGATCTGGCGCTGGATAACGACGCCTATGGCCGCGCGCGTGAACTGCTGGACGAGATCCGCCGACGCTCGGGCGAGGCGACGCGGCCGGAGGTCGAACGCGACTACCTGCGCCGTCTGCTGGACCGCTTCTGATAGGATTGATGACGCAAGGACGGGGCCGCCAAAAGGACGGGCCCGATCCGTTTTAGCTGCCCGACTGCGACGCCCGTGCATCCAGCCATTGCAGCGTTGATTGCAACATCTCGTCCAGCCATTGTCGCGCGCTGTCCACCTGCGCGACGTAAAGCGCAAGATAGGGGCGCAGCGCGGGCACCGCTTCCGAGATTTGCGGCGAAAAGACGTATAGCAGCACCAGCACAGAGGCGAGCGCGACAATCAGCACGAACCCGCGGCTGAACCCGCTACGCTGTTTCGGGGCCGCATGGGTATCGCGCCCGGCGTCTGCGCCCGTGTTCGGGATCACGCGCCGTTCTGATCCGGTGCGCAGGGTGGAGTTGATCTCTTCGATATCGGGCAGCAATTCGCGGCGCGATGCAACGGCCGCAGCGGCGGCTGTGGTCTCGGCAGCGCTGTGCTGCTCTTCGCCGCGCAGACGCGACATGCGGGCCTTGGCCTGCTGCGCACGGTCGCTTTCGCTGGGTTGGTCTGCTTCTTCAAGCCCCAGATCGGGCTGGCTTTCAAGGGTCTGAGCCTGACGGCGACGGCGGGCTTCTTGTTCCGCCTCGGCCTCTTGCCGGAGAATATCGGCGACCGAAGGGTCAAGCTGCTTGCGCGGTGGCGGGGCGGGATGCGCGGATTCGCCCGCGTCGGGGTCTTCCGCTGCGTCTTCGTCGGGCTCGGGTGTGCTTGCCGGGGCGGGCGTATCTGCATCGCCTTCGCGCGCGACGCCGTCATCCGCATCCTCGCGCGCGGACAGAGCGGCGGAAACCGTGCTGATCCTGCCGTCATCCTCTTCATCGAGAGGGGGGAAATCGGGGTGGTGCTGGAACCAGGTCTGGCCACAGTTCGAACATTGCACATCGCGACCGGAAGAGGGCATCACCTCGTCCGGGACCTCGTACTGCGCATCGCAATTGGGACAGATCAGTCTCATGTTGCGCCCCGAACCATTGGAAACCTCTTCGTTTTCACGTCAGATCAACCTTATGTCCTAGAAAACCGTAGGAAAAGTGCAATCTTCATGCAATGGCTGCGCCGGGGTGCATTGAAACCCAAGCGGTGCTGGGGCACAACAGTTCAAACCAAGCGGGATATGCGTGTGATCGAGTTTGAAAACGTGGCCTACAGCTATGGCGGGGGCGAGCTTTTGTCCGATATCTCGGTCAAGCTGGCGCCGGGGTCGTTCCATTTTCTGACGGGTCCGTCCGGCTCTGGCAAGACCACTTTGATGAAGCTCTGCTATGGCGCGCTGCTGCCCACGGCGGGGCATGTGTCCCTGTTTGGCAAGGACGTGCGTGCGATGGACCGCGATGATATCGCGATGATCCGGCGACGTGTGGGCGTGGTGCACCAGGATTGCCAATTCCTGAACCATTTGCCGGTTGCCGAAAACATCGGTTTGCCGCTGACCGTGTCGGGCCGTCATGCGGAAACCGGCGGCGACGACCTGCTTGAGCTGCTGTCGTGGGTCGGGCTGAGCAGCCGCGCCGATGCCCTGCCGCCAGAGCTGTCGGGCGGTGAGCGCCAGCGTGCGGCGCTGGCCCGTGCGGTGATCATGTCGCCCGATGTGGTGCTTGCGGATGAACCCACCGGCAACGTTGACTGGGAAATGTCACAGCGCCTGCTTCGCCTGCTGGTAGAACTGAACCGCATGGGCAAGACCGTGTTGATCGCGACCCACGATCTGGGGCTGATCCGTGCCACCAAGGCGCAGGTGCAGGCGCGTGTCTTGCGTATCGCCAACCGGCGCATCCAGCTGGCGGGGGCGGATCTATGAAGATGCTGCGCATTGCGCTGACCGCGCTATGGAACGGCGACCGTCAGGCGGACCGTGTGGTGCCGCCGTCGGGTTTTACCGCGCAGTTGACCCTGTTTGCCGCGGGAACGATGGCGTTTCTGGCGGTCTTTGCGCTGGCGCTGTCGCTGGCCTCGGGACGGTTGGCGAATATCTGGGGGCAAGAGTTGGCACGTACCGCGACGATCCGTGTTGTGGCCCCCATCGACCAGCGCAGCGCCCAGACCGAGGCCGCCTTGCGCATCCTCGAGACGACCAAAGGCGTCGCCACAGCCCGCGCCCTCACGGATGAAGAGCAGCAATCCCTGCTGGCCCCCTGGTTCGGTCCGGAACTGGCCATTGATGCCCTGCCGGTGCCCCGCCTGATCGAGATCATCGAAGAGGACGAGGGCATGGACGCCGATGGCCTGCGCCTGCGCCTCGCGGCAGAGGTGCCGGGGGCGGTTCTGGACAATCACAGCCGCTGGCGCGCGCCGCTGGTCAAGGCCGCGTCGCGGCTGAAGCTTCTGGGCTGGGTCTCCATGATCCTGATCATCGCGACGCTGGCCGCGATGGTGACACTTGCCGCCAATGCGGCGCTGTCGGCCAACGCTCAGGTCATTGCCGTCTTGCGTCTGGTGGGCGCGACCGACAGCTATATCGCGCAGGCTTTTATCCGGCGTTTCACCCTGCGTGCGCTGACCGGCGCTGCGGCGGGCACGGGGGTCGGGCTGCTGGCGATACTGCTGTTGCCAAGCACCGCTGACGCGGGGGGCTTTCTGACGGGTTTGGGCTTTCAGGGCTGGCACTGGGTTGTGCCGCTGGTGATCCCGTTTCTGTCCGGTGGCGTCGCCTTTGCGGCGACAGGGGCGGCCGCGCGCCGTACATTAAAGGAACTCGCATAATGTTGCAGTGGATACGATCGTTGACCTTCATCGTGCTGGCCACGGTCTATATGCCGCTTTTGGGGCTGCTTTACGCGCCTTGGGCGATGTTCTCGAGGCGGGGGGCCTATGCCGCGTGCAAGGCCTATGCGGCGGGGACCATGTGGATGGCGAAGGTCATCGTCGGGCTGCGGTGCGAGGTGCGGGGCGACGTGCCGGACGGGGCCGTGTTGGTCGCCGCCAAACACCAGTCTTTCCTTGATATCCTGATGATCTTTCACATTCTGCCGCGCGCGAAATTTATCATGAAACGCGAGATTTTGATGACGCCGGTGATCGGGCAATATGCCAAGCGCATGCAGATGGTCGCGGTGAACCGTGGCAAACGTGGCGCGGCGATTTCCAAGATGCTGGCCGATGTCAAAGCGGGCGAAGCCGAACCGGGCCAGCTTGTCATCTATTCGCAAGGCACACGCGTCGCGCCCGGCCTGTCGGTCCCCTATAAGGCAGGCACTGCCGCACTTTACGAGCAGATGAACCAGCCCTGCGTCCCCGTCGCCACCAACGCCGGATATTTCTGGCCCCGGCGCGGGCTGTACCGGCGTCCGGGTGTGGCAGTGGTCGAGTTCCTGACCCCCATCGCGCCGGGGTTGGAGCGGGCCGCCTTCATGAAACGGCTTGAAGAAACGGTCGAGACACGGTCGGACGTGCTCTTGGCCGAGGCGGGGTTCAAAGCCCCTCAACCGAGATAGGCGCTGCCCCTACCGATCGGCGCGCACGACGGTTAGGACACAACGGTTAGAACACAAAAAAGGGTGGGCCAATCGGTCCACCCTTTGTCGTTTCGATGCAGTCGGCTGCCTTACATGTGGATCGGGCCATCGCCACAGGCCAGCGCCGCTTCGCGGACCGCTTCGGAGTAGGTCGGATGCGCATGGCAGGTCATCGCCAGATCCTCGGCAGAGGCACCGAATTCCATCGCAACGCAGACCTCGTGGATCAGATCGCCGGCACCGGGGCCGATGATATGCGCGCCGAGGATGCGGTCGGTTTCCTTGTCGGCGATCAGCTTGACGAAGCCTTCGCCCGCGAAGACGGCCTTGGCACGGGCGTTGCCCATAAAGCTGAATTTGCCGACCTTATAGGCGCGGCCTGCTTCTTTCAGCTGCTCTTCGGTGGCACCGACATTGGCAACCTCGGGGTGGGTGTAGATCACGCCGGGGATCACGCCATAGTTCACGTGGCCATGTTTGCCCGCCACGACCTCTGCTGCGGCCATGCCTTCGTCTTCGGCCTTATGCGCCAGCATCGGACCTTCAATGACGTCGCCGATGGCGTAGATGCCTTTGACCGAGGTTTCCCAGGTGTCGCTTACCGCGATCTGGCCGCGTTTGGTCAGCTCGACCCCCAGACCTTCAAGGCCCAGACCGTCGTGGAACGGCTTGCGGCCGGTGGAGACGAGAACGACATCGGCGTCCAGCGTGTGTTCGCTGTCATCCTTGCGCAGCTTGTAGGTCACCTTGGCTTTGGTCTTGGAGGCTTCGGTGCCTTGTACGGCGGCGCCCATGACAAAGTTGACGCCCTGCTTTTTCAGGATACGCATAAAGTTCTTTTGTACTTCGCCGTCCATGCCGGGGGTGATCGCATCGAGATATTCGACAACCGTCACCTCGGCTCCCAGACGCGCGTAGACAGAGCCGAGTTCGAGCCCGATGACGCCCGCGCCGATCACGACCAGCTTTTTCGGGATCTTGTTCAGCGACAGCGCGCCGGTAGAGGTGACGACGACCTTTTCGTCAACCTCGACACCGGGAAGGGCAGAGGGTTCGGACCCTGTGGCGATGATGATGTTCTTGGCCTCGTGGATCTCGTCACCGACCTTGACCTTGCCAGCTTCGGGGATGGTGGCCCAGCCTTTGATCCAGTCGATCTTGTTCTTCTTGAACAGGAACTCGATCCCCTTGGTGTTGGTGTCGATCGTGTTCTGTTTGTAGGTTTGCATCTGCGCCCAATCGACCGAAGGGCTTTTACCCTTGAGGCCCATATCGGCAAAGTTGTGTTCGGCTTCGTGCAGCATATGCGTGGCATGCAGCAGCGCCTTGGACGGGATACAGCCGACGTTCAGGCAGGTGCCGCCCAACGTCTCGCGGCCCTCGACACAGGCGGTTTTGAGGCCCAGTTGGGCGCAGCGGATGGCGGATACATAGCCGCCGGGGCCGGAGCCGATGATGATGACATCGTAGCTGGACATGGAAGGTCTCCTTGGTGGTCGGGAATTGGGGTAGAGTAGAAAGTGTGGCGTTCAGGCATGCAGGGGCGGGGCGTGTTGCGGTCAAGGCTAGGGGGCGCTGCCCCCGTGCGCAAGCGCACGCCCCCGGGATCTATGCCATTTGGAAGATCAAAACAGCGCGGCCAGCAGCATCAGCACCGTAGCACCCAGGCCCACGGCCCAGATCAGCGAGCGTCCGGGACGCAGGCCAAGCGCATAGGCTGGCACATAGGCGACGCGGGCCGCGAGGAAGATCCATGCGAGAATGGCGGTGTAGGTCGTATTCTGGCCGGACATTTGCAGCACCACGACGGCGACGGCGAAAAGCGCCAGCGCTTCGAACATATTGTTGAAGGCGCGGCCCAGACGGGCGGTCCTGTCAGAGAGCGATTTCGACGGTTCTCGGTCGCGCGCGGACATGGTGTAGCCGGGGCCGACCTCGCGGTTGGCAGGGATCGCATAGGCGACAAAGGTCACGACCTGGAGCAGCGCCGCGAGGGTCAGAACAGTGAGTTCGGGTGTCATCTTGGCGGTCCGCTATAGCGCGAGGAAATAGAGAATGGCGGTGGCGGCAAAGCCCGCCAGCCATGCGAGGGTCCGGATCGCGGGCACGCCAAGCGCATAGACCGGCAGATAGATGATCCGCGCGATGAGGAAGACCTGCGCGGCCAGCAGGGACGTGGCATTGGTGCGGTCCAGCATTTCGAGGATCAGCACCGCCGGGGCAAAGAGCGCCATTGCCACGATGGAGTTGTCCAATGCGCGTTTCAGCCGGGCCGTCATTCCGGTCATCGACCGGTCCTCGTCGCGCGACGAGAGCAGATAGCCCAGGCTGAGTTGTTGTGCACCGCCCAGAACCTGAAGCAAGATTGTCAGCATAACGAGCAGGCCATAGGCGGCGAGTATCGTGGTCTCTGTCATCATTTGTCCTTTCTGGGCGGTGGGTGTGGTGGGTTACAGGTCCATCAGCAGGCGGCGTGGGTCTTCGAGCGCTTCTTTCACGCGGACGAGGAAGGTCACGGCACCTTTGCCGTCCACGATGCGGTGGTCATAGCTGAGCGCCAGATACATCATCGGACGGATCACGACCTGACCATTGATCGCCATGGGGCGGTCCTGGATCTTGTGCATCCCGAGGATACCCGATTGTGGCGGGTTCAGGATCGGCGAGGACATCAGCGAGCCATAGACACCACCGTTAGAGATAGTGAAAGTGCCGCCCTGCATTTCCGCCATGGAGAGTTTGCCGTCGCGGGCCTTGGCCCCCAGTTCACCGATTTCCTTTTCGATGTCGGCAAAGGACATCGCTTGCGCGTCCTTGACCACGGGCACGACCAGGCCGGTGGGTGTGCCGGCCGCGATGCCCATGTTGACGTAGTTCTTGTAGACCACATCGGTGCCGTCGATTTCGGCATTCACTTCGGGTACTTCGTTCAGGGCGTGGATACAGGCCTTGGTGAAGAAGGACATGAAGCCGAGTTTGACGCCGTGCTTTTTCAGGAACAGGTCTTTGTATTCGTTCCGCAGGGCCATGATCTCTGTCATGTCGACCTCGTTATAGGTCGTCAGCATGGCAGCGGTGTTCTGGCTGTCTTTCAGACGTTTCGCGATGGTCTGGCGCAGACGGGTCATCTTGACGCGTTCCTCGCGGGCGGCGTCCTGGGGGGCCGATGGGGCGCGTGGCGCAGCGGCGGCAGGCTTTGCCGCGTTCTTGCCAGCGGCAACGGCCTTGGCCACGTCTTCCTTCATCACGCGTCCGTCCCGGCCTGTGCCGGTGACCTGATCGCGGCTGATGCCGGCTTCGGCCATGGCTTTCTTGGCGGAAGGCGCGTCTTCGACATCGCCCGAGGGCGCGTTGCCGGGGGCAGGGACCTGACCGCCCGCTTTAGGTTCGGTCGTATCATCGGCGGGTTTGCTTGCGCTGCCGCCTTCGCCCTGGCTGATCACGGCGAGCTTGCCGTTGGCCTCGACCGTGCTGCCTTCTTCGGCGATGATCTGGGTCAGCGTTCCCGATGTCGGCGCGGGCACTTCGACGCTGACCTTGTCGGTTTCCAGCTCGCACAGCATTTCATCTGCTTCGACGTGGTCACCGACGGTCTTGAACCACGTGCTGACGGTCGCCTCGGACACGGATTCGCCCAAGGTGGGGACCATGACGTCGACATCGTCGGCAGCGTCGCGGGGTTTCACGTCTTCTGCACCGGCATCGACCGCCTTGGGGGCTTCGGATTTCGCCGGGGCCGCATCCCCTTCGGAGATATTGGCCAGCAGCGCGTCAACGCCGACGGTTTCGCCTTCGGCGGCGACGATGTCGGCCAGAGTGCCCGCCACGGGGGAGGGCACTTCGACGGTGACCTTATCGGTTTCCAGCTCGCAGAGCATTTCGTCGACTGCGACGCTATCGCCGGGCTTTTTGAACCATGTTGCCACGGTCGCTTCGGTTACGGATTCACCCAAGGTAGGGACGCGTACTTCGCTTGTCATGGTTATTTTCCTTCGATGGTCAGCGCTTCGTCAACGAGGGCTGCTTGTTGTGCTTTGTGTTGGGAGGCAAGGCCGGTCGCAGGCGAGGCCGAGGTGGCGCGACCGACATAGGTCGGACGGGTGTGGGTGGCGTCGATACGGCCCAGAACCCATTCGATATTGGGTTCAATGAAGGACCATGCCCCTTGGTTCTTGGGCTCTTCCTGACACCATACCATTTCCGCATTCTTGAAGCGTTCCAGCTCTTTCACAGCGGATTGCGCGGGGAACGGGTAGAATTGTTCGAAACGCAGCAGGTAGATGTCGTCGATGCCACGGGCGTCGCGTTCTTCCAGCAGGTCATAGTAGACCTTGCCCGAACACATGACGACGCGCTTGATCTTGTCGTCCGCCGCCAATGTGGTGTCCGAGTTGCCCTGTTCCGCATCGTCCCAGAGGACGCGGTGGAAAGAGGAGCCGGTGGTGAATTCCTCGGCCTTGCTGACGGCCAGCTTGTGGCGCAGCAGGGATTTCGGCGTCATCAGCATCAGCGGCTTGCGGTAGCTGCGGTGCAGCTGGCGGCGCAGCAGGTGGAAGTAGTTCGCGGGCGTGGTGCAGTTCGCAACGATCCAGTTGTCGCCGCCGCACATGGTCAGGAAGCGTTCCAGACGCGCGGAGGAGTGTTCGGGCCCTTGCCCTTCATAGCCATGGGGCATCAGGCAGACGAGGCCGGACATGCGCAGCCATTTGCTTTCGCCCGAGGAAATGAACTGGTCGAACATGATCTGCGCGCCGTTGGCAAAGTCGCCGAACTGCGCTTCCCACAGGGTCAGCGCGTTGGGTTCCGCCAGCGAGTAGCCGTATTCAAAGCCCAGAACCGCGTATTCCGACAGCATGGAGTCGATGACTTCGTATTCTGCTTGACCTTCGCGGATGTGGTTCAGCGGGTAGTAGCGGTCTTCGTTTTCCTGATTGATCAGGGCCGAATGACGCTGCGAGAAGGTGCCGCGGGCGGAGTCCTGACCGGACAGGCGGACCTTGTACCCTTCGGTCAAGAGCGAGCCAAAGGCCAGCGCCTCGGCTGTGGCCCAGTCGAAGCCTTCGCCGGATTTGAACATCTCGGCCTTGGCGTCCAGCAGGCGCGCCACGGTTTTATGCAGCGGAAAGCCGTCGGGTGCGGCGGTCAGCGCCTTGCCCACATCCGCCATGGTTTCGGCGGCGATGGCTGTCTTGCCACGCTGGTATTTCTTTTCCTTGGCCTTATCGAGGTGCGACCACTTGCCATCCAGCCAATCGGCCTTGTTGGGGCGGTATTCCTTGCCGGCCTCGAATTCGGTGTTCATCTTCTCCTGGAAGGCGGCTTTCATATCCTCGATCTCGCCCTCGGGGATCAGGCCGTCTTTCACCAGCCGCTCGGTATAGAGCGTCAGCGTGGTCTTTTGCTTTTTGATCTTCTTGTACATCACCGGATTGGTGAACATCGGCTCGTCGCCTTCGTTGTGACCAAAGCGGCGGTAGCAGATCAGGTCGATGACCACGTCTTTCTTGAACTTCTGACGGAATTCCGTCGCCACGCGGGCCGCGTGCACGACCGCTTCGGGGTCGTCGCCGTTGACGTGGAAGATCGGAGCCTCGACGACCAGCGCGTTATCGGTCGGATAGGGGCTGGAGCGGCTGAAGTGCGGCGCTGTGGTGAAACCGATCTGGTTGTTCACCACGATATGCATGGTCCCGCCGGTACGGTGCCCGCGCAGGCCCGAGAGGGCGAAGCATTCGGCCACGACACCCTGACCGGCGAAAGCCGCATCCCCGTGCAGCAGGATCGGCATCACGGAGGTGCGCTCCTTGTCGTTCAGCTGGTCCTGCTTGGCGCGGACCTTGCCCAGAACAACGGGGTTCACCGCTTCAAGGTGGGACGGGTTGGCGGTCAGCGACAGGTGGACGGTGTTGCCGTCGAATTCACGGTCGGAGGACGCGCCGAGGTGGTATTTCACATCGCCGGAGCCGTCGACGTCATCGGGTTTAAAGCTGCCGCCCTGAAACTCGTTGAAGATCGCGCGGTAGGGTTTCTGCATGACGTTTGCCAGCACCGACAGACGGCCACGGTGCGGCATGCCGATCACGATGTCCTGAATGCCCAGCTGACCGCCGCGCTTGATGATCTGCTCCATCGCGGGGATCAGGCTTTCGCCGCCATCAAGGCCGAACCGCTTGGTGCCCATGTATTTGACGTGCAGGAATTTCTCGAAGCCTTCGGCCTCTACCAGCTTGTTCAGGATGGCTTTGCGGCCATTGCGGGTGAACTGGATTTCCTTGCCGTAGCCCTCGATCCGCTCTTTCAGCCACGCGGCCTGTTCGGGATCAGAGATGTGCATGTATTGCAGCGCGAAGGTGCCGCAGTAGGTGCTTTTGACGATATCGACGATCTGTTTCATCGTCGCGATCTCAAGGCCAAGCACATTGTCGATAAAGATCGGGCGATCCATGTCCTTGGGCCCGAAGCCATAGGCGGCCGGGTCCAGTTCAGGATGGGTGTCGCTGTCGCGCATGCCAAGCGGGTCAAGATCGGCGGCAAGGTGACCACGGATACGGTAGGCGCGGATCAGCATCAACGCGCGGATACTGTCGAGCACGGCACGTTGCACCTGCGCGTCAGACAGTTCGATCCCCTTGGAGGAGGCTTTTTCGGTAATCTTCTGACCGGCGGCTTTCGCTTCGGTCGGGACGGGCCACTGGCCGGTCAATGCAGAGGTCAGATCGTCCTGCGGGACGGGGGGCCAATCACTGCGCGCCCAGGATGGGCCTGCGGCCTCCGCCTGAACATCGGCGTGGTCATCGTCCATCGCTTCGAAGAACGCCTGCCATGCGCCATCAACCGCATTGGGATCGCTGGCATAGCGGGCATACATTGCCTCTAGGTATTCGCCGTTCTGCCCCTCGAGAAAGGAGGTATCGTGGAACTGGTCGTTTTTGGGTTGGTCTGTCATGGCGATACCTCTGATGAGAGCGCGACGTTTAAGTAAGAGCGGCGGGGCCTGCAAAGTCAGGCCCCACCATCTGGCGTTAGCCTTTGTTGATAGCTTCTTGAACAGCTTCACCCAGCGTTGCGGGGCTATCCGCAACAACGATGCCTGCTTCTTTCATAGCTGCGATCTTGGATTCCGCGTCACCTTTGCCGCCTGCGACGATCGCACCGGCGTGGCCCATACGACGGCCGGGAGGGGCTGTGCGGCCCGCGATGAAACCGGCTGTGGGCTTCCAACGGCCTTTTTTCTTCTCGTCGGCCAGGAATTGTGCCGCTTCCTCTTCGGCAGAACCGCCGATTTCACCAATCATGATGATCGACTGTGTTTCTGGATCGGCCAGGAACATCTCGAGGATATCGATATGCTCGGACCCTTTGATGGGGTCGCCGCCGATACCAACCGCAGAGGATTGGCCGAGGCCAAGATCGGATGTCTGTTTCACAGCTTCGTACGTAAGCGTGCCCGAGCGCGAGACAACCCCGCAGGTGCCGCGCTTGTGGATGTGGCCGGGCATGATGCCGATTTTGCAGGCGTCAGGCGTGATCACGCCGGGGCAGTTTGGCCCGATCAAGCGGGATTTGGACCCTTCGAGCGCGCGCTTGACGCGCATCATGTCCAGAACCGGGATGCCTTCGGTGATGCAGATGATCAGCTCCATCTCGGCGTCGATCGCCTCGAGGATGGAATCCGCGGCGAAGGGGGGCGGCACGTAGATGACCGTGGCGTTGGCTTCGGTGACGTGACGGGCTTCGTGGACAGAGTTGAACACGGGCAGGTCAAGGTGCGTCTGGCCGCCTTTGCCGGGGGTCACACCGCCGACCATTTTGGTGCCATAGGCGATGGCCTGTTCGGTGTGGAACGTGCCCTGCGAGCCGGTGAGGCCCTGGCAGATCACTTTGGTGTTTTCGTTTACGAGTACGGCCATGTTATGTGCTTTCTTCTCAAGTTCAATTCAGGTGGCGCCGGTCTCAGGGCGCGGTGGAAGGTGCCGCCGCCGCAAGGCGCGGCAGTCGGTATGTCAGATAGATTGCAACAGCGAACATCAGCGGGATGCCCAGTTCGCCGACTTCCTCGATGACGTAGGCCAGATCGATCTGATCCTGGCCTAGCGTGATGCCAAAGGGTTCCAGCTTGCGCGCCAGCCCGTCGGTCAGCTTGTAGACGACGATGAACAACAGCCCGATCAACACAGCAAGCTGCGGTGCCGCGCCTTTGGCGACCCCACGGATGAAGCCCCATGTCTCGCGGCGCAACAGGATCAAACCGGTTGTGATGATCGCCAGCAGGATGACGCCGGCAACGCCCTTTTCCATCAGGCTGACGCCATCGCTGGAAAATTGCCGCGCTTTCAGCAGGCCTTCGGTGAACGGCTTTTTATCAAGGTCCAGTTCGCGGGCCGCGAACAGGGCCATGAACACCGCAAAGTACCACCGACGCGCCGCCGAAGCCGCGGGCCACAGCACGAACATCAGCAAGATGCATAGGCCATAGCCAACGACCGACAGTGTCTCGAACGGGCCGCCTTCGGCCAGCAGGGAATCCTGCATCGGCATGGGCAGCTGTGCGACGACAGCCATCATTGCGAAGACCAGAACGGTCATCCCAAAGACGATGGCCTTGCCACCGGTGACGGTGTTTTGCGCGGACGCGGTCATTGGCTTGCCTCGTTCAGCGGGATCAGGCGTTCGACGCGGGCAAAGGTTTCAACTCCCTGCGCCCCGTCGCGTACCCCCGATTGTACCACAGCCATGCGGTTGGGGTTCAGCATGACGGCGGCGCGATAGGTGGCCCCCGTCGTGACGGGAAACCCCGCGGGGACATCTACCAGATCGGTCAGGTTTTCCTGTGCCAATCCGGTGGCGATCCCCTGTTGCGCAACCTGCGGTGCCGCCCCGTCAAAGGACACTTCGCAGCGACGGTCTGTGCCCGCCGTTGCTGCCGCGCCAATCACCGGAGACTGTGGTGCCGAGGTAAAGGGACGCAGATCATAGAAATCGACCCGTGCCCCGGTGCTGCCAAGCTGTGCCTGCGCTGTCCGTGCGGTCAGACGCGGGCTGAAACAATGGTCTGCAAAGGCCTGGGCGATGTCCGCCGCGCGCGTTGTCTGTGCCATAGCGTTACTGGCCGCCCCGAAAGGGACAGCCAGCGCGGCAATGGAAAAACAAAAGGCGAGACGATGCATCATCCAAGCTTTCCAGCCAGTTTTAGCCTTTGACCGCTTTCACGATCTTTTGCGCGCCATCTTTCAGGTCGTCCGCAGCGATCACGTCCAGGCCGGAGTTGTTGATGATGGCTTTGCCTTCTTCAACGTTTGTGCCTTCCAGACGGACAACCAGCGGAACCTGCAGGCCGACTTCCTTCACGGCTGCGACCACGCCTTCGGCGATGACGTCACAGCGCATGATGCCGCCGAAGATGTTGACCAGAATACCTTTGACCTGCGGGTCGGAGGTGATGATCTTGAACGCTTCGGTTACTTTCTCTTTGGTGGCACCACCACCAACATCAAGGAAGTTCGCAGGCTCGGCACCGTAAAGCTTGATGATGTCCATTGTGGCCATCGCCAGACCGGCACCGTTCACCATGCAGCCGATTTCACCGTCCAGAGCGATGTAGTTCAGGTCGTACTTGGACGCCTCGAGCTCTTTGGGGTCTTCTTCGGTGGTGTCGCGCAGATCGGCAATATCGCCGTGGCGGTACATTGCGTTGCCGTCAAAGCTGACTTTGGCGTCCAGCACTTTCAGGTCGCCGGCGTCGGTGACGATCAGCGGGTTGATTTCCAGCATTTCCATGTCTTTTTCGACGAAGGCTTTGAACAGCTGGCCCATCAGGGTCACACATTGTTTGACCTGCTTGCCTTCCAGCCCCAGGGCGAAAGCAACGCGGCGGCCGTGGTAGGGCTGGAAGCCCGCGGCGGGGTCAACAGAGAAGCTGATGATTTTCTCGGGGGTGGACTCGGCCACTTCTTCGATGTCCATGCCGCCCTCGGTGGAGCAGACGAACCCGATGCGCGAGGTCTGGCGATCCACCAGCAGCGCGAGGTACAATTCGGTTTCGATGCCCGAACCGTCTTCGATGTAGATCCGGTTGACCTGTTTGCCCGCGGACCCGGTCTGATGCGTGACCAGGGTGCGGCCCAGCATTTTCTTGGCTTCCTCGGCGGCTTCTTCAACCGATTTGGTCAGGCGTACACCGCCTTTGTCGCCAGCGTCGGCTTCTTTGAAAGACCCCTTGCCGCGGCCACCTGCGTGGATCTGTGCCTTGACGACCCAAAGAGGTCCGTCCATCTCGCCTGCGGCTGTTTTCGCTTCTTCAGCTTTCAGCACGACCCGGCCGTCGGATACTGGCGCGCCGTAGCTACGCAAAAGGGCTTTTGCCTGATATTCGTGGATGTTCATAAAAAACGGTCCCGTCTTTGTTCCAGTCTAATCGCGGTATACGATTGAGTCTTGATACTCGGTAAACAGTTTTTCGGAGAAATACAGGGTTTTCCAGATAAAAGCGACATTTGTGATCACACGAATTTCGCGTGTGATCACAAAATAGCGCTAACGGTGGAAAATCTGCGGAATGTTGCCGACGCAGCGGCTGTCGCGCTCGGAAACCCCACGTTTTAAGGGCCGAACGCGACATATAGTTGTTTGTTTTGCGACCGGTCGGCCGTCGTCAAGGGGGCGTCTTACTTGGGAATCAGTGCCCAGTAATCGAGGTCGAGCAGGACATCGGGCAGGTATTTGCCGTCTTCACCCTTCAGCTTGAACGGCTCTCCGCCTTTGGTGGCGACCAAGCGCAAGCGCAATGCGCCGACGCCGGGTTTGTCGGTATCGGCTTTGTCCAAAACCTCGGTCCAGGCGCGGATTGTGTCGCCGGACAGGCAGGGGTTCGCATGCGCCCCGCCGTTCAGCCCCACGATCATCTGCGCATTGGCCAGCCCGTTGAACGACAGCGCCCGCGCCATAGAGATCACATGACCGCCATAGATC
This sequence comes from Sulfitobacter sp. G5_S2_6_S6, assembly GCF_054968505.1. Classification (NCBI taxonomy): domain Bacteria; kingdom Pseudomonadati; phylum Pseudomonadota; class Alphaproteobacteria; order Rhodobacterales; family Roseobacteraceae; genus Sulfitobacter; species Sulfitobacter sp. G5_S2_6_S6. The sequence continues at coordinate 345,570 of NZ_JBQKUI010000003.1, forward strand.
AGCCGCGACCCGTCGGGGCGGGCGGAGGTGTCAAAGTGCACTTTCGCCGTGTTCTGCCACAGGCGGGTGGCCATCATATGCTCCGCCTCTTCGACGGTGACGCCATCCACGTGGTCGATCATCTCGCCCACGGTATAATCGCCCCAGCGATGCGCCTCGCCCGCGAGGGTAAAGTCGTAATTGCTGAAGTCGAGCGTTTCGGGAATCGACAGATCGTCAACCGTCAGCGCCTTGGGTAGATCGGGCACGACCGTTTCGGGGGCGGAGGCATCGACATCACGTTTGCGCACCATCACCCAGCGGACATACTCCAGCACCTTGGTGTCGTTCTGGTTGAAGCCGGTGGTGCGTACATAGACGACCCCGGTTTTCCCGTTAGAGTTCTGCTTGAGGCCGATCACCTCGGATTCAGATCGCAGCGTGTCACCTGGCCAGACCGGTGCCAGCCAGCGCCCCTGTGCATAGCCAAGGTTGGCGACCGCGTTCAGCGATACATCCGGCACGGTTTTCCCGAACACGATGTGAAAGGTGATCATATCGTCCAACGGGCTGGCAGGCAGGCCGCAGCTTTGCGCAAACTGGTCAGAGGAATAAAGCGCATGACGTGCGGGATAAAGTGCGTGGTACAGCGCGCGTTCGCCATCCTTGACCGTGCGGGGCACAGCATGATGCAACGTCTCGCCTACTTTATAGTCTTCAAAGAAACGGCCCTTATTGGTCTTTGCCTGTGCCATCAATGCGCCCCCAGTTTGGTGTCGGGCGTATAGGTGCCTTCGACTTCCTTGGTCACGGCCTGACCGCAACGCATGACATTTGCCTTGGCATCCCATGTCTGCGTGGGCGTGCCGTAAAGCTCCCACCCTTTGTTCAGCGCGTCGGTGACCTTGTGGCAAAAGGCGGAAGTGTCCTCTTCGGACAGGAAACGATAGAGTTTCATGGGGGTTCTTTCAGTAACTCAGGAAAAGGGAGAGACGCCAAGCAGGGTATGGATCGCGGTCACAACGACCAGCATCACCAGCGTGATCACCGCCAGGCGGATATAGGTGGCCTTGCCCGCTGGGGTAGGGGGTGTCCAGCTGGGTTCGGCGCGGTTGATCAGGATCACGGAACCGACCGCCCATGCCAGCATAGTGCCAAACAGCAGGATAGAGGCGAGATCCCCGTTCACCAGCAAATGCGCGACCGCCCAGATTTTGACAGCCATCAGCTGCGGGTGGCGGGTTTTATAGGCGGGCCAGGCCTTGGCCCCTTTGGCCGCACTGGACCCGTAGACCCAGAATGCCAGCACCATCAGCAGGTTGTTTAGATGCGTCAGGAAGGGCGGGGGCGTCCAGATGGGGACAAACGCGTCCCCGCGGTATCCGATGATGATCATGACCAGCGCCGCCACGATGGCGACGGCGATGATGCCTTTGCCCTGTCGGCCCATAGCTGCGCGCTGGTCCGGCATGAAACGACGGAAATAATGGGCACCGACCCATAAGATCAGACCAAGGATCAAAAGTGCCATCATCAGGTTTACTCCGTTTGCAGGGCCGCGATCGCGTCCAGCTTTGCCAATGTTTCGCGTGCGGTGGCGACATGCAGGTTTTCAACGATGCGCCCGTCCACAACGGCCACACCCTGACCTGTCGCCTGCATTTCGTCAAACGCCTCGATCTGGCGGCGGGCCAGGTCGGCTTCGGCCTCGGAGGGGGAGAATGCCTCGTTCGCGACGTCCAGCTGCGCGGGGTGGATCAAGGTCTTGCCGTCAAAGCCCATGTCGCGGCCCTGATCACATTCAACGCGGTGGCCTTCGTCGTCCTTGAACGCATTGTAAACGCCATCGACAATCGCGATGCCGTTGGCCTTGGCTGCCAGTACGCAGAGGCCAAGCCCGGTCATGAGGGGTAGGCGGTCGGCGCGCACGCGGGTTTGCAGGTCTTTGTTCAGGTCGTTGGTGCCCATCACCATACATTGCAGCTTGGGATGCGCGCCAATCGCGGCGGCATTCAGCATCGCACCCGGCGTTTCCATCATCGCCCAAAGCGGGATGTCGCCCGTGATTTCGGCCAAAGCGTCCAGATCGGCGGGGTTGCCGACTTTGGGCAGCAAAATGGCGTCGCAGTCCATCTTCGCCGCGGCGCGGGCATCGTCGGCACCCCATTCGGTGTCCAGCCCGTTGATGCGGATCACCTTATACCGGCTGCCATAGCCGCCATCCTTCAGCGCGGTGGCGAGTGTTTCACGTGCAGCGGTTTTTTCTTCCGGGATCACGGCGTCTTCGAGGTCAAAGATAATCGCATCGGCTGGCAGCCCGCGGGCTTTGTCTAACGCGCGGTCCTTGGAGCCGGGGATATACAGAACGGAACGCAGGGGGCGGGTGATTTTCGACATTTGCGACTCTCCAAGAAATAATGTTGCGTGCAGGTCTGCATTTTTAGACGAAAACTTCAAGCGCAAACGCGCCGCAGCGCAGCGTCAGATAATTTGCGGCTTTAACGCGGCCTTCAGGTTTTGCTGCCAGAAGGAAAGGCGTCTTTGTGCAAGTGTAAGTGTAAGAGGTGTAGAATGGTAAAACTGTTTAACCTGATCGGGCTGGCAACTGCCGCGGCGGCGGTGGTGGCGCTGACGCAGGATGTCGCGGCGGGGACGCGAACCGGAGGTTGTGACGGATGCCACAAGATTTCCGCGAAAATTTCGCACCCGCCGCAGGCTCAACAAACTAAGGAGGCGGGCCCCGTTTGATATGTCATAGATTATAAAAGCGGCGAAAAAAGATGCGGATCGCCGGAACGCAATCGCCACATCATCGTTGATATCACAACCGAGTGATTATCACCCGGAACTTCTAAAGGAGTATCAACAATGAAACGTATTCTTGGCACAACCGCAATCATCCTGAGCTTGACTGGTCCCGCATTTGCAGATGCACATGCAGCTGGTTTTGGTACCGTGACAGCGCAAGAAACTGACTTCTTCGCGTCCGACCTGATCGGCATGCGTATCTACAATTCCGAGACAGAAGTTGAAGCAAACTCCACCATCGCCGCTGACGGCGAAAAGGAATGGGACGACATCGGCGAGATCAATGACGTCCTGCTGGATTCGGAAGGCAACGTTAAGGCCGTTATCCTCGGCATTGGCGGCTTCCTCGGCATGGGTGAGCGTGACGTAAGCGTGAACATGGACGAGATTCGCATCGTGACCGAAGAAGGTGACAGCGACGACCGTTTCCTCGTGGTGAACACAAGCAAAGAGATGCTTGAAAAAGCCCCAGCGTTCGAACGTATGGACGACGAAGCTGACATGGAAACCGAAGCTGACATGGAAACCGAAGCGAACATGGACGCCGACGCCGACATGAAGGCTGACACAGACATGGCAGCGACCGACATGAACGCCGAAACTGAGGTCGACACAGAGACCGAAATGGAAGCGGATGCCGAAGCACTGGCAAACGAAGCTGAAATGGAAGCCGAAGAAGCAGCCGCTGAAACAGAGCAGGCCGTTGATGAAGCGACCACCGAAATGGCCGACGGGGCAAACGAACTTGAGCAAGAGATGGAACGCCCCATGCTGACAGCCCCAGCAGTTGAGCGTGAAGGCTATGCAAACGCCACAGCTGATGAAGTTGCCGCGCTGACAGCAGAAGACCTTGAAGGGTCCTATGTTTACGGTGCCAACGACGAGACCGTCGGTGAAATCGGTGCCCTCGTTATGGGTGACAACGGCGAAGTTGGCCAAGTTGTGATCAACGTCGGCGGTTTCCTGGGCATTGGCGAAAAGCCTGTTGCCGTGACTTGGGACGAGCTGCAAATCATGAAGAACGCTGAAGGCGACGACTTCCGCATCTACATCGACAGCAGCGAAGAAGCGCTTGAAGCACAGCCCGAATACCAAGGCTAAGCTTCACGCTCAGTCAAATTCGGCAATAGCTTGCTGAAAAGCTGACCAAGACGGGATCGTTTCGAAAGGAACGGTCCCGTTTTTTATGGCTCTGCGCGATGTGACGTGATGCCGGACCAAGCGCAACTTGCACGGTGCGCTTCATTTCGGTATCCCGAAGCGAAATGTAACCCTGTCGGAGTATACCACATGGCCAGACCCAAGATCGCGCTTATCGGCGCAGGGCAAATCGGGGGCACGCTTGCCCATCTCGCAGCAATCAAAGAACTGGGCGACGTTGTCCTGTTCGACATCGCCGAAGGTATCCCGCAGGGTAAGGCCCTCGATATCGCAGAATCGGGCCCATCCGCCAAATTCGACGCGACCATGACCGGCGCGAACGACTACTCTGAAATCGCTGGCGCAGACGTTTGCATCGTGACTGCCGGTGTTGCGCGTAAGCCCGGTATGAGCCGTGATGACCTGCTGGGAATTAACCTGAAGGTTATGAAATCCGTTGGCGAAGGCATTGCTGCCCACGCGCCAGACGCATTCGTTATCTGCATCACCAACCCGCTGGACGCGATGGTTTGGGCGCTGCGCGAATTCTCCGGCCTGCCCCACCACAAGGTGTGCGGCATGGCCGGTGTGCTTGATTCGGCACGCTTCCGTCACTTCCTCGCGACTGAATTCAACGTCTCCATGAAAGACGTCACTGCCTTCGTTCTGGGCGGCCACGGCGATACAATGGTGCCGCTGACGCGCTATTCCACCGTTGCGGGTATCCCATTGCCTGATCTGGTGAAAATGGGCTGGACCACACAGGATAAGCTGGACGCGATCGTTCAACGGACCCGTGATGGCGGTGCCGAAATCGTTGGCCTGCTGAAAACCGGTTCGGCGTTCTACGCGCCTGCGACATCGGCAATCGAAATGGCCGAAGCCTATCTGAAAGACCAAAAACGCGTTCTGCCATGCGCCGCCTATGTTGACGGTGCCTATGGTCTGGACGGCTTCTATGTCGGCGTGCCCACCGTGATCGGTGCTGGTGGCGTCGAACGTGTGGTCGAGATTGCGATGAACAAGGACGAACAGTCCATGTTCGACAACTCTGTGAGCGCCGTTAAAGGCTTGGTCGATGCGTGCAAAGGTATCGATGAATCGCTGAAGTAATACCCTAAGGTGCAGCGGGCGGACGTGGTCGAGATCACGGTAAACCCCGCCCGCTGCGCCTGCACTTTGCTATTGGACGATCCCGCGGGATGAAGCCAAAGCCGCTTGCTCCCCCCGCTCAGATCAGTCTTCGCAGGTAGCCAAATCTGCCGCATCGCAAGTTGAAGACATACGCATCATGCGGCGCGCAAACGGACGCTAGGGGCTGAGTTTTCGCCCAAACGGCTGCCGAAAAGCCCGATGAATTTGGTTGGCTTTAGTGCTTGTGATCACAGCTGGAAAATTAGTGATCACAAATTGCGGAAATGTCCGGCGCTAACCGAAGGGTTTGGGCAACTGCGCCAATAAACCGCTTCAAATTCACGCCTCTGGACGTGACAGTCCCAAAAATACCGTTATCTATGACCGCAACCTGACGAGAAAAGGAATCCATCATGGCAGATGTGAACCGGGGCAATCGCCCGCTGTCACCCCACCTGACGATCTATCGCCCGCAACTGACCTCCATGACGTCGATCCTGACGCGGATCACCGGCAACGCGATGCTGGTTGCCGCGCTGCTGATCGTCTGGTGGTTCCTCGCGGCGGCAACGTCGGCGGAGTATTTCGATATCGCGAACGGTTTCATCACCAGCTGGTTCGGTGATCTCGTCATGTTCCTGTCGCTGCTGGGGCTGTGGTATCACACGCTGGCTGGTATCCGGCACCTGATCTGGGACAACGGCTATGCGCTGGATATCCCGACGGCTGAAAAGCTGGGCTGGGCCGCGCTGATCGGTTCAGTCGTATTGACCATCATCACCGCGCTGATCATCTGAGGGATAGACACATGGCTTATTTGACAGACCGCAAACGCGCTATGGGCATGGGCTCGGCCAAATCGGGCACCGCACATTTCTGGGCGATGAAAGTCAGCTCTGTTGCGCTGCTGATCCTGATCCCGCTTTTCGTCTTTACCTTCGGGTCCGCCCTTGGGGGCACCTACGAAGAGATCATCGCCTACTACAGCAGGCCTTTCCCCGCGATCGTCGCCGCCCTGACGCTGATCGTTGGCTTCAAACATTTTAACGACGGTGTCCAAGTGCTGATCGAGGATTACGTCCACGGGCTGTCGCAGAAAGTTGCGATCATCCTGATGACCTGCCTCAGCTATGGTGCGGCCGCGGTTGGCGTTTTCGCCATCGCCCGCATCGCGCTTTAACACACGCCTACGCTATACCGGAGACCGAGACATGGCTGCATATGAATATGAAACGCATGAATATGATGTCGTTGTCGTGGGGGCTGGCGGCGCTGGCCTGCGTGCGACACTTGGCATGGCAGAGCAAGGGCTGAAAACAGCCTGCGTGACCAAAGTTTTCCCGACCCGTTCGCACACGGTTGCGGCGCAGGGCGGTATCGCGGCGTCGCTGTCCAACATGGGCCCCGATAACTGGCAGTGGCATATGTATGACACGGTCAAGGGCTCTGACTGGCTGGGTGACACCGATGCGATGGAATACCTCGCACGCGAAGCCCCAAAAGCGGTGTACGAGCTTGAACACTACGGTGTGCCTTTCTCGCGGACCGAAGCGGGCAAGATCTACCAGCGTCCCTTCGGCGGCCACACTACCGAATTCGGCGAAGGCCCCCCCGTGCAGCGGACCTGTGCCGCAGCCGACCGGACCGGCCACGCTATCCTGCACACGCTTTACGGTCAGTCGCTGAAGCATAACGCGGAATTCTACATCGAGTATTTCGCCATTGATCTGATCATGTCGGATGATGGTGTGTGTCAGGGTGTGCTGTGCTGGAAGCTGGACGACGGCACCATGCACCTGTTCAGCGCCAAGATGGTTGTTCTGGCGACAGGTGGCTATGGCCGTGCCTATTTCTCGGCGACATCGGCGCATACCTGCACCGGCGACGGCGGCGGTATGGCGGCGCGTGCGGGCCTGCCTTTGCAGGATATGGAATTCGTGCAATTCCACCCCACCGGAATCTATGGCGCGGGCTGTCTGATCACCGAAGGCGCGCGTGGCGAAGGCGGGTATCTGACCAACTCCGAAGGCGAACGCTTTATGGAGCGGTATGCCCCCACCTACAAAGACCTTGCCAGCCGTGACGTTGTTTCGCGCTGTATGACGATGGAAATCCGTGAAGGCCGCGGTGTGGGCGAGAACAAGGACCACATCCACCTGCACCTGAACCACCTGCCCAAGGAAACGTTGGACCTGCGTCTGCCCGGTATCTCTGAATCCGCGCGCATCTTTGCCGGTGTAGACCTGACCAAGGAACCGATCCCGGTTCTGCCGACCGTACACTACAACATGGGCGGCATCCCCACCAACTATTGGGGCGAAGTGCTGGCACCGACCGAAGACGCGCCGGACCGCGTGGCCCCGGGCCTGATGGCCGTGGGCGAAGCGGGCTGTGCCTCGGTACACGGGGCGAACCGCTTGGGTTCGAACTCTCTGATCGATCTTGTGGTCTTTGGCCGTGCCGCCGCGATCCGCGCGAAAGAGGTCGTCGACGCAGAGGCCCCCGTGCCGACGCCGAACCAGAAATCGGTCGATGCCGCCTTTGAACGCTTCGACAGCCTGCGCTATGCCAAGGGCCAGATCCCGACCGCCGAGCTGCGGCTTGAGATGCAGAAAACCATGCAGGCCGATGCTGCGGTTTTCCGTACCGACAAGACGCTGAACGAAGGCAAGGTCAAGATGGACGAGGTCGCCGGCAAGATCGCTGACCTGCACGTGACCGACACATCGCTGGTCTGGAACTCTGACCTGATGGAAACGCTTGAGCTGACCAACCTGATGCCGAACGCTGTGGCCACAATCACCGCCGCTGCTGCCCGCAAGGAAAGCCGCGGGGCGCATGCCCACGAAGATTACCCTGATCGCGATGACGAGAACTGGCGCAAGCACAGCCTCGCGTATTTCGACGGGAACGCGGCAACGCTCAGCTACCGTGGTGTGCACCTTGATCCGCTGACCGAGGAATCCGAAGGCGGGATCGACATGAAAAAGATCGCACCCAAAGCACGGGTCTATTGATCTGAAACCCTGCCTCCGCTTTTGGGGGCAGGGGACCAAACCGGGGGCCATGCCCTCGTCCTGCAGGCGGAGGGCAGGCGACATGAAACAGTTTATCGCTATGACCATGATTTTGGCCGCGTCCGCTTGTGCGCAAGCAACGCAGCAGGTCGACAGCATCGCCCGCGAAGGCACCAAGGGGGTCATCACCGAAACCCTTGCCACGCGCTTTCCGCAGGTGCCCAAGCAGCTGATCACGCCCTTCACCGATTGTATCGTCGACAATGCCGATGCGGCTCAGGTGCGCGTCTTCGCCAAATCCGCCGTGATCGGCGTGGATGACACCACCGTCGCCACCGTGCGCGCCGTACTGTCACGCCCCGAAACCGTGCAATGCCTGTCGCGTTCCGCTGGCAGCGTCCCGGGGTTGCTGGGCTAATGGGTCACCCGAACGTCACGCCGGATACGCAGGGCAAGGATGCAGGCCATATGGCCGATCTGCGCGCGCAATTCCGTGACGGGGACACCAGCGAACGCACCCGCATCAAGGCGCAGCTTGGCCCCACACAGGTGGAGTTCGCTGACATCCGCATGGTGGTGGACCCGCGCGATAACTACACCGAAACCTGCCTTTGGCTGAACGAATACCCGCCCGAGATCAAATCGCTGGTGGCTTTGGTCGAACTGGTGGAAGACCGCAACATGCTGGTCTTTGACATCGGTGCCAACTGCGGGGCCTATTCGATCCCGCTGGCGATGGCCGCAGGCGACGGGTCGCGCGTGGTGGCATTCGAACCCAACCCGCTGATGATTGGCCGGCTTGGCATGAACATCGCGCTGAACAATCTGACCGATCGTGTCCGTATCGAAGGCTGCGCGCTGTCCGACCGCGAGGGGGAGGCGATGCTGAACTTCCGCGGGCACAATTACGGTCAGGCATCGCTGCTCCCGATCGAGGGCAAGCAACAGAACGGCGGCGTGCTGGTGCCCACACGGCCCCTGTCCGCCTTTACACACGCCGCACGGCACCATGACGGCACGATCCTCAAGATCGATGTCGAAGGGGCCGAGGAGGTCGTGCTGAACCCCATCCTCGCGCAGGGCAAATCCGGCGGCTGGCTGCCGGATGCGATCTTGATAGAGGTCCGCCATGCGGATCAGTGGGACGGCGACCTTTGTGCAGAGATACTGGCCGCCGGGTACCGTCAAACCCTGCGCGCCGAGGGAAATGCGCTTTACATCCGAAAGACGTAAGCGCCAGAATTGTAACGAACTGGGCAACTGCCCGACAGACCAGGAGAAGCGATATGGTTCAACTCACGCTCCCCAAGAACTCCCGGATGACGACCGGTAAAACATGGCCCAAACCCGAAGGTGCCAAGAACCTGCGGCAGTTCCAGATCTATCGCTGGAATCCGGATGACGGAAAGAACCCGGCCATCGACACGTATTTCGTCGATATGGACACCTGCGGCCCGATGATTCTGGACGCGCTGATCAAGATCAAGAACGAGATCGACCCGACCCTGACCTTCCGCCGGTCCTGCCGCGAAGGCATCTGCGGATCCTGCGCGATGAACATCGACGGGATCAACACGCTGGCCTGTACCTATGGCGTGGACGAGGTGAAAGGCGCGGTGAAGATCTATCCGTTGCCACATATGCCCGTGGTCAAGGATCTGATCCCCGACCTCACGCATTTCTACGCGCAGCACGCCTCCATCCAGCCGTGGCTTGAAACCAAGACGGCAGAGCCCGCGAAAGAATGGAAACAGTCGATCGACGACCGTGCCAAGCTTGACGGGCTTTATGAGTGCATCATGTGCGCCTGCTGCTCGACATCCTGCCCCAGCTACTGGTGGAACGGCGACCGCTACCTCGGGCCAGCCGCGCTGCTGCATGCCTACCGCTGGATCATCGACAGCCGCGATGAAGCCACAGGCGAACGTCTGGACGATCTGGAAGACCCGTTCAAACTGTACCGCTGTCACACCATCATGAACTGCGCCAAGACCTGCCCCAAGGGCCTGAACCCTGCCGCAGCCATCGCCAATATCAAGAAGATGATGGTCGAACGCACCGTTTGATCCCATCGCAACCTGCGCCTCCCGCTGCCCATTGGCGCGGGGGGCGTGACATGTGCTCCCTATGATCCTGATTGCCTTTGCCATCGCTTTTGCGATCGTCGCCTATTTTGCCTACCGTGATAAGGGGGTGCGTGGATGCCGCTGGCGCAAGGACAGTACCCGCGACAAAGGCAGCCTGCAGTTCTACCACTGTGTCGCCTGCGGAGCAGAGGCCTATACCGCCACCCAATCGGCCCCCCGCGACTGTAAGGCCAATGTCGGCGGCCGGCCTCTCTGACGCCGTGCGCGATGGCCTCAGGATCGGACCCAACCGTCAGGAGTTTCCGCTATGACACCGCCCCATGATGCCGACGCCCGCCGCGCTGTTGCGCCCGTGATCTGCTATCCCGTCGAGACGCTGCCCGTGCCTGACATGGCACTTTACGGGCGCGCGCGCGAAACGCTGACCAAAGTGGACGAGGTCACCGTCGCCCCCCGGGAGGCAAGCTGCTTTACCGTGCCTGCGGGGCATTTCTTTCGGATCACCTCGGTCGAGGGGCCACAGGTCGGTGACCTGAACCTCTGGTCGCAAAATGATCTGTCCGAGCGGTTCTACTCCGGCAAAACCCGCGCGCTGCATGGCACGCATATCACCACTGGACAGCGCATGTGGAGCAGTTTTCCCACGCTGCGCCCTATGGCGACGCTGACCCATGATACGCTCGACTGGTACGGCATGGATGCCTTCGGCGGCTCGGTGCATGATGTGATCGGCACGCGCTGTGATCCCTATACCAACCAACTGTTGTCGGGCGGGCAATACCACCATTGCTGCCACTCCAACCTGATCCGGGCCTTGGCGGATCATCAGGGCATGTCCTACGCCGAGGCAGAGCCTTTCGTGCATGACGTGCTGAACGTCTTTATGTGCACCGGCTTTACCCGCGACACCGGCCAGTATTTCATGAAGGCTAGCCCCGTGCGCCCCGGCGACTACCTTGAGTTTTTCGCCGAGATCGACCTGCTTGGCGCGCTCAGCGCCTGTCCGGGGGGGGATTGCTCCGCCAAACACTCCTCGGACGTTGCCGCCTGCTATCCGCTGCTGGTAGAGGTGTTCGCCCCCGCCAAAGGCGCGCTTGAGGGGTGGCAAAGCCCGCCTCCCAACGGCTACGACCGCAGCCACGGGGGCTAAGGGATCGGGATAGCGCCCGGCCGTGCTTCCAAATGGATATAAATCCCCCGCGGAGCGTCCGACGGGGGATCATCGCGCATCAGCTGTTGGGGAAAGCCGCCTGTAGCGCGATTTCTACCATATCGCCAAAGGATTTCTCGCGCTCTTCCGCGGGCAGCGCTTCGCCGGTTTGCAGGTGGTCGCTGACCGTCAGCACCGCCAGCGCACGGCGTTTGTGACGCGCGGCGAGGGTATAAAGCTCTGCCGCTTCCATCTCGACGCCCAGAATACCGTGGCGGGTCATCTGCTCGTCCAGATCGGGGCGTTCGGCATAAAAGACATCCGAAGAATAGATCCCGCCGACATGGGTTTTCGTGCCTTTCGCCTCTGCCGCGTCCACGGCAGCACGCAGCAGGGACCAATCGGCGCAGGGGGCGTAATTCATCTCGCGGAAGATACCGGAAGAAGGCGAGGTAATTGTCGTGGCGGTCATGGCAATAATGACATCGCGAATACCAACCTGCGGCTGCATCCCGCCACAAGATCCAATCCGAATAAGGGTTTGCGCGTTGTATTCGGAAATCAATTCATTGGCATAAATCGACAGCGAGGGCATCCCCATGCCAGAGCCTTGAATAGTGACGCGGTTGCCATTCCATGTGCCGGTGAAACCCAGCATGCCGCGCACTTCATTTACAAGTTTTGCATCTTTAAGGAATGTTTCAGCAGCCCATTTCGCGCGATACGGGTCGCCGGGCATAAGGACTGTTTCGGCAATATCGCCGGGTTTTGCGCCAATATGAATTGTCATGGGATGCTCTTTATATTTCCAAAGCCAAGAGGATGCGCCGAGGGGACGCAATAATCGCACGCGGTGCGCAGGTCAGGCCGATTTACAGTTCCAACGTTTCCGGATCGGTGCCGCTGGCGATCAGGTCGCGGAACCAGTTGGGCTGGCGGCCCTTGCCGGTCCATGTCTGGCTGGGGTCTTCTGGGTTGGCGTATTTCGCGGCAGCTTTCGCGGCTTTGCCCTTTTTCGCACCGCCGGATACTTCATCCAGCGAGAACCCGTATTCGGCGGCTGCTTTTTCAGCGGCTTTGCGGGCTTCTACGCGGTCGCGTTCATATGCGTTTTTAATCGCCATCTTCACGTCTTCCAAATGCTGTTCCAGCTGTTTGTGGGACATTGTGCTTAGATCAATACTCATTCTCGCTCATTCCTTTGTCGAAAAGCCAATTAATGCTTTACGCCAAAAGAATGAACAAACAAAGAGTTTTTGAATTGGCCGCTTTTTATTCGGCGGCCACAGTTTCGGGATCGGCGAGTGTGACGATGTCTGCCATAATTGTATTCAATTCAAAGTCTTTCGGCGTGTAAACGCGGGCGACTCCCATAGCGCGCAATCTTTTGGCGTCTTCTTCTGGAATAATACCACCCACGATTACGGGAATGTGATCCAATCCGGCGGCGCGCATTTGTTTCATTAAATCCTCGACCAATGGAATATGTGATCCCGAAAGAATCGAAAGCCCGACAACGTGATGTTCCCCTACAGCGGCGGCGGAAACAATTTCCGACGGCGTCAGGCGAATACCCTCATAGGCAATTTCCATGCCGCAATCGCGGGCGCGGACGGCGATCTGTTCCGCGCCGTTCGAATGGCCGTCGAGCCCCGGTTTCCCGACAAGGAAACTCAGCCGGCGGCCCAGGCGGCTGCTGACGGCGTCCACGGCGTCGCGCAGGTCGTCCAGCCCCTCGGTCTTGTTTGACCGGCCAGAAGCAACGCCTGTTGGCCCACGGTATTCACCGTGCACGCTGCGCATCTGTTCGGCCCATTCGCCGGTGGTAACCCCCGCCTTGGCGGCGGCGATAGAGGGCTCCATTACATTGCGCCCTTCGGCAGCGGCGGCGCGCAGATCGGCCAGCGCCTTGTCCACGGCGGCCTGATCACGGCTGTCGCGCCATGCGTTCAGACGGTTGATCTGGTCGGCCTCGACCGCGGGGTCCACGACCATGATGCCGCCATCGCCCGTCATCAGCGGCGAGGGTTCGCCCTGTTGCCATTTATTCACGCCCACGACGATGGTCTCGCCGGCCTCGATCCGACCCAGACGGTCCGCGTTGCTTTCGACCAGACGCGACTTCATATAGTCAATCGCCGAAATCGCGCCGCCCATATCGTCAAGGTTCGCCAGCTCGGCCCGTGCGCCCTCTTTCAGCGCTTCGACCTTGCGGTCCACGGCGGGGTTGCCATCGAACAGGTCGTCAAACTCCAGCAGGTCGGTCTCGTAGGCCATGATCTGCTGCATCCGCATCGACCATTGCTGGTCCCACGGGCGCGGCAGGCCAAGCGCTTCGTTCCACGCGGGCAGCTGCACGGCGCGGGCGCGGGCGTTCTTTGACAGGGTCACCGCCAGCATCTCGATCAGGATGCGGTAGACGTTATTTTCGGGCTGCTGTTCGGTCAGCCCGAGCGAGTTCACCTGCACCCCATAGCGGAAGCGGCGATATTTCGGGTCTTCAACGCCATAGCGGTCGCGGCAGATTTCGTCCCAAAGGTCGCCAAAGGCGCGCATCTTGCACATCTCGGTGACAAAGCGGATGCCCGCGTTCACAAAGAAAGAGATCCGCCCCACCAGCATGGGGAAGTCCTCTTCGGGGACGCGGGGGCGCAAGGCGTCCAGTACGGCGGTGGCGGTGGCAAGGGCAAAGGCCAGCTCTTGCTCGGGCGTGGCACCGGCCTCTTGCAGGTGGTAGGAACAGACGTTCATCGGGTTCCACTTGGGCACGTTGGTATAGCAATACTCGGCCACATCCGCGATCATCTTGAGAGACGGGGCAGGCGGGCAGATATAGGTGCCACGCGACAGGTATTCCTTGATCAGGTCGTTCTGCACGGTGCCTTGCAGCTTGGACACATCCGCGCCCTGTTCCTCGGCCACAGCAATATACAGCGCCAGCAGCCACGGCGCGGTGGCGTTGATCGTCATCGAGGTGTTCATCTGCTCAAGCGGGATATCCTTGAACAGGCTGCGCATATCGCCCAGATGCGCCACGGGCACGCCCACTTTGCCGACTTCGCCGCGCGACAGGATGTGATCGCTGTCATATCCGGTCTGGGTGGGCAGGTCGAAGGCGACCGACAGGCCGGTTTGCCCTTTCAAAAGGTTCGCGCGGTACAGCGCATTGGATGCCTCGGCGGTGGAGTGTCCGGCGTAGGTGCGGATCAGCCAGGGGCGGTCTTTTTGCGGTTGCGACATGGGGCGGCCTTTCGTGAATCGAATGGGTAATATTCTTGCGCTGGTCGATTGATACGTGAAATAATCAGGCTCTGTCAATTCGCTGCATTGCGGCATGGGCGAAAGCCGCTGCGTTACGGTCGCGTGTGCCGTGCCTAGGGGTGCCCTATGTGTGGTTGACTGTTTTATGTTGCCCAGACAGCGCGGGTCCTGCAAGGGTTGGGCGATGACGCAAACGATTGAACTTCCCGTCTGGCTTTTCGCGGTGATCCTGCTGTTCGCGGCTGTGACCGCGCTTAGCCATTTCCTGTTGCCCTCGGTCCGGTGGTTCTTTCGCAGACGGCTGGAGAAAGCTGTCGCGCAGCTGAACACGCGGCTGACCCGCCCGATTGAACCGTTCAAGCTGGCGCGGCGGCACGATATGATCCAGCGGTTGATCTATGACCCGCAGATCAGTCAGGCGATTGTGGATCACGCGCGCGCCGAAGGTATCCCCGAGAACGTCGCCTCCGAACAGGCGCGCCGCTATGCCCGCGAGATCGTCCCGAGTTTTAGCGCCTTTGCCTATTTCAGCTTTGGCATCCGGCTGGCGCGGTTTCTGGCGAATGCGCTGTATGATGTGCGCACCGGATCGCAAAACGACGCGGTGATCGAAGGTATCCCGTCAGAGGCCACGGTCATCTTTGTGATGAACCACCGCAGCAACATGGACTACGTGCTGGTGACCTACCTCGCGGGGGAGGCGTCGGCGCTCAGCTATGCTGTGGGGGAATGGGCGCGTGTCTGGCCGCTCAGCCGGTTGATCCGGTCGATGGGGGCGTATTTCATCCGACGCAAGTCGCGCGGCGCGCTGTATCGCAAGGTCTTGGCCCGCTATGTGCAGATGGCGACCGAAGGCGGGGTGACCCAGGCGATCTTCCCCGAGGGCGGGCTGAGCCTGAACGGCAAGTTGATGCCGCCCAAGATGGGGCTGCTTGGCTATGTGCTTGAGGCCGAGTTGAAAGACCGCGATGTCGTCTTTGTACCGGTGGCGATCAACTATGACCGCGTACTGGAAGACCGCGTGTTGATTGCTGCGGACGCGGCAGGCACGCGCCGCTTCGATGCGCAAATCTCGGTAATTTTGAAATTCATTGTTCGCAAGATCTGGCTGCGTCTGCGCGGCAAATTCCTGCGCTTCGGCGAGGCGGTGGTCGTGTTCGGCACGCCGGTACATTTGCGCGACTATGGCGACGCGCCGAATGTGGACGGGCTGGCGCAGGATCTGATGGGGCGGATCGAACACGAGATGCCACTGTTGTTCGTGCCCTTGCTGGCGCGGGTGCTGTTGCTGGCGGAAAAGCCGCTGGATGGCGTCGCGCTGGAACAGGAAATGCAAGGCATGGCCGCGCGGGCCTCTGACGAGGCTACGGTTGTGGCGCAGGACTTCGCCGCCAATGTCGCCAGAGCACGCGATCATCTGGTGCAGCGCGGGATGATCACGGCGTCCGATCGTGGCTATGCCCCCGCCGACGGGCAACGCCCCGCCTTGCGGTTCTACGCCAACTCTATCGCCCATTTCTTTGACAGATAGGTCACACAAGCAAAACTGCTGCCGAAATTGCTGCGACTGCAAAGTCATAAAATTACAATTACAGGTCAAATGGTGTTGCATTGTTGCGCGAAGGATCATATTCCACCAGTAGACGCCGCGATTCTGCACTGCGGCACAAACCTATTCTGACTGTGGAGACCGACATGGCCTTGGACACGAATATCGCGCAATACGACGCACCGGAAAAAGACCTTTACGAGATCGGGGAAATCCCGCCGATGGGCTACGTTCCAAAGCAGATGTACGCATGGACCATCCGCAAGGAACGCCACGGGAACCCCAATACCGCGATGCTCGAAGAGGTCGTGGACGTGCCGACGCTCGACAGTCACGAGGTGCTTGTCCTCGTGATGGCGGCGGGTGTGAACTATAACGGTGTCTGGGCTGCCTTGGGCAAACCCATCAGCCCCTTCGACGGCCACAAGCAGCCCTTCCACATTGCGGGCTCTGACGCGTCGGGCATCGTCTGGGCGGTCGGCGACAAGGTAAAACGCTGGAAGGTCGGCGACGAAGTCGTGATCCATTGCAACCAGGATGACGGCGACGACGAAGAGTGCAACGGCGGCGATCCGATGTATTCCCCCAGCCAGCGTATCTGGGGCTACGAGACCCCCGACGGATCCTTCGCCCAGTTCACCAATGTGCAGGCGCAGCAGCTGATGCCACGCCCCAAGCACCTGACATGGGAAGAGGCCGCTTGCTACACGCTGACGCTGGCCACGGCCTACCGGATGCTGTTCGGCCACGAGCCTCATGACCTGAAACCGGGCCAGAACGTGCTGGTCTGGGGCGCCTCGGGCGGTCTGGGGTCCTATGCGATCCAGCTGATCAACACCGCTGGCGCGAATGCGATTGGTGTGATCTCGGATGAATCCAAGCGTGACTTTGTCATGGATCTGGGCGCCAAGGGCGTTCTGAACCGGAAGGACTTCAACTGCTGGGGCCAGATGCCCACAGTGAACACGCCCGAATATGCGGCTTGGTTCAAAGAGGCGCGCAAGTTCGGTGCCGCGATTTGGGAGATTACAGGCAAGGGCGTGAACGTCGACATGGTGTTTGAGCACCCCGGCGAGGCGACGTTCCCTGTTTCCACCTTCGTCTGCAAAAAGGGCGGCATGGTCGTGATCTGCGCGGGGACTTCGGGTTTCAACCTGACGTTCGACGTGCGCTATATGTGGATGCACCAGAAGCGTTTGCAGGGCAGCCACTTTGCCCACCTCAAGCAGGCGTCCGCCGCCAACAAACTGATGGTAGAGCGCCGTCTTGATCCGTGCATGTCCGAAGTGTTCACTTGGGCCGATCTGCCCGACGCGCATATGAAGATGATGGCGAACGAGCATAAGCCGGGCAACATGTCGGTACTGGTGCAATCGCCCAAGACCGGCCTGCGCACGCTCGAAGACGCGCTGGACGCGAAAAAATAAGTCGGTGGCCCCTGTTCAGGGGGCGCTGACAACCGGCTGACCAGACACCCGCGCACCAATCCATCGGTGCGCGGGTGTTGTCGTATTTGGCATCACGCGGCGGTTTGGCACGGGCTGATTGCGCGAATAGCGGCGATGCCATCTGGCCCCCGGTGCCGCGCTGAATTAGGGTCGCGCCATGACAGTACCTGCCCTTACCTATTCCGCCGATCAGGCGGCTGCCTTTGACAGCGTGACCGAGATGTTGCGCCATGCGGGCATCGATCTGGATGACAATCTGCTGATGCCCCCTGCGGGCGGGGCGGACCAAGTGCTGGCGGTGACCGGCAAGGCGGGGTCGGGCAAAACCCTGCTGCTGGCAGAACTGTACAAGGCGCTGGAAAATGCCGGCGTCGACATCGTTTCGGGCGATTACGAGCGCAAGAAGAAAGACAAGCGCACCCTTGCCATTCTGGCCCCCACCAACAAGGCGGCATCGGTCCTGCGGCTGCGTGGCGTGCCCGCGACGACGATCCACCGCATTCTCTATACGCCGGTCTATGACCCCGAATATGAACGCATCGCGGAATGGCTGGCGGGCAGCGGTGAACGCCCGGTGATCGAGGGGATGAACGAAGTCTCGCTGGACCGCGCCTTCGCGTTCTACGAGAATAACAAATCCATTCCCGGTGCCTTGGCCGCTGCGGGTCTGCGCGGGAGCGATTTCATCACCGGATGGAAGCGTCGCGAGGAACCGCTGGATATCGGGTTTGTCGATGAAAGTTCGATGCTGGACGACAAACAGTTCGAGGACTTGAAAGAGATCTTCCCGACGTTGCTGCTGTTTGGCGATCCGGCGCAGTTGGCTCCGGTGGGGCAGTCGGGCACGATGGTGTTTGAAAAGCTGCCCAAGGAACGGGTGCTGAACCTTAGCCGAATTCACCGGCAGCAGGCCGACAACCCGATCCTTGATTTGGCCCATGCGCTTGCCGACCCTGACCTGAGCTTTGAACAGTTCGAGCGTATGGTCGAAGACGCGTCAAAGAAGGACGACCGTGTCGTCTGGGGCCAGCGGGTAGAAGTGGACTTGATGGCGCGGTCGCCTGTGCTGGTCTGGCGCAATGCCACGCGCATCCGGCTGATCAACGCTTTCCGGTCGGTCTATGGCGCGCCCGAAGACGCGCTGCTGGAGGGGGAGCCGCTGATCTGCGACGGGATCGAGCTGCCGTTGAAACACCGCAAGAAACGGCTCGACCTTGAAGCGCGCGGCCTGATCAAGGGCGCGCAGGTCGTTTATCTGGGGGCAGGGCGCAAGCCGGGCTTTAGCCGCCTGCATGTGATGGGCGCGGAAGACCCGCAAATCTCTGCCGCGTCGATCGTGAAGATCGAAAAACCGGACGAGGAAGAACCCTTCATCCCTTTTGCCGCGCGCATGGGGGCGACGTTTTTGCATGGGGCGGCGGTGACGATCCATAAGGCGCAGGGCAGCCAGTGGGACACGGTGCAGGTCTTTGCGCCCGACCTTTATGCAGCGGCGCGGATGGGCCGGTCAGAGGCGGGGCAACCGCTGTGGAAGCGGCTAGCCTATGTGGCGATCACCCGCGCGCAAGAGCGGCTGATCTGGGTCGTGCGCAACCGCCTGTCAAAACCGTCCGGAATGCTGCGGGTGGATGATCTGCGCGCGGCCCCTGCCGCCCCGCTGAGCCTTGAGGCCCAGACAGATGATCCGGCCTAGCGGCGCAGCGCCGCAAAAAGGCTAGAGGCCCCCCAGCCCGCCGCGATGGCAATCGCCAGCGATAGCAGCCCGTAGACCAGCGCATTTTCGCGCGACAGGTTGAAAAGCCAGCGTTCCAGCCCGACCTTGCGAACGTCGATCAACGTCCCGTATTGCGCCACGACGGACCCGCCACGGGTCAGGAAAATGCGGGTGTTGTAATCGCCTTCGATCAAGGAGGCGGGCAGCTGCACCGTCGCGCGGAACAGGGTCTGTTCGTCCACGGTCACGCCTTCCTCGTCCAGTTGGTACTGGTTCGCCTTGCTGCGGATGCGCACCAGTGCGTCCGAGAAGGCGGCGGAATCCTCGATATTCATCGGCGCACCGACCGACCGGATCGCCCGCGGGACAGAGATTTTATAGCGCAGGTCCTCGGTGCGGTTCAGCACGTCCTGCAAGGGGCCACTGGTGGCGACGGCATAGAAGCTGGGGGCGCGGTCTACCTCTACGGCGGCGGTGTTCACCCAGATGCCAAAGGTCTTTTCCTTGCGCCGCACCGTGACGGGGGCCGACGGGCCGGACACGGTCACCACGACCTCAAGCTCGGGGCCTTCGGGGATCGGGGTCTCGCGTTTGACGGCCCCGAAGATGATGATCTCGGACCCGTTGAAATTGGTGGAGATAGAGACTTCGCTTTGGTTCAGGCCCAGCACAATCGCCTCATCCGCGGTGGCGGAGAAAGACAGGCAGGCCAGCGCCGCCACCAAAAGGGCACGCAGACGGATCATGATGTGAACCCGACGGAATAAAGCTCTGCCGGCTGCAGCAACAGTTCCAGCGCCAGCTTGCCGCAGACGACCAGCACCAGAAGTGCAAGCAGGATCCGCAGCTGTTCCGCCTTGAGCTTGGTGCCAAGGCTGGTCCCGAACTGTGCGCCGATCACCCCGCCGATCAGCAGCAGCACGGCCAGTACGATGTCGACGGTATAGTTGGTGGTGGCGTGCAGCATCGTGGTAAACGCAGCCACAAAGATGATCTGGAACAGTGAGGTCCCGACAACCACCTTGGTCGGCATCCCCAGCAGATAGATCATCGCCGGCACCATGATAAAGCCGCCGCCCACGCCCATGATCGCGGCCAAAAGCCCAACAAACGCCCCGACCAGCAGCGGTGGGATGACCGAGATATAAAGCCCCGTGACCCGAAAGCGCATCTTGAACGGCAGCTTCTGGATCCACGTGTGTTTCTTGCGCGGGGGGCGTTTGCCGCTGCGGGTCTTGTACATCGCATTCAGCGATTCAATCAGCATCAGCCCACCGATGATGCCAAGGAAAACGACATAGCACAGGTTGACCAGCAGATCGACCTGACCCAGCGATTTGAGGTAGTTGAAGATGGTGACGCCCGCCGCGGCCCCGACCAGCCCGCCCGCCAGCAGCACGCTGCCCATGCGCAGATCCACCGTCTTGCGTTTCAGATGCACCAGCAGCGCCGAGAAGGAGGAGGCAACGATCTGGTTCGCGCCGGTCGCCACAGCCACCGCAGGGGGGATGCCGATGAAGAACAGCAGCGGCGTGATCAGAAATCCGCCCCCGACGCCGAACATGCCGGATAGAACGCCCACGATACCGCCCAACCCCAAAAGGAGGAACGCGTTGACCGACAGCTCGGCAATGGGCAGGTAAATTTGCATAGAAGCAGTTAGACCGATCCAAAGGTTGAAATCAATCGTGGATGCTGCGCCGCCGCAATTTGCGACGGCGCGGGGAGCGTTAACGCTCTTTGACGTAGGGCTCGCCGCCGGCACGGGGCGGGATCGCCTTGCCGACAAAGCCCGCGAGGATGATCACGGTCATCACATAGGGCAGGGCGGCCAGCAATTGGCCCTGAACCTTGAAGTTCACCAATGCCTCGATCACGTCGGGGCGGGTTTCCAGCGCGCCGAACAGGCCGAACAGCAGCGTGGCCCACAGCGCGTACCACGGGCGCCACTTGGCAAAGATCAGTGCCGCCAGCGCGATATAGCCACGGCCTGCGGACATATCCTTGATGAAGCCGGCCTGCAGCGCCGTGCTGAGGTAGGCACCGGCAATACCGCAAAGCACGCCACAGATCAGCACCGCAGCATAGCGCAGCCCGATAACGGAAACCCCTGCGGTATCCACCGCAGCGGGGTTTTCGCCCACAGCGCGCAGACGCAGGCCAAAGCGTGTCCGATACAGCAGCCACCATGTCGCAGGGACCGCGAGGAAGGCGAGGTAGACAAGGATCGAATGACCCGAGATCAGCTCGGCATAGAGCGGGCCGATGATCGGGGTCTGGGCAATGTCATCGGCAAAGGGCAGGGTGATCGGATTGAACCGCGCCCCGCCGATCAGCGACGGCGTGCGACCGCCTTGCTGGAACCAGTCTTGCGCGATCAGCACCGTCAGACCGGCGGCAAGAAAGTTGATCGCGACGCCGGAAATCAGCTGGTTGCCGCGGAAGGTGATGGAGGCAAGCCCGTGCAGCAGGCTCAGCGCCATCGACGCGGCGATGCCGGCCAGCAGCCCCAGCCAGACGTTCCCCGTCAGCGACGCCACGGCCGCCGAAAAGAACGCCGCCGCCAGCATCTTGCCATCAAGGCCGATGTCGAAAATACCGGCGCGTTCGGAAAACAGACCGGCAAGGCAGGCCAGTAGCAGCGGTGTGGCAAGGCGCACGGTGCTGTCGAACAGTTGGATGAGCGTGATATAATCCATTATTCAGCAGGCTCCACCGGTTTGCGTTCGGGCTTGGGGGCCCGTGCGGCGCGCAGCGCCAGAAAGATCTTCTCGAGCGGCATACGCACCATGTTATCCAGCGCTCCGGTAAAGAGGATCACCAGCGCCTGAATGACGACGATCAGCTCGCGCGGGATCGAGGTCCAGAGCGCCAGTTCAGCACCACCCTGATAGAGGAACCCGAACAGGATCGCGGCAAGGAAAACGCCCAGAGGATGGCTGCGCCCCATCAGCGCCACAGCGATCCCGATAAAGCCCGCGCCTTCCGTGGCGTTCAGCACCAGCCGTTCAGCCTCGCCCATGACGTTGTTGATCGCCATCATGCCCGCCAAACCACCCGAGATGATCATCGCGATCATCGTGATCTTGACCGGAGAGATACCGGCGTATTTCGCGGCCGATTCCGAATGGCCATAGGCGCGGATCTCATACCCCAGCCGCGTGCGCCAGATCAGCACCCACAGGAAGATACAGGCCGCAACCGCCACCAGAAGCGAGATATTGGCGGGCGCTGCCTTGGAAAACTCGATCCCCAGCGGGGCAAGGATATCATGCAGCGTCGGCAGCTTGGTCGCGTCAGGAAAGCGCGCCGTTGCGGGGTCCATGCTGCCTTGGGGGCGCAGCATATTGACCAGAATATAGTTCAGCACCGCCGCCGCGATAAAGTTGAACATGATCGTGGTGATCACGATATGGCTACCCCGTTTGGCCTGCAGGAACGCGGGGATCGCGGCCCAGGCGGCGCCGAACACGGCAGCCATCGCAGCCGCACCGATCAGGGCCAGCGACCAATGGGGCCACGGGATATACAGACAGGCCAGCGCCACGCCCAAACCGCCCAGCATCGCCTGGCCTTCACCACCGATATTGAACAGCCGCGCGTGAAAGGCGATGGCAACGCAAAGGCCTGTGAACATGAAGTTCGTGGCGTAATACAGCGTATAGCCCCAGCCATAGGTGCTGCCCAATGCGCCGGACACCATCAGTTTGACGGCAGCAACGGGGTCTTCCCCGATGCCCAGAATGACCAACGCCGACAGGATCGCTGCCAGCAATAGCGAAATCAAAGGCACGAGGACGACCTCGGCCCATTTTGGCATTACGTCCATGTTACACTTCCTTATGCGGATCGCCGCCCGCATGGGCCAGATTGTCTTCGATCTCTTCGATGGAATGGGGCGCATCGGTATCGGTGATGCCCGCCATCAGCAAGCCCAGTTCCTTTTCATCGGTCTGGCTGGCGTCTCGGATGCCCATGACCTGACCGTCGAACATGACAGCCACCCGGTCGCTGAGTGCGAGAATCTCTTCCAGCTCGACCGAGACCAGCAGGATCGCCTTGCCCTGATCGCGCAGGGCGACGATCTGTTCGTGGATGAATTCGATCGCGCCGATATCCACACCACGGGTCGGCTGGCCGATCAGCAGCAGGTCGGGGTTGCGTTCGATCTCGCGCGCCAGAACGATCTTTTGCTGGTTCCCGCCGGAAAAGTTCTTGGCCGCCAGTTTGGGGTTTGGCGGACGCACGTCGAAACGTTCCATCTTTTCGACGGTGTCGGCCTTGATCGCGGCGTTGTCCATCAACATGCCGCTGCGGTAGGCAGGGTCTTTGTGATAGCCGAAGGCGGTGTTTTCCCACGCCTGATACTCCATGATCAGACCTTCGCGCTGGCGGTCTTCGGGGACGTGGGCGATGCCGTGGTTGCGGCGGGATTGGCCGTCGGATTTGTTGCCGGTCAGGTCCAGTGCCGTGCCATTGACGCGCACGCTGCCCTTGCCGGTCTGGTATCCGCCCAGAACCTCAAGCAGTTCGGACTGGCCATTGCCGGCCACCCCCGCAACGCCAAGGATTTCGCCCGCGCGGACTTGCAGATCGATGCCGCGCAGACGCTCGACGCCCTTGTCATCAACGACGCGCAGCCCTTCGACATCCAGAATGACCGGACCGGGGGCCGCGGGTTTCTTGTCGACACGCAGCAGAACCTTGCGGCCGACCATCAGCTCCGCCAGTTCGGCGGGCGAGGTTTCGGCGGTCTTGACGGTGGCGGTCATCTCGCCGCGGCGCATGACCGATACGGTGTCCGTCGTCTCCATGATCTCGCGCAGCTTGTGGGTGATCAGGATGATCGTCTTCCCCTCGGAGCGCAGACGCCCGAGGATGCGGAACAGCTGGTCCGCCTCGGCTGGGGTCAGTACGCCGGTGGGCTCATCCAGAATGAGGATATCGGCCTGACGATACAGCGCCTTGAGGATTTCCACCCGTTGCTGCATGCCGACGCCGATGTCTTGCACCAGCGCGTCGGGATCGACCTTGAGCCCGTAGTCATCGGCCAGCTTCATCAGCGATTTGCGCGCCTTGGCCAGCGACGGTTTCAACAGCCGCCCGTCTTCGGCACCCAGAATGATGTTTTCCAGGACCGTGAAATTTTCAACCAGTTTGAAGTGCTGGAACACCATCCCGATGCCTGCGGCAATCGCGGCCTGGCTGTCAGGGATGTCGGTCTTTTTACCGGCGATAAAGATGTCGCCTTTGTCGGCTTTGTAGAATCCGTAAAGGATCGACATCAGCGTCGATTTGCCCGCGCCGTTTTCCCCGATGACCCCATGGATCGTGCCGGGCATGACGCGGATAGAGATGTCTTTATTGGCCTGTACCGGACCAAAGGCCTTGGAGATGCCTTTCAGCTCGATCGCCGGAGCGGCAGTTTCCTGCCGCTCCGTATGTGTTGCAGTGCTCACGCTTAGAAGCTCAGGCTCGGGCAGCTGTCGTCGGACATGTAGTCATGTACCTCAAGCGACCCGTCTGCGATCTTGGCTGCTGCTTCATCCACAGCGGCCTGCATTTCAGCGGTAACCAGTGCCTTGTTGTGTTCGTCAATCGCGACGCCCACGCCTTCGTTGCCAACGCCCATGACGTTAAAGCCTTTTTCCATGCCGGGACCATCGGACATCGCGTCAAACACAGCATTGTCCACGCGTTTGATCATCGAGGTCAGGACTTTGCCCGGGTGCAGGTGGTTCTGGTTGCTGTCCACGCCGATCGACAGGATGTCTTCGTCGGCTGCGGTTTGCAGAACGCCAACGCCTGTGCCGCCCGCGGCGGCATAGACAACATCAGCACCCTGGCTGATCTGCGCTTTGGTCAGCTCGGACCCTTTCACGGGGTCGTTCCATGCGGCAGGGGTCGAACCTGTCATGTTCGAGATCACGGTCGCGTCGGGGTTCACGGCCAGAACGCCTTGGGCGTAGCCGCAGGCGAATTTGCGGATCAGGGGGATGTCCATGCCGCCGATAAAGCCGACAGTGTTGGATTCAGAGGCCATCGCCGCCATCATGCCGACCAGATAGGAGCCTTCGTGTTCGTTGAAAACAACGGAACGGACGTTGGGTGCGTCGACAACCATGTCGATGATGACAAAATCGGTATCAGGGTAATCGCCTGCAACCTGACCAAGCGCATCACCAAAGGCAAAGCCGGTCATCACGATGGGGTTGGAGCCCGCTTCGGCGAAACGGCGCAGCGCCTGTTCACGCTGTGCTTCGGACTGCAGTTCGATCTCGCGGAAGCTTTCACCGGTCTCTTCGGCCCAGCGTTGCGCGCCAGCAAAGGCGGCTTCGTTGAAGGATTTGTCGAATTTGCCGCCAAGGTCGAAGATTAGGGCGGGTTCGGCCAGAGCCGCACCGGCACTAAGAGCCGTGGCCGCAGCAGCGCCGAGGAATTTGGTCATAAGGGTCATGGAGTGTCTCCCGGTTTATTGTGTTGGGGCGCAAGCGCGAAGCCTTTGCCCGGTCGCAGTTCCGCGCTTGCGCCCGGTTCCGTCGATCAGATGTACGATACTGCGTAGCCCATGGGTAGGGTCAACCGGATTCTCAAGCGCTTGGGGATGATATTGCCTATTAACCGTGCGTAAACTGACGCGAAAGGATCAATGCATCAACGGATGGCGCATCTTTACGCTGATAATACCCGCGACGTGTGGCCGTCTGGCGAAACCCTGCGGAAGTGTAAAGTGCGATGGCAGCGGTATTGTCGGCGGCGACCTCTAGAAAGGCGGTGCCGGCCTGCGTTTCAAGCCCGTCCATCCAGCGTTGCAGCAAGCGGCGGCCAATACCCTGACGTTGGGCTGCGGGATCAACGGCGAGGGTCAGCAGCTCTGCCTCTCCCGCGATGAGGCGGGTCAGGGCAAAGCCCTGCGGTTCCGCCAGATACGTCACAAAGGGGGAGGCCAGCAGATCGGCGATCTCTTGCGCCGTCCACGCACGGTCGTGCACAAAAGCGGCGGCGTGAATCCGCGCCATATCCTGCGGCGTCATGAAAAGATCGCGGGCGGTGTGTCGCGGGCCGGGGCGGCATCGGCGGGGCGCAGATACAGCGGGGCAGGGCGCGGGGTCCGGGTGCCAAGCTTCGTGGCGGCAATGCGTGCCGTTGCCTCTGCCACGGGCATACAAGGGGGCAAGGCGGTGCCGTTACAAAGTGCTGCGATCATATCGGCCTGATGACCCACACAGACGGGATCAGCGCGCGAGGGCACTGAAGGCAGATCATCCAGCCCACACATCACAGGGTCGCGGTCGTCCATCGTGCCGAACACCTGCACGAACAGCTTGTCCTGCCGCGCATCGATGCTGCTGATGACAACGCCGTCATGCCCGAAGGCCAGCGCCTGAAGATGCGAAACACCTATCGCGGGCACCCCAAGGCCAAGCGCGAGCCCGCGCGCGGCTGAGACCGCGATGCGGATACCGGTGAAGTTCCCCGGCCCGATGCCGACGCCAATCGCTGTCAGATCGCTATAGGCCACATCTGCGCTGGCCAGCACCTCGGCACATAGGCCAAGCAGCCGTTCGCCCTGACCCTTGTTCATCGGTTCCTCGACGCTGGCGATGATCTGGTCGCCCGACAGCAAAGCGGCCGCACAATGTGCGGCCGATGTATCAAACGCCAGGAGAAGAGGCGTCTTAGGCAACCGGGCGTACCTCGGTTACTTCGGGGATGTAGTGGCGCAGCAGGTTCTCGATGCCCATTTTCAACGTCAATGTGGACGATGGGCAGCCCGCGCAGGCCCCTTGCATGTGCAGATAGACAACGCCGCGCTCGAACCCGTGGAAGGTGATGTCGCCGCCGTCCTGTGCCACGGCAGGGCGCACGCGGCTGTCCAGCAATTCCTTGATCTGGCCGACGATCGCACCGTCTTCGCCCGTATGCTCCGCATGGCCCGACGCGTGGTCATGGCCGGTTTCCATCACTGGCTGACCGGATTGAAAATGCTCCATAATCGCGCCAAGCAGGGCGGGTTTCAGGTGGTCCCATTCGATCCCGTCGGCCTTGGTGATGGTCACGAAATCGGTGCCGAAGAACACGCCGGTCACGCCTTCGACAGCGAACAGACGCGTGGCCAAAGGCGAGGCGCTGGCGGCTTCGGGGGCGGGGAAATCGGCGGTGCCCATCTCCAGCACGGTCTGACCGGGCAGGAATTTCAACGTTGCGGGGTTGGGCGTGGATTCGGTCTGAATAAACATCACATGCTCCTGAAAGGGTTGATGCAGATATGCGACCTGAGCGCGCGCAAGTCAAGGTTTGGAACGATTCTAAGTTTGCGACGGCCTGCGGTGCCGCCTCAGGTGATCATCTCGAGCCGTTCTTTGCTCATGTCACCGGGAACGATGGTGATCGGCACCGGCAGCGAGCCTGCGTTGCGGGAAAGCTGGGTCACCAAGGGGCCGGGGCCAGATTTCTTGTCGGTGCCCGCGCCAAGGACCAGCACGCCGACTTCGGGGTCATCGGCCAGCTGGTTGATGATCTCGTCCACGATCACACCTTCGCGAATAACCAGCGCGGGCTCCACGTTCAGCCGGTCGCGCATCCATTTGGCGAAGACCTCGAAATGCACCTCGATCCTTTCGCGGGCTTCCTCGCGCATGACCTCGGCCACACCGATCCAGTGATTGAATTCGTCAGGCGGGATGACCGACAGCACCACCACCCCGCCGCCAGAGTTGGACGCCCGCATCGCGGCAAATCGCATGGCGTTCAGGCATTCGCGGCTGTCATCCAGCACAACCATAAACTTACGCATAGCATCCTCCTGTTGAACGGCGGGGGGCGGGGTCAGCCACGGTCAGAGGCCGCCCAATCCCAATACATCTCGCGCACGCGGCGGGTCATGGGGCCGATCTGGTACTGCGTGTCGTCAAACGCTTTGACCGGCGTGACCTTCATCATGTTGCCGGACAAAAAGACCTCGTCCGCGGCATGGAAGTCATCAAAGCTAAGCACTGTTTCGTGCACCTTGATCCCGTCGGCGCGCATGTTCGACATATGCCGCGCGCGGGTGATACCGGCCAGAAACGTGCCATTGGGGATCGGGGTGAACACCTCGCCATCCTTGACCATGAACACATTGGCAGAGGCCGATTCGGCGACATTGCCCATGGCGTCGGCGACCAGCGCGTTGCCAAAACCTTTGGCGCGGGCTTCAACCATCATGCGGGCGTTGTTGGGATAAAGGCAGCCCGCCTTGGCGTTGACGACGTTGTCTTCAAGCACGGGACGCCGGAAACGGGTCCGTGTCAGCGTCGTGGCCGCATCGGGTGCCGCCATAGGGATCTGTTCAAGGCTGATGGCAAAACCGGTCGCGTCCTTTAATGGCACGATCCCCAGCTCGTCGCCCGCCAGCGCCCAATACATCGGGCGGATATAGACGGCGGCGTCCTTGGGGTAGCTTTTCAGACCCTCGCGTACCATCTCGACCATATCGGCGGTCTCGACCGTGGGGGTGATCATCAGTGCCTTGGCCGACCGGTTGATCCGCGCGCAATGCGCCTCCAGATCGGGGCTGAGACCGTCGAACAGCCGCGCCCCGTCAAATACGGTCGTGCCCAGCCATGCACCGTGGTCCGCGGCCTTGATGACAGAGATGTCACCCTCGTGCCAACTGCCTTCGTAAAATGTCTTGATATGTGTGCCAGTGGCCATTGCGTGTCCTTTGGTTACCGCTTGGGCGCGGTGCGGTAGATGCCCTCGGGCAGGTTCAGCGCGGCTGTCAGATCGTGCAGCTGTTCGGGCGAGAGGCTGATCTTGCAGACAGAGTTGGTGCGCGGGTCCCATTGCTCGAATGTGATAACGCTGGCAAAGGCCTGCACCGTCACATCTTCACGCAAGGGTGCTTTGCCTTCGTCGATCAGAGTGATCACACTGGCATCGAATTCGTGTTCAATCGTAAACATGAAGGCACAGTATTCTTTCGGTGGTCCAATGCAAGAGCAGCACTGCGCCGTCTGTTCAAATCCGCGCCGCCGCGTTAAAACGGTGGCAGATCTATTCGTTGCCCTTTTGAGGATGCGTTACGTGATGTTGAGATACTGTCTTGCTCTGGCCGCTGCGGCATTTATGGCTGCCTGCGAACCGACGACCATGTCGGGGCCTGTCTCCACCCAACCCGAGCAAGGGCAACCCGCTAGTTTTTCCGCCAATGAATCCGCCCGCAGCTTTATCCGCGTGTTGCAAACGGTCGAACCTGTCGCTGAACGCGAATGTCGCGTGCGGACCTCGCAGGTGAATTGCGATTTCAACATCGTGGTCGATGACCGCCCCGGCCAGCCCGCCAACGCCTACCAAACCGAGGATAAGGCCGGGCGTCCGGTCATCGCCTTCACCCTCGCCCTGATCGCGGATGCGCGTAACGAGGACGAGCTTGCCTTTGTCATGGGGCACGAAGCTGCCCACCACATCGAAGGGCATATCGCGCGCCAGCAGCAGAACGCGGTCGCCGGTGCGGTGATCTTTGCCGGTCTCGCCACGCTGAGCGGGGGCGATGCCACTGCGGTCGAATCGGCACAGCGCCTTGGGGCGCAGGTGGGCGCGCGGACCTATTCCAAAGACTTCGAGCTTGAGGCAGACGCCTTGGGCACCATTATCACCGCACGCGCAGGGTATAACCCGCTGCGGGGGGCCGAATTCTTTACCCGTATTCCTGACCCCGGTGACCGTTTCCTGGGCACGCACCCGCCCAATGCATCGCGTCTGGATACCGTACGGCGGACCGCGGCGGGGCTATAACGGCACCGCATGAAGCAGCTTGGTCAGATACTGACGGACCGCGGGTCCAAATATGCCGTGTCAGGCTGCCCCGCGTCCGATCGCGCCGCCGTGGATGCTGCGCTGAAAGAGCTCAAGCGCGATAAATCCTATGCCAAGGCAACCCACAACACCTGGGCGGTGCTGCTGTCAGACGGCGGCCCGCTGAAAGGCGATGATGGGGAATCCGGTGCGGGGATGGTGATCATCCGGATGCTAGAGCGTGAGGGTCTGGAGGATCACCTGATCGTGGTCACGCGCTGGTACGGCGGGAAACATCTGGGCGGTGACCGGTTCCGCCACGTGCAATCCTGCGTGCGCGCCTATCTGGACGCGGCCTGACACGGGCTTACAAGCTGATAGAGATGGCGGCGAAAAAGCAGATAGAGGCGGCAAGCACAAAGCTGTGCCAGATCGCATTCTGAAAGCGCATGCCGGGGTGTGCAAAGACGATCGTCCCCAGCGTATAGATCAACCCGCCGATGCCAATCAGCGTCAGCGCCGTGGTAGGCAGGTTTTGCCACATCGGCCAGACCAGCAGCACAGACAGCCACCCCATGCCAAGATAGAGATACAGCGACGCTCTGGACTCCGTGCTCCAGAAAGACAGTTTGGCGACCGCGCCGATAATGGCCAGCGCCCAGACCACGGCGAGGATGCCATAGGCGAACCCCGTTCCGATGAGCACAACAAACGGTGTGTAGGTGCCCGCGATCTTGAAGTAGATCGCCGCATGGTCAATCCGCCCCAGCAGGGCGCGGGTACGATCAAACGGCAAAAGGTGGTAAATCGCCGAAGCCAGAAGCGACAGAACGAAGCAGGCCGCATAAACCAGCGTCGGTGTAAGCTGCTCCCCCTGGCTTGCAGCATAGGTTGTCAGCAGGATTGTTGCCGGTATCGCAAATCCCAGACCCAACACGTGGATCGTGCCATCGGCGAGAGTGTCAGCGGTTGGGTGCGGATAAGCCATAGGTCAAATCTAGCACCCGTTTGCAACATTCCCATGTCAGATTTCGTCTAATTAATGGCGCTTTGGTATCTCGACCTATCCATTCGTATAGGAGGTTATGCCGACGCGCGGCGCGCGTCCGGATCAACGGGGTTTATTGCCGTCGATCCAGCGCGACATCATCGTCTTGTCGCGGAAACATTCCTGCGGGATATCGCGGCGCTTCAGGCGGGCGATGCGTTCGGCAAAAGCGACCTGCTTTGACGAGGGATACTGCGAAAACGGCCCGTCCACCGGCTTGGGTTTATGGGCGTCGATCCATTCAGACAGCGCGGCACGATCGGTCAACGCCCGTTTCGGCACAGGCGCGCCAGTCTTGAGGCTAAGCGAGGTAGCATAGTGCATCTGCTTTTCCGTCGGCGGCAAAGCGGCGCGCGCGTCGCGGGCTGAATCTTCTGCATGGGCAGGTACGGCCCCGTTGTCGGGATCGAACATGCCGGGAAACTGCGGTTGGTAGGACATCGTATAGGCCCCCTTGTTCTGGTTGGAACATATATAGAACATCGCGTGCGCTTTTCAAGGGTTTCACCTCTGATACGCCATCATTTGTCTATATGTAGGGTGCGGATTTACAATTTCCACAACATGGGCTGCGCCTGCAATCGGGTCTACCTGCGCGAATAGGAACGCCAAGGCGCTTGCTTTGTTCCATGGTTGAGAAAGGGGGAGAGCGGTGGCCTAGACCACGCGCCCCCAAAGATCGTATTCGCCGGCTTCTTCGACTTCGACGGTCACGATCTGGCCAACGCTCAGGTTTTCGAACCCTTCGTCGATGAACAGGTTGCCGTCGATCTCTGGCGCGTCTGCCTTTGTGCGGCAGGTGGCGGCCTCGTCGTCGATCTCGTCGATGATCACATCCATGCGGCGACCCACTTTGGCTTCCAGCTTGGCGGCCGAGATGGCTTGCGCCTTCTCCATAAAGCGGTTCCAGCGGTCCTGTTTGACCTCGTCCGGCACGTGATCGGGAAGCGCATTTGACCGCGCCCCGTCAACGTTTTCGTACTGAAAACAGCCCACGCGATCCAGCTGCGCCTCGTCAAGCCAATCCAGCAGGGTCTGGAACTCTGCCTCTGTCTCGCCGGGGTAGCCAACGATGAAAGTCGACCGCAGGGTGATGTCGGGGCAGGTGTCACGCCACGCGGCAATTTCATCCAGCGTCTTAGCCGCCGCCGCAGGGCGGGCCATGCGTTTCAGCACGTCGGGATGTGCATGCTGGAAGGGAATATCCAGATAGGGCAGCACCAGACCTTCAGCCATCAGCGGGATCAGGTTGCGCACATGGGGGTAGGGGTAGACGTAATGCAGCCGTACCCACGCCCCGAGCGACCCCAGATCACGCGCCAGATCGGTGATATGCGCGCGATGGCCACGGTCTTCGGCATGTTTGATATCGACGCCGTAGGCCGAGGTATCCTGAGAGATCACCAGCAGTTCGTTCACGCCGTTCTGCACCAGCTTTTCAGCCTCGCGCAGGATCGCATGGGCAGGGCGCGATTGCAGGCGGCCGCGCATGTCGGGGATGATGCAGAACTTGCACTTGTGGTTACAGCCCTCCGAGATCTTCAGATAGCTGTAGTGGCGCGGCGTCAGGCTGACGGCCTGCGCGGGCAGCAGATCGATAAACGGATCGGGCGAAGGCGGCACGGCCCCATGCACCGCGTCCAGCACCTGTTCATATTGGTGCGGGCCGGTGACGGCCAGAATACGCGGGTGATGTTCGCGGATATAATCCGGCTCGGCCCCGAGGCAGCCGGTCACGATCACTTTGCCATTTTCGTTCAGCGCCTCGCCAATCGCGTCAAGGCTTTCGGCCTTGGCGGAATCAAGGAACCCGCAGGTGTTCACAATCACCGCATCCGCCCCGGCGTAGTCCGGCGACACGCCGTAGCCTTCGGCGCGCAGGCGCGTCAAAATCCGTTCGCTGTCGACCAGCGCCTTGGGGCAGCCCAGCGATACCATGCCGATGGTCGGCTGGCCGGGGCGGGACGGATTGCTGATCTGGGCCTTTGGCGCAAGATCGGGGCGTAGATTTGGTGGGTTTGTGCTCATGAACTGCGCTATAAGCCATGCAAAGGGTCTGGGAAAGGCCCCGCATCAGGCAAGGAGACGGGCGATGAAGTGGATTATTCGGGCAATTGGCATACTGCTGCTGATTTTGGTGGTCGCGGTGGGGTCGCTGTTCTTGCTGCCCGCCGACCGTATTGCGCGAATCGCGGCGGACCAGCTGCGCAACCTGACAGGGCGCGAGGTCACGATCACGGGCGATGTGGGGCTGACCTTCTGGCCGGTGCTGGGGGTGACCGCAGGCGGGCTCGAGGTCGGGAACGCCGATTGGGCCAAGGATGGGGCGATGCTCTCGGCCGCCAATGCCGCCATCGGGGTTGATGCGATGGCGCTGATCCGGGGCGAGATCAAGATCACCAACATTGAAGCGCAAAGCCCCACCATCCGGCTGGAGCAACGCCGCGACGGGCGCGCCAGCTGGCAGTTCAGCGACGGCGGCGGCGAGGCAGCCATCGAGACCGCTCCGACCGCGCCTGCGCGCAGCCCGCGCCCGCTGACGATCCAGCGGCTCAATATCACCGACGCCACGTTGATCTATGATGCCGAGGGCAGCGATCTGGTGCGATTTGACGGTGTGGACCTGTCGCTCGACTGGCCCGAACGGGCGGGCGATGCGGTGATCAAGGCCGCCCTGCGCCCCGCGGCCGATCGTGTGTCGATCGAGGCGACGATCAACCGGTTTGACCAATTCCTGAACGGCGACATCCGCCCGCTGCGTGCCCGTGTGGACACCAAGGGCGGCGGCGTCTCGCTGACCGGACGGGCGGGGCTGACCGGCGCTGTTGCGGGGGATCTTTGGCTCAAGACGTCGGACACGGGGCGTTTTCTGGCAGCGCTCGGGGTGGGTGACATCGCACTGCCGCAGGGCTTGGGAAAGACGGCGGATATCAACCTTGATCTGACCCTGACGCCCGACCGGCGCTTGGCCCTGCGCGAGGTGGTGGCCGATCTGGGCGGGAACGCCCTGACCGGTGCGGCGGATATCACGCTGAACGGCACGCCCGATGTGAACGCGCAGATCAACGTCGGTGCGCTGGACCTGACCGGCTTTGCGGGCAGCGCCCCCAGTGGCACCGCGCCCGCGTCCGCCACCCCCGCGCCTGCGTCCCCGACTGGTTGGTCGAAAGCACCGATTGATGCGTCCGCGCTTTCCGCCTTCAACGGCGAGATCGCGCTGCGGGCAGATAGCATTGATCTGGGCACGCTAAGCTTGGGCGCGACGCGCGTATTGCTGCGCAACGACCGGTCGCGTCTGGTCGCCGAGCTGCGCGAGATCAGGGCCTATGCCGGTGTGATCAGTGGCGAGTTCGTGGTCAACAACCGCAACGGCCTGTCGGTGGGCGGGGCGCTGAACGCGACCTCCATCGCCATGCAGCCTTTGCTGCAACAGACCGCAGGGCTGGGCCGGTTCCACGGTACCGGCGATGCAGAGGTATCTTTCCTCGGGTCCGGCGCATCGCTGGACGCGATCATGCGGTCGCTTAGCGGATCGGGCGCGGTGAATGTCGGGCGTGGGCATATCGAGGGGATCGACCTTGATGCGCTGATGGGCAATTTCGATGTCGAGGGTGGCACGACGGTCTTCGATTCCCTTGCCGCGACATTCGACATGGATCAAGGCGTGCTGCGCAACGACGACCTGCTGATGCAGCTGCCGAACTTTACCGCCACGGGCACGGGGCAGGTGGGGCTGGGGGCGCAGACGCTTGATTATACCGTCACGCCCAAGGCACTGCGGGTGAACGGCGATCGGGGGCTGGCCATTCCGGTGCGTATCTTCGGGCCGTGGGCCGCACCGCAGATCAAGCCGGATTTGCAGGCGGCGCTGGACATGAACTTTGCCAAGGAAAAGGAACAGGCCCGCCAAAAGCTGAACGAAAAGCTGGAGGAGGAACTGGGCGTATCGCGGCAGGACGGGCAATCGGTCGAGGATGCGGTGAAACAAAAGGTAGAGGACGAGCTGCGGCGCGGGCTGTTCAAGCTCTTTGACTAGCGGCGCGCCACACGGGCGGTGTATTTCCAAAACCCCGGTTCGGAAAACTGCAATTTTCCGTGGCGTTTTACGGGCGAGGGGCGGTACGGGCCCTTCGCCGCCCCCGCCCCGTCTTTACCTGTCGCGGCGGGGGCGTTAAGGCTGGTCGCCAAGCGCAAGGAGCACCTCCATGGACAACGATCTTTTCAACTCTTTCATGACCGGACCTGACGAGAATGGCCGCTTTGGCGATTTTGGGGGGCGGTTTGTGTCGGAAACCCTGATGCCGCTGATCCTCGAACTGGAAGCGGAATATGAAAAGGCCAAGACGGACGACAGCTTTTGGGCCGAGATGGACGACCTGTGGACCCACTATGTCGGTCGCCCCAGCCCGCTGTATTTCGCAGAGCGTCTGACCGAACATCTGGGCGGTGCCAAGGTTTACATGAAGCGCGACGAGCTGAACCACACCGGCGCGCATAAGATCAACAACGTGTTGGGCCAGATCATTCTGGCGCGGCGCATGGGCAAGAAACGGATCATCGCGGAAACCGGTGCGGGCCAGCACGGTGTGGCCACGGCCACCGTCTGTGCCAAGTTCGGTCTGCAATGCGTTGTCTATATGGGCGCGCATGATGTTGAACGGCAGGCCCCCAACGTCTTCCGCATGCGTCTGCTGGGCGCCGAAGTGATCCCCGTCACCTCGGGCCGTGGGACGCTGAAAGATGCGATGAACGACGCGTTGCGCGATTGGGTCACCAATGTGCGCGACACATTCTATTGCATCGGCACGGTCGCAGGGCCGCACCCCTATCCGGCGATGGTCC
Organism: Sulfitobacter sp. G5_S2_6_S6; assembly: GCF_054968505.1. Lineage (NCBI taxonomy): Bacteria > Pseudomonadati > Pseudomonadota > Alphaproteobacteria > Rhodobacterales > Roseobacteraceae > Sulfitobacter > Sulfitobacter sp. G5_S2_6_S6. Next base: position 381,526 of record NZ_JBQKUI010000003.1, read on the forward strand.
GCGACTTTCAGGCGATCATCGGCAAGGAAGTGCGCGAACAGATGGACGCCGCCGAAGGCCGTCTGCCCGACACGCTGGTCGCCGCGATCGGTGGCGGGTCGAACGCGATGGGGCTGTTCTATCCGTTCCTTGATGACAAAGACGTCAATATCATCGGCGTCGAAGCCGGCGGCAAGGGCGTGAACGAAAAGATGGAGCATTGCGCGTCATTGACCGGTGGCCGCCCCGGCGTGCTCCACGGGAACCGCACCTACCTGTTGCAGGACGACGACGGTCAGATCCTCGAAGGCTTCTCTATCTCGGCCGGTCTGGATTACCCCGGTATCGGGCCCGAACATTCCTGGCTGCACGACATTGGCCGCGCGCAATATGTGTCGATCACCGATAAAGAGGCGCTTGAGGCGTTCCAGCTGAGCTGCGCGCTTGAAGGGATCATTCCCGCGCTCGAACCCAGCCACGCGCTGGCGCATGTGATGAAGATCGCACCAGATCTGCCCAAGGATCACATCATCTGCATGAACATGTGTGGGCGCGGCGACAAAGACATTTTCACCGTCGCCAAGGCGCTTGGTTTTGACATGAAGGTCTGAGGATCAGACGAAAGCTTAGACACTCACGATCACGAAGGGGGCGGCGCATCGCCCCCTTTTCTTTTGGCGCTGGCCCTATCGGGTCAGCTCTAGGATATCAAAGTCGCTTTCGACCACCGGCGCGGGAAACATCAGCCGCGCCCGCTGGTTGCTGACACGTTCGAACACCGCGACATCGGGTTGCATCGTGCCATCACCGGCAAAACCGGGTGGCAGGGCGTCGTAAGCGGGCGGTACCTCTCCCGCGACATAGCCAACGCCAGCATAGACCGCACGCCCGTCTCGCAGCGTGATGACCCCCGTGGTGCGCTGCGACCCGCTGAGCTTTTCAAACAGATACCCGTTGCCCTGAAAGGTCAGGCGGCATTTGAACGGGCTATAGACCACCAGCGCGGGCAGGCCGCCCAGTTTCATCGTGCGGCAGGACCAATCGCCTGCCAGCCCCTCGTCAAAGGCAACCTGCGGTGTGCCGGACAAGGCGCGCGACAGAGCGGCCAGATCATCCGCGCTGCCGCTTTGGAACGCTTGCAGCAGGGCATCGCCCGCCGTGGCCTCGAACCGGTCGAGGCGAAGCTGCTCTTGCGGGCGCAGGGCGTCTTGGGCGATGGCTGGGGCGGTGCAGAGCACTGCGGTCAAGACAGCAGTCAGGGCAGCAGTCAGGCGCAGCATCAGTCTGCCCCGCCGTTAGGGCGCAGGGCATGGGCCTGCAGGATATTCAGCGGCACGATATCCAAGGCGCGCTGATGGGTTGCCTCAAGATGCACCTTTGGCGCGCAGCCCTCGTCCGCCGCTTGCAAGAAACGCCCCGCACAAAGACACCACGGATCGCCCGCCGACAGTCCGGCAAAGCCGAATTCGGGGCGCGGTGTGCTGAGGTCGTTGCCGACATATTTGGAATAGGCCAGAAACTCGGCCGTCATGATCGCGCAGACCGTGTGGCTGCCCTGATCGGCGGCACAGGTGTTGCACGACCCGTCGCGGAAAAAGCCCGTGACGGGGTCGCTGCCACAGACGGCCAGCGGGCCGCCAAGGATATTGATGCTTTCGTCAGGTGTCATGGGCCCCCCAAGGCTGCGCTGATCTGGCGGAAGATGGCGATGTTCTGATCGCTGACCCCGGCCTCGCGGAACTTGCGGTCGGCGGCATTGGTCGCGATCACCACCCCGTCAGCGCGGTTGATGTAGATATACTGACCATACACACCGCGGGCCATGAATTCACCCTCTGTCGCACCTTGGGGAATCCACCACTGATAGCCATAGCCGATCTGCCCCTCTGCCGTCGGGGCCGATGGCGCGGTAGAGGCGGCGACCCAGTCTGCCGGTACAATCTGCTGACCGTTGTAGCGACCGTTTTGCAGGAACATCTGCCCCATGCGGGCGTAATCGCGGGTCGTCAGGTTCAACCCGCCCAAGACAAAGGCGACACCCGCGCCGTCAGTCACGTAATAGGGCGCGTGCTCCAGCCCCATGGGGGTGATGATCTTTTCCGACAAAAGATCGGTGACGGACCGGCCTGTTGCCCCCCGAACGACCATGCCGATGACATGGGTGTCGATCGACACATAATGCCACTGGCTGCCGGGCGTGGTGAAAGTATCTTTCAGGCTTGCGGTGAAATCGTCCAGCTCTCCGCCAAGGGCGAGTGCGCGGCCCATCTTGTTGATGTCGGAATCCGGGTCGAGGTAATCTTCGTCAAAAGTAACCCCGCTGGCCATGTTAAGCACGTTGCGCAACGTCGCCCCGTCATAGGCGGTGCCTTTCAGCTTGGGCGCGTAGGTCGTGACGGGGTCGTCAAGCGATGCAATCGCCCCTTCGTCCAGCAGGATACCCACAAGCGCGGAAAGGTAGCTTTTAGCGACAGACCAGCTGATCCGCAGATCATCGGGCTGGGTGCCTTTAAAGTAGTTCTCATAGACAATCTGACCATCTTTCAGCACAACCAATGCCGTCACATCCCGCGCTTCGATCCAGTCGTTGACCGGGGCCGAGGGGGCGTATTCGGGTCCATAAGAAAGCTCTGCCGTGGGGCCATCACCGCGCGACAGAGGCTTGGACAGGAAGGCCTCGTCCATATGGCTGAAGTTATGCACGATCTTGTCTTCGGCAAAGAGCGAGTTCACCGCCAGCAGCCGCGTGATCTCTTCGCGTTTCCACAGGCCGACAACGACCACAGCCACCACTAGAGCCAGTAAAATACGGCCCAGCCATTTCCCGAATGTGCGCATGAAATCCTCCCTGATATGCGGGGATACCCAAGCACGAAGGCTGCGGTGGTGCCAGATAAACTTGGCGTCAGCCGGTGTAGGTCCAATCGATCCAACGACCGTGGAAATCGACCCGCGCCAAGGGCAGGGTGATGTCACCGGGCCAGAGCCTGAGCGTCAGCGCGGCCCCCTTGAGGCCGGATCCGTCCTGCTCCATCGACAGCCATGCCAGCGGGCGGTTGCGCGTGGCGCGTTTTCCAGCAGCCTCGATCAACGCTTGGCCACGGGCCTGCGCCTCTTTGGGAAAATACTGCCACGCGACGGTGTGCTGGATCAGGTGCAGACACCCTTCGGGGGATTGGGGCAGGGTGCGCGCCAGCCAGTCAATCGCATCGCCGCGTTGCACCTGCGCCGTCATGACAGAGGCCGCGGTCCGCGTCAGTGTCAGGCGTTCGGGTTGGTCCGCCCAGATATAGGACATCAGCCGCAACAGGTGGTCGGGCCGCGTCGGGTCCAGCGGGTTCAGATCAACGCCGCGACGTTTTTCGACCTGCGGGTTGATCGCCGGTGGCAGTTTGCCGGTCCAGTCAGGCGACATCAGGATCGTGGACATGTTCGACCCGAAGCGATGCCCCTCGATCTCGAGCACGAAGTGGTCCCACATCAGGTTGAGCCCACCGCTGGCCCCGAGTTCGGACAGGCGGATCGGCAGATTGAAATGCTGCGCCGCGACGCGGGCCCCGGCGATCAACGCGGCAGAGCGGCGGACCTCGTTCGTTTGCGGCGCGCTGTCGGTCCAATCAAGCAAGAAGGCTTCATGCGTGGTGATCGCGTCGCGCACGGCCTCTGACAGGGCTTGGTCGCTCGCCTTGTGCGGGGGGTAAACGGCCATCAGCGCAGGCGCTTTGCGTTTCAACACCAGCGCATGCAGCCCGCCCGCGATGCGCAGGGGAAGGGACGCGCCCGACGGGCCGATATCCCCTTTGAGCGCCGCAAATTTACGGCCAAGGGCTGTGTCGGCGGGCCAGTCCCGCGCCAGCACGCCCATCAACTGCCCCATGAAGGGAGACCCAAGTGCGATGCAATGCCCGGCTTGCTCTTCAAAGGCTTCTCGCAGTGTCACTTGAACCGGTCCAACAGTTTTTGCATGGCGCTGCGGTCGTCGGTCTGGGGGGCAGGCTCTGCCTTGGGCTGCGTTGGGGCCGGCTGCGCGGGCTTTGGCGCAGGGGCTTGAGCTTTGGCCGCAGTGCCCGCGGGTTTCTTGGTGCCCGTGCCGGATCGTGGCGGGGCAACACGCAAGGCCACGGCGTTCATGAACTTGGCCGTATCGCCGCGCGCCAGGTCCGCAGCACCGTCGCTGATCCCGCGCAATACGTCGTCCAGCCATTCCTGCTCTGCCTTAGCAAAGTCGCGCAGGACATAGCCCGGTACGGCGTCCTTATGCCCCGGATGGCCTACGCCAAGGCGCACACGGTCATAGTCGGGACCGATATGCGCATGGATCGACCGCAAGCCATTGTGCCCCGCATGCCCGCCGCCGGTCTTGCATTTCACCTTGCCGGGGGCGAGGTCGATTTCGTCGTGCAAAACGATCACGTCCGCCGGTTCAAGCTTGTGGAACCGCATGGCCGATTGCACCGACTGACCAGAGTTGTTCATGAATGTCTCGGGCTTGAGCAAGACCACGCGGTCCGCGCCAAAACGCCCTTCGACCGTTAGCCCGTTGTGCTTGGTCTTCCATCCGGCAAAGCCGTGGTCCTGCGCGATGCGGTCCAGCGCCATAAAGCCGATGTTATGCCGGTTGCCCGCGTATTTGGCACCCGGATTGCCAAGCCCTACGATCAGTTTCATGCGGACCCCTTCAAGTGGATAAAAACGTTTGTTTGGCCAAGGATAGCAGACCGTGGGGCCAAACGAAATAACGCCCCAACGAAAAACGGGGCCGCCCATGGCGACCCCGTCTCGACCCATCCGCGCCCGCAGGCGCGACGGATATATCAGTATCAGTCTTCTTTGACTTCTGTTGCGGGCACTTCGTCTGCTGCAACATCTTCGTCTTCATCATCGTCCTGGCTGGCCAGACCGGAAGGCGCGGAAATCTGCGCGATCACGAAGTCACGGTCGATGACCGGCTTGGTGCCGTTTGGCAGCTTCACGCTCGAGATGGTGAGGCTGTCACCGATTTCCAGTTCGGAAACGTCGATTGTGATGTGATCAGGGATATCGCCTGCGGTCACAACCAGTTCAACTTCGGGACGTACCAGCGTCAGAACGCCACCTTTTTTCAGGCCGGGGCTGACTTCTTCGCCTTCGACTTCAACCTGGATGAAGAGGTTGATTTTGGTGGTGCGCTTCAAACGCATCAGGTCGACGTGCGTTGGCAGGTCTTTAACAACGTGACGCTGAACGTCGCGGCAGATGACGCGGACGTCTTCTTGGCCTTCAACCTTGAGGTTGAACAGGGTCGCCTTGAAGCGGCCTGCGCGCAGTTTGGTCAGCAGCTTGTTAAAGTCCAGGTTGATCGGCAGCGGATCAAGGTCACCACCGAAAACGATACCAGGAACCATGCCATCGCGGCGTGCCTGACGAGCGGCGCCCTTGCCTGTCCCCGTGCGTTCGAAAGCTTCAAGATCAGGAATCTCTCCAGCCATTGTAATCTCCAATATGTTTAGGGCGGACATCCTCCAAGGCTGTATGTCCGCGTGAAGCCGCGCGTATAGACGGGTTTGGGCGTTTGGGAAAGACTAAAACGCCGCTTTTGCGCAAGTTGGCCTTGGTTTGCGACCTATGCGGGGCGGGGCAGGGGCTGCGCGCAGGGTTTTCGCCCGCCCTGACATATCAGCCAAGGCGGGCGTATCATGCGAAGAAGGCGCGGCCTCAGGGCTGCCAGTCGCCTTCAAAACCTTTTGGAATAAGCAGGTTATGCTTGCCCAAACCCGCAACAGAGGTTTCACCGCAAAGCGCCATGGACAGGTCGAGCTCCTTGTGGATGACCTCCAGCGCCGAGGTAACCCCCGCCTGACCCATCGCGCCAAGCCCGTAGATGAAGGCGCGCCCGATATAGGTGCCTTTGGCCCCCATCGCCATCGCCTTGAGCACGTCCTGACCGGACCTGATTCCACTGTCCAGATGGACTTCGATCTGGTCGCCCACGGCCTCCAGGATTGACGGCAGCGCCCGGATAGAGCTGATCGCCCCGTCCAGCTGGCGCCCGCCGTGGTTGCTGACGATGATCGCATCCGCCCCGACTTTCAGCGCCATCCGCGCATCGTCGGCGTCAAGAATACCCTTGAGGATGACCTTGCCGCCCCATTGCTCTTTCAGCTTGGCGATCTTGCCCCAATCGAGGGTGGGGTCGAATTGCTCTGCCGTCCATGCGCCGAGGTTGGCTGTGTCGTCGACGCCGTGCACATGGCCCACGATATTGCCAAAGCTGCGCCGCTTGGCCCCCATCATGCCGATGCCCCAGCTCCATTTGGTTGCCAGATTGGCGAGCGTTTTGGCGGTCAGCTTGGGCGGGGCAGAGAGGCCGTTCTTCAGATCCTTGTGGCGCTGGCCAAGGATTTGCAGATCAAGCGTGATGACAAGGGCTGAGCATTTGGCATCCTTGGCGCGCTGGATCAGCCGCGCGACATAGTCTTCGTCGCGCATGGTATAAAGCTGGAACCAGAAGGGTTTCGTCGTCGCCTCTGCCACATCCTCGATCGAATTGATGGACATGGTCGACAGGGTGAAGGGCACGCCAAAGGCTTCGGCGGCGCGGGCGGCTTTGATCTCTCCGTCGGCGTGCTGCATGCCGGTTAGCCCGACTGGGGCCAGTGCCACAGGCATCGCCACATCCTGCCCGATCATCTGCGTCTTGGTGCTGCGCCCGCTCATATCCACGGCGACGCGCTGACGCAGGCGGATCTGTTCAAAATCGGTCGTGTTCTCGCGAAAGGTCTGCTCTGTCCAGCTGCCCGATTCCGCGTAGTCATAGAACATCCGCGGCACGCGGCGTTCATGCAGGCGCTTGAGGTCGTCGATGGTGGTGATCACGGGCATGGTGGCAAGTTCCTATGTATTGGTCAGATGATCTAACCAATACGGCCCGTTGAAATCAATTGCTTTACGCCACGACATCGGGCGTCGGGCGGGGCGCTCAGGCCCGATGCGCACCATCCGACAGGGTTTTGACAAAGCTCAGCACGTCTTCGACAGGCAGCCCATCCGCGATTTTCGACACGATGGCAGAGCCGACAACAACCCCATCAGCAACGCTTGCAATGGCTTCGGCCTTGGCGGGGGTGTTCACACCGAACCCGACAATGACGGGCAGGCCGCTGGCCTTCTGGATGCGCTCAACCTCGGGGGCGACATCGCCCGCATCCGCTTCGGCAGAGCCGGTGATGCCGGTAATCGACACGTAATACACAAAGCCCGAGGTGTTCTGCACAACCCGCGGTAGACGTTTGTCATCAGTCGTAGGGGTCGCAAGGCGGATAAAGTTCATACCGGCAGCTTGCGCGGGCAGGCACAGTTCGGCGTCTTCTTCCGGTGGCAGGTCCACGACGATCAGCCCGTCCACGCCGGCCTTCTTGGCCGCCTCTAGGAAGTTATTCACGCCTTTGGAATAGATCGGGTTGTAATAGCCCATCAGCACGATCGGGGTCGTGTTATCTTGTTCGCGGAACGCCGCGGCAAGCGCCAGCGTCTTGTCCAGCGTCATCCCGCCTTCAAGCGCGCGCTGTCCCGCCAGCTGAATGGCAGAGCCATCGGCCATCGGATCGGTAAACGGCAGCCCCAGTTCGATAATATCGACGCCCGCGCCAGGCAGGCCGCGCACCACCTCGAGCGACGTGTCAAAGTCGGGATCGCCTGCCATCACATAGGCGACAAAGGCTTTCTTGCCTTGGGATTTGAGGTCAGCGAATTTGGCGTCGATACGTGTCATGAGGGCGGCCTTTTTACGTTACCCTGCTGCAATGCCGAATATATCACGGGAAATCAATCCAACTCCGCCGGTGGGCTTGGGCGATTTTCCGAAAAACAGGTGCCAAGGGCGTTGGATTTATGCAGGTGTGCATAACATAGTCCTTTAAATCCCGCCGCCGGTGCCTACATTTATCGCATGAATTATGTACTCGCCCTGCTGTTGCCGCCGCTTTCCATCCTGCTGACAGGACGGATCTTCACGGCGATTATCGTCTTCCTGATCTGGATTCCGGCCGTGATCTTTTCGGGCGGGTTGACCCATCCGATGTTCATCGTGCTCGCATGGATCCTGATTTACCAGACGCACGAGGACCGACGCCTGCGCTAAGACTTGCGCAAAGGCGGCCAAATCCCTAGGACAACGCCAACTTATAAAGGATGCTTGTCATGGGCTTTAAGATGGGAATCGTGGGTCTGCCGAATGTCGGCAAGTCGACCCTCTTCAACGCGCTGACCAAAACAGCGGCAGCGCAGGCGGCCAATTTTCCGTTCTGCACAATCGAACCGAACGTCGGTGAAGTCGCGGTGCCGGATTCGCGCCTTGATAAACTCGCCGCGATTGCGGGCTCCAAGCAGATCATCCCGACGCGGATGACCTTTGTGGATATCGCAGGCTTGGTCAAAGGCGCGTCCAAAGGGGAAGGCCTCGGCAACCAGTTCCTGGCCAATATCCGCGAGACGGACGCGATCGCCCATGTGCTGCGCTGCTTCGAAGACGGCGATGTGACCCACGTCGAAGGGCGCGTGGACCCCGTGGCCGACGCCGAGACCATCGATACAGAACTGATGCTTGCCGATCTGGAAAGCATCGAAAAACGCCGCGCCGGTCTGGTCCGCAAGATCAAGGGCAACGATAAAGACGCAGCGCAGCAGGACCGCCTGTTGGCCGCCGCGCAAGAAGCCATCGAAAACGGCAAACCCGCGCGCACCGTCGAGGTTGACGCGGATGATGCAAAAGCCTGGCGCATGCTGCAATTGCTGACGACCAAGCCGGTGCTTTATGTCTGCAACGTCGGTGAGTCCGAAGCGGCCGAGGGCAATGCCCTTTCTGCCAAAGTCGCGGAAATGGCCGCGGCGCAGGGCAATAGCCATGTCGTGATCTCTGCCCAGATCGAGGAAGAAATCAGCCAGCTGGAGCCCGAAGAGGCCAGTATGTTTCTGGACGAGATGGGGCTAGAGGAAGCCGGGCTTGATCGGTTGATCCGCGCGGGCTACGAGCTGCTGCACCTTGAGACATACTTCACCGTCGGCCCGAAAGAGGCCCGCGCCTGGACGATCAAGGCTGGCACCTCTGCGCCGAAAGCCGCAGGCGTGATCCACGGTGATTTTGAAAAAGGCTTCATCCGCGCCGAAACCATCGCCTATGACGATTTCGTGGCCTTGGGCGGTGAAGGCCCCGCCAAGGAAGCCGGCAAGATGCGCGCCGAGGGCAAAAGCTACACCGTCAAAGACGGCGACGTGCTGCACTTCCTGTTCAACACCTGATCCAATCCGGCGGGCCGCTTTCCAGGCGGCCCGCCGATCTGGCGCGCGAGCGGCCCCTCCCGCTGCCATCGCGCCACTTCTCTGCCCGCCTCCCCCCTCGGCCCACGGATGCCCCCGGCCCGCGCCGCGCGCATAGCGCCGCAAGCAGTATCCCGCCCCCGATATCCTCCGCTATCCCCGCGATCCCGACATTCCCGGTATTTTCTGAGATTACCGCTTGTGCCCCATGCGTTTTCTTGGATATACGCGTCGACGGAGACGTGGCCGAGTGGTCGAAGGCGCTCCCCTGCTAAGGGAGTAGGCCCGGAAGGGTCTCGAGGGTTCGAATCCCTTCGTCTCCGCCATACACCTCGACATTTTCTACATACTTGATCAGGTGTTGCGCGGCCCGAGATGGGGCGCGACGTTGCGCTTGGCTTTCCCCTCCGACAGTTTCGCCGCCACCCGCCTTTTGCAAACCTTGCGCCCATGCTTTCGCGAGGAAAGGAGGTGGGGTAGAGGGGGTGTAATACTCAGGAGCGGATCATGGAATTAAAGAACAAGCGTATTATCGTCACTGGTGGCAGTGATGGTATCGGGCGGCATATTTGCCTTAAACTCGCGGCAGTAGGGACGCGTCTGGCCATTCTGGGGCGCGATGCTGACCGGCTGGCTGGGGTAGAGGCTGAATGTATCGCCGCTGGAGCCAGCGAAGCGATCGGCATTCCTTGTGATATCCAGAACCCGGATGCGATCAGCGGGGCGGTGGAGCAGGTGACAGCCGCCTTTGGCGGGCTGGATATTCTGATCAACAATGCGGGCATCTGGCACAAAACCGGTCCGCTGGATGAGATCCCGCCGCAGCTTTTGCAGGCGACCGTGCAGACCAACCTGACGGGCTTGATGCAGATCACGCAAGCCGCAATTCCGGCGCTGCGGGCGAATGACGAGGGGATCATTCTGAATGTCGTTTCCAAGTCCGGCGTCGTCGCGCAGGCCGGGCAATCTGTCTATACCGCCACGAAATACGGGGTGCGTGGCTTTACCGAGGTGCTGAAAGCGGACGAGGAAAACACCGGCGTGCGCGTGGGCGGAGTTTACCAGTCGGGGACGAACACGGGGATGTTCTCGAAGGCGGGGGAGGATGTGCCCAACCATATCTTTACCGAGCCCGACGATCTGGCTGATGTGGTGGTCTTTGTGCTCTCGCGGCCGCCAAAACTGTGGATCCACGATATCCGCATCGAATTGTGAGCCGCGGGCGCACCTGTCGCGCCGGCTGGCAAGGCGGGTGCCATTCCAAACATCGCGTCACGTGAAACATGGGGGGCGGGGGTGAAGCCCCGCCCCGCCCTCAAGGCATCAGGTGGTTTTCTTGTCGTTGACGATGTTCATCGACGCCACGCCGCTTTCGCCGAGGTCGACCGCGGCAAAGGGGCCACCGTGGTGCATCTGGCCGGGGTCTTTCAGATCGACCGGTGGTGCTTCGGCAAGGATCTTCTCGGCGAACTGCTCTGCGTTGTCTTTCGGGCGATAGCCGAGGAAGGACGCTTTGGCATTGTCCACCGGCGCGCGGTCGTTATTGGACACGCCGTAGACCACGCTGAAGCCGACCGATGGCGTATCGATGGCGCGGGTGACCAGCTGGATCAGATCGTCATAGGACAGCCACGATCCCAAGGCGCGGGTGTTGTTGACCTGCGCGCAGCTGAGGATGCGCAGGCACACGGCCTCTAGCCCGCGTTTGTCCCAATACATGGACGCAAGGTCTTCGCTAAAGCATTTGGCGAGGCCGTAGAATGTATCGGGCTTGTGGGGCGCGTCGATGCCGATGAAGTCGGACTTCTTGTGCATGCCCACAGCGTGGATGGACGAAGCATAAACGACCCGTTGAAGCCCGTGCTGATAGGCGGCTTCCCACACGTTGTAAGATCCGACGAAATTCGGGCCCAGCAGTTCTTCGAAGGGTTTTTCGTCGACGATGGCACCGAAGTGGACAACCATATCGGCACCCTCCAGCAGCGGCGCGATCTGGTCATAGACGGCGACATCGGCCTTGGCGTAGCTTTCGCCTTCATAGAGCTTGCCGATGTCATCGACGATGTCGGTGCTGACCAGTTCTTGGCACATTTTGGACAGGGGTTCACGCAGGTAGGACCCAAGCCGCCCTGCGGCCCCCGTCAGAACCAGTTTCTTCATCATGTCGTTTTCCTTCCACTATCGTTTTGCGAGGCCAAGCAAAGCTGCGCGCCCGCACAAAGGGGTGTTGCCTGGCATGGGTATGTCATCGGGGCAGGGGGATCAAATCACCGCCTTTTCAATCAACGATTGGTTTTCCTCGATCCGGCGGTAGGCGTAGGGGCTTAGGTCCAACGTGCGATATGCACCGTAAGCGATCCACTCGGCGATGCCACGGCCAAGGGCGGGTGCCTGTTGCAGCCCGTGACCGGAAAACCCGTTCAGGCACAGAAAATTCTCGACCACACTGTGCGGCCCGACAATCGCGTTCTGGTCCAGCGTGTTGTAATCGTAGTGCCCGACCCATTCGTTGATCACCTTGACCTGATCGAACTGCGGGACGCGGGTGGCGATGGCGGGCCACACCTTGTCCTCCCACAGGCTGTGGTCAAAGGCAAAGTCGTCATAGGCGACCGCAGGATCTTCGCGCGGGGGGCAGCCCGCCATGTAGTATTTCCCTTCGGTCCTGAAATGCACGCCGGACGGGTCGATTGTCAGCGGCAGATCGCGGTCCAGCGGTTTCGCGGCATCGAACACAAAGGTATAGCGTTTGCGCGGCTCGACCGGGAGGGTGATGCCGGCCATGCCCGCCGTCGCGGCCGCCCGCGGGCCAGAGGCGTTGACCACCGTCCCGCAGGCCACCGTTGCGCCGGATTTCAGCGTGACATGGGTGACGGATGTGCCATCGGCGGCTTTGGTCATCGCGGTCACTTCGTCGTGCAGGTATTCCACTCCGTTGCGGCGAGCCATGCGTTTGAACCAGTCAAACATGGTGCCGCCGTCGAAATAGCCTTCATCCACACGGTTGTGGTTGGCGGCAATGATGTCATCAAGCTGATAGAACGGGTAAGCGGCAGCGACCTCGGCGGCGGTCATGTGTTGCGTGCCCGCCCCCAGTGCCACCTGTATCTGCTGGTTCTGTTGCAGCGTCTGCGCAAACTCGGGCGTGTCCGCGAGGTAGAGATAGCCAAAGCTTTGCAGCGCGAGATGCGGCACTTCTGGATCATCGCCCATAAACCGGCGGAAGTTCTTGATAAACTCGGCCCCGAACTGCGACACCTTCACGTTGATGGCCGAGCTGAACTGCTGGCGGATGCAACTGTTGGTATGGCTGGTGGCGGCGTATTCATAGGTGGGGTCACGTTCGACCACCAGAACCTTGCCGTCAAAACCGGCCATCTGGGTCAGCCACCATGCGACCGACGATCCAAAGATCGCGCCACCGATAATGACAACGTCATAGGTGCTGTGATTGGGCTGCGGCATCGCGATACTCCTTCCACATATGGGCCACATAGGGGCCTGACAGACGGGATGCCGTGCAGCGGTGTACAACAGGGCAGCCCTGCCACGACTAAACGCGCAACACCGGCCCCCGTCCATAGCTTGTGAACGCGGGGGGCCATTTCCGCGCCCGCTTGCCGCCCGATATATTACCCATTGGCCAACGCGATGCGCCTGGGTTACACAAAACCGTCCAATGACAACGCTTTGCTGGACAAATGTAGTGAGTGCCGTAGGTTTCGGTGTAACGCTGGAAACCCGTTCAGGTGGAGAAAAGGCCCGTGCAAATGGACCGACAAGAAATCGAAAACTTGATTGCCCGTGTCGCGTTGAAAGACCGCGCGGCGTTTGACCAGCTCTATGATCGTGTTTCTGCGAAACTTTTCGGGGTTTGTCTGCGTGTGTTGAACAAACGCGCCGCAGCAGAGGACGCCATGCAAGACAGTTTCGTCAAAATCTGGAACAATGCCGATAAGTATAATGCCAATGGCCTGAGCCCGATGACGTGGCTGATCACCATTGCGCGAAATACCTCTATCGACCGTCTGCGGGCCCGCAAAAAAGGCCATCAGGACGTGAATACGCCCGGTTTTGAACTTGTCTCCCCCGGTCCCACGCCCGAACAATACGCCGTTGCCTCGTCAGAGGCGTCGCGCCTGTCGGGCTGTCTTGATACGCTGGAAGAAGACCGTGGCAAAGCCATTCGGGGTGCCTATCTGGATGGCGAGACCTATTCCGATCTGGCTGAACGCTTCGGCGTGCCGCTGAATACGATGCGAACCTGGCTGCGCCGTGGCCTGATCGCCCTGCGGGAGTGTATGAGCCAATGACCCAAACGCCCGAAACACCCCATGATGATGATCTTCTGGCCGCCGAAATGGTGCTAGGCCTGTCGTCTGACGACGATATGATCGCAGCGCGTCGCCGTGTCGCGACTGAACGTGATTTTGCTGATCGCGTTGTGTTCTGGCAGGAACGCCTGACGGCCATGACCGACGGGATCGACCCCGTCTCGCCGCCCGCGCGCGTGAAGAAAAAGCTGATGGCGCAGGTCTTCCCCAAGCAGCGGGTTTCGATCCTGCAACGTTTGTGGCTCTGGCAGGGGATGGCGATGGCATCGCTGCTGTTTGCGGGCTACCTTGGCGTGCAACTGCTTGAGATCAACACACGTCCGGGCGGCGATCAACCGACCGTTCTGGCCGCACAGCTGGTCAGCGACACCAGCCCGTTGCAAGTGTTGGCCGTGGTCGAACCGATCAAGCACGAGATCGCGCTGCGCCGCGTTTCGGGCGCCGCGAACGAGGGGCGTGTGCTAGAACTTTGGGCGATCCTGCCCGATCAGGCTCCGGTTTCCTTGGGCGTTCTGCCCGACAGCGAGACGGCGCGGATTCTTGTTCCGGCAGAGCTGCGCAGCCAGGCGGCGCAGATCACGCTGGCGATTTCGGATGAACCTATCGGCGGCTCGCCCACGGGGGCACCTACGGGCGATGTCCTGGCCGCAGGGGCTATGTCTGAACTGTAATCCGGGTTTTATCGGGATCGCTGACTATTCAAACAAAGACTTCGTCCGCTTTCATGTGGGCGAAGTCGTTGTTTCTTAACGGTATTTGAGAAAGTTTAATAAAAACTTCGGTTTTTTGCGTTTTCGGTGAAACTTCTCGTTTTCTACTTCCGTGTATCTCCACAACTCAGGCCGACACTGGTTGCAAGCCCATGCCGCTGAGGGACCGTGCCGTGTTTTTGGCGCGGTTTGGTAACGAGTTTGTTGGCGTGGAACCATGCATTCCGCCAACGGGTTTATCCAGTATCGGCACCTCGCGTGCCTTGTAACGAGTACCGCCGGATGTCAGCGCCACGCGCGACGTCCGGCGGCCCTTTCAACAGACATCCAATCTATCCGCAGTACCGCAACCTTAAGGGGGCATTATGAAACGCCGGAATTTCCTGAAATGCACAACGATGACGATGGCGGCCTTGCCGTTTGGCGTAGGCGCGGCGGCGCAGGCCGGAACCGTGGCACAGGGCGACTTTGAAGTCAGCCGCACCCCTGCCGAATGGCGCGCGCAACTGGGCGATGACGCATATGCCGTCCTGCGCGAAGGGGATACCGAACGCGCATTTACCAGCCCGCTAAACGATGAGGTCCGCAAAGGCGTGTTCCATTGCAAGGGTTGTGATCAGGCGCTTTATAGCTCCGAGACCAAGTTCAAAAGCGGCACCGGCTGGCCAAGCTTCTTCGCCCCGCTGGACGATGCTGTCGAAACCATGCCGGACAAGGGTTTCTTTACCACGCGGACCGAGGTGCATTGCGACCGCTGCGGCGGCCATCTGGGCCATGTGTTCGATGATGGTCCTGCACCCACGGGCAAACGCCACTGTATTAACGGGTTGGCGATGACCTTTAAGCCCGCCGCCGCCTGATGCAGCGGGTTGAGAGGATTGCGATTTACACGGGCCGCCTGCTTTTGGCGGCCCTTTTCGTCGCGGGATTTGTGCAAAAGCTCGTGGACCCTGCAGCGGCGCAGGGTTTGCTGTCGGATCGCGGATTGCCCGTGTTCCTCGTCTGGCCCGCGATGCTGTTCAACGGGGTGGCGGCGATGAGCCTCATCTTCGGTCTCTGGCTCGCCCCGATGAGCGCAACACTCGCGCTTTATTGCATGGCAACGAGCATCTTCCACTTCATCCCTGATGACCCGTGGCAGATGTCGATCTTTGTCAAGAACTGGGCGATTGCGGGCGGATTACTGGTACTCGCAGGGCACGCTGCGCAACACCGTCGGGGCTCAGGTGCCGCGGGGTTTGGCCCGTAGCGTCGGATCGGCCTGCGTCGGGTCTTCGGGCCAAGGGTGGCGCGGATAGCGGGCGCGCATGTCCTTGCGCACATCGGCATAGGATCCGGCCCAGAACCCCGGCAGATCGGTGGTCACCTGCACGGGTCGCTGCGCGGGGGACAGCAGCGTGATCTGCAAGGGCTGCCCTGCGATCATGGGGTGACGGGTGGTGCCAAAGACCTCTTGCAGACGCAGGGCGATCTGGGGCTGCGTTTCGCTATAATCAATTGCGATCTTGCGCCCCAGCGGCGTGGTGAAATGCGCAGGCGCGGCACGATCAAGCGCTTGCTGGTCGTCCCAGCTCAGCCGCGCGGTCAGGGCAGGCAGCAGGTCAAACGCCTTCCAGTCGGCGGTGCTGCGGACACCTGTCAGATGACCGGGCAACCAATCCTCCAAGGTCTCAAGCAGGTGATCCTCGTTGAAATCGGGGAAATCATCGCCCATCAGCCGCGCCCGCGCCAGAAACAGCGCCGCCGCTTTGCCGGGCATCAGACCCAGCTGCCGCACCCCGTCGAGCATGGCCTGCGCGATGTCTTCCGCAGGGGCGTCGGACCACGCCCTGTCGTCCAGCACCAATGCGCCAAAACGTTCCTGCTGCCGCGCCAGCACGCGGCCCTCGCGGCGGGACCAGACGCAGAGTTTATGCCATCCGATTTGATCCGCGAAGCTTTCACGCAGATCGCTGTCGGACAGGCGCGCGGCTTGGCGAATGCGTGCTTCTCGCGGGTCGCCGTCAAGATCGGTCGCCACCAGCAAACGTTCCCCCGCCAGCGGATCACTCTCGGGCAGGATCGCGCCTTTGCCGCCCGACATAACGTATCGCGGGGCGTCGCCCTTGCGCCGCAGTGCCACCCTGTCGGGGTAGGCAAGTGCCGCCAGCACCCCCAGCGTATCGGGGCCGTCACCGGTTTGCCCTCTGGCCAGCCGTTTGGCGTCTTGCTTGATGCGTGAAAGGGCAGCGTGGTTGACCTCGGCCGGGACGCGCTTGCCCGCGACCGCATCAAGCCGCAGCGCCAGATCGACAGAGCCGCCGCGCAAGGGGTCACGCTCCGACAGGATCGCGGCCAGCGTCGGGGCGCTGCGCCCGCCTTTGGCGACCATATGCGCCAGACGGGGATGCAGCGGCATCTTCGCCAAGCTGCGGCCATGCTCTGTGATCCGACCCGTCGCATCCAGCGCCCCCAGCATGTGCAGCACGGCCTGTGCTTCGGCCAGACGGCCTGCATGGGGCGGGGTCACGAACTTAAGGTCATCGGCCTGCGCCCCCCAGACTGCCAGCTCTAACGCGAAGGCGCATAGATCGCCGGCCTCGATCTCGGCGGGGGGGTAGGCGGCCAGCGCGCCTTCCTCGCCGCGGGTCCAGAGTTTGAACGCAGTGCCTTCCGACACACGCCCGGCACGGCCCGCGCGCTGCGTCGCTTCGGCGCGGGTTACGCGGTCGGTGATCAGCCGCGACATACCCGAGGACGGATCGAACTGCGCCCGTCGCGCGCGGCCCCCGTCCACCACGATCTGCACCCCTTCGATGGTCAGCGAGGTTTCCGCGATAGAAGTCGCGAGCACGACCTTGCGGCCTGTTTTGGCCGGTGCAATCGCAGCGCGCTGCGCTTTGAAGTCCATCGCTCCGAACAGCGGGGCGAGCGTGCAATCGGCGGGCAGCCGTCCCGCCAGCGCGCTTTCGACCCGTCGGATTTCACCTTCGCCGGGCAGGAACACCAGCGCCGATCCGGGGGCGGTATCCAGCGCGTGTAACACCAGATCAGCGACTGCCTGCTCGAACCGTTGTTTGCCTACGGGCCGGTCCAGCCAATGGGGTGTCACCGGAAAGCTGCGCCCTTCGGAGGTGACCACCGGTGCCTGCATCAGTGCGGCGACGGGGGCGGCGTCCAGCGTGGCGGACATGGCGACGATCAACAGGTCATCGCGCAGCGCTTCGGCCACCTCCAGGCAAAGCGCGAGGCCCAGATCCGCGTTCAGGGATCTTTCGTGGAATTCGTCAAAGATCACCGCGCCGACACCGGGCAGGTCGGGGTCGTCTTGCAGCATGCGGGTCAGAATGCCCTCGGTCACGACCTCGATACGGGTGGATTTGCTGACGGCGCTGGCACCGCGGACGCGAAAGCCCACGGTTTGCCCCGGTTCTTCGCCCAAGGTCGCAGCCATGCGTTCGGCAGCTGCACGCGCGGCAAGGCGGCGCGGTTCCAGCATGAGGATGCGGCCGTTGGTCAGCCCCGCGTCCAACATCGCCAGCGGCACGCGTGTGGTCTTGCCTGCACCGGGGGGCGCTTGCAGCACAACACGGCCCTGGTCGCGCAGCGCGCTGATCACCTGCGGCATCACGTCATCAATGGGAAGGGTAAAAGCCATACGCGTGGTTATGGGCGAAACCCGGCGCGGGGCCAAGACCCGGCCTGCGGTCTGGACATTTGCGCCGCCGGGATCGAAACATGGGCCAAAGGCGTGAGGGGCAGAACCTATGAACATCGACGATCTGGCAAAGGGTATCGCAGCAGGGGAGCGCCGCGCGCTGGCGCGGGGGATCACTTTGATCGAATCCGGTCGCGAGGATCACCGTGCGCAGGCGACAGAGCTGCTTGCCGCGCTGCCCAAGGGGCGCGAGGCGCTGCGGATCGGGTTGTCGGGGACGCCGGGTGTGGGGAAATCCACCTTTATCGAAAGCTTCGGCATGATGCTGATCGGGCGCGGGCTCAAGGTCGCGGTGCTGGCGATTGATCCGTCCTCTTCGCGTTCGGGCGGGTCGATCTTGGGGGATAAGACGCGGATGGACCTCTTGTCGCGCGAACGCGATGCTTTCATCCGCCCGTCGCCCAGCCAGACGCATCTGGGCGGCGTAGCCCGCCGCACCCGCGAGGCGGTGACCCTGTGCGAGGCCGCAGGTTTTGACGTGGTGCTGATCGAAACGGTCGGCGTCGGCCAGTCAGAGACGGTAGTGGCAGAGATGTCCGATGTTTTCATGCTGTTGCTAGCCCCCGCGGGCGGGGACGAGCTGCAAGGCGTCAAGCGCGGCATTATGGAGATGGCGGATATCATCGTGATCAACAAAGCCGATGGGGATCTGAAACCCGCCGCGTCGCGGACCTGTGCCGATTACGCCGGTGCCCTGCGGTTGCTGCGCAAACGGCCGCAAGACCCCAAGGGGTTTCCCAAGGCGATGATGGTGTCAGCGCTGGAGGAAAACGGGCTGGACGAGGCATGGGCAGAGGTAGAAGCGCTGACCGAATGGCGCCGCGCCGAAGGGTTCTGGCAACATGCCCGTGCCGCACAAGCCCGCTATTGGTTTGAACAGGCGGTGAAGCAGGCGTTGCTTGCGCAGTTGGAAAAGCCCAAGGCAAAGGCGGCGTTGACCGAGCTTAGCGATCGTGTGGCACAGGGGCTGGCGGACCCCACCAAAGCCGCGCAGGATTTCGTCACCCAGCTGGACCGTTAACTGCCGCCGCCCGCCTTGGGGTGGGCGCGGTTATAGACATCCATCAGACGCGCGGTATCGACAGCCGTATAGGCCTGCGTGGTCGAGAGCGAGGCATGGCCCAAAAGCTCTTGGATCGCACGCAGATCGCCCCCCGCATCCAGCAGATGCGTGGCAAAGCTGTGGCGCAGTGCGTGGGGTGTGGCGCTGGCAGGCAGGCCAAGCTGCATCCGTGCATCCGCCATCACCTGCGATATCGCCCGCGCTGCCAAAGGCCCACCGCGCATTGCGCGAAACAGCGGCGCATCCCGTTCCTTCCCAAAGGGGCAGACGCGCAGATAGGCATCCACGGCATCGCGCGCCGCAGGGAGCACGGGCACCACCCGTTCCTTACCGCCCTTGCCGATGATGCGCAGCACCTCGGGCAGGGGCGCGTCGGCCCCCTTGAGGCCAAGCGCTTCGGATATCCGCAGCCCGCACCCCCACAGCAGGGTCAGGACCGCCACATCCCGCGCGGCCACCCAGGCGTGACGCGACTGCATTTCCACGCTGTCGATCATCGCCTGAGCGGCATCAATCGCCAAGGGGCGGGGCAGCTTTTTGGGAAATTTCGGCGATCTGGTCGACAGCACCGCGGTAGGCTCGAACCCCTCGCGCTCTGCCAGCCAGCGATAGAACGCCTTGACCGCCGACAGCTTGCGCGCCATCGACCGTGGCCCGACATCCCCGCTGCGGGTCTGCGCCATCCAGGCGCGCATGTCCGAGATGGTGATCTTTGACAGCGCGCCCAAGCCTTGGCTGTCGCCCTTGTGCAGCGTCATGAACGCAAGGAAATCGACCAGATCCCCCTGATAGGCGGTAAGCGTGTTCTCGGCAGCCCCTTTCAGGGCGCGTTGATGATCCAGCCAGCTTTGCAGGGCGTCCCGCGCGGCGGGGCTGATCAAAAGCGCGTTTGCCCCGCTCAAGACAGCCAGCGGCGCATCGTCCGCTCGAACACGCCAGCGAAGAAGCCCAGCAGATCGGTGCCCTGTTGCGGGCTGAACATATGCGGGTCTTCGGAGCCAAGGATCAGCAGGCCCGGCAACCGGCCCGCGCCAAAGTTCAGTTTCAGGCAGGCTTCCGACCGGATCCAATCCGCCGCGCCGCCGTAGATATGTTCGGGGCTGTGCTGCACACCGCGCAGGGTCACCTGACGCACCGTGCCGCCGCGCCCGTGCGACAGGTAGTCGTCAATAAACCCCGGTTCGGCGACGTTCAGCACATCGCCCAAGCGTTTGATCGCGGGATCATCGTCATTCTCGGCAGATTCCAGCACCAGCCGCACAGCGTCGACCCGCAGGATGTCGGCAACCTCGCCCCCGAGATCCTTGAGGAAGGGTTCGAAGTCCACAGGGTCAAGCATGCGCAGGATCGCGCGGTGGATCTGGTTGGTCCCCGCAAGGTTTTCATAGGCCGCGGCGATGACGTTGCGGTGCGTGTCCTCAAGCCGGTCCAGACGGGTTTCCAGCCGGTCCATGGCGATGCCGCGCAGATCGACAATATTGCCCCCCATCGCGCGTTCATTCGCGGCGATCAGGGCCTGCATCACGTCGTTGTCGTCAAGGATGACGTCGGGCTGTGAAATAATCGCTTCCCGAAGGGAATCTTCGATCTTGTGGTTACTGCTCATGCGGGTCTCTTTTTATATTTGGCACTGACATAGCATGCGCGTCAGGCTAAATCTGCTTTTTTCTTTTTGCGTATGGCTGGTTTTTCGGCGTCAAACCGCCCGCTCGCCGCGCACTGACGGGGCAGAGGCAGGGCGAAGCTGCTGCGGTTTTCTGCGAGGACATGGGCCAACTACGGGCACATGCAGATCGTGGTGGGCACGCGCAGCCTGTGACGCGCGTGGCCCTTTGTCGTCGCCGTAAGACGGGATCAGAGGATGTTCTGACCTGTCTTTGCCCAATCGGCCATGAAGGTCTCGAGCCCCTTGTCGGTCAGCGGGTGCGCGGCCAGCTTCTTGATCACTTCTGGCGGGGCGGTCATCACATCGGCACCGATACGCGCAGCGTCCAGCACGTGGTTCACGGTACGGATCGACGCGGCGAGGATTTCAGTCTCGAACCCGTAGTTGTCATAGATCGTGCGGATGTCCTGGATCAGGTCCATACCGTCAAGGTTGATGTCATCCAGACGCCCGATGAATGGCGAGATGAAGGTGGCACCGGCCTTAGCCGCGATCAATGCCTGGTTCGCCGAGAAGCAGAGCGTGACGTTAACCATCTTGCCCTCGTCCGACAGCACCTTACAGGCTTTCAGACCGTCCCATGTCAGGGGCAGCTTCACGGTGATGTTTTCCGCGATCTCGGCCAGTTTGCGGCCTTCGGCGATCATGTCGTCCGCTTTGGTCGCGACAACTTCGGCAGAGACAGGGCCGTCGACCAGATCACAGATCTCTTTCGTGACTTCCAGAATGTTGCGGCCGGATTTCAGGATCAGCGACGGGTTTGTTGTCACCCCGTCTACCATGCCCAGATCGTTCAGCTCGGCGATGGCATCGATTTCGGCGGTATCTACGAAGAATTTCATGTTACGTCCTTCAGGTTGGAATAGGCAGCAGGAATGGCTATGTCTGTCGCCTAGGGCTTTAGCGCATCATCCGCCAAGCTGGAACCCTAATTCCCGTAACCCCGTTCCGGAGCGATTGGTGAAACCGCCAGAATTTTTTCATGCAAATGAGCTGGTGGCCGTGATGACCACCCAGCCGCTGGGCCGTGCGCTGGATTACAAAGCGCCCGAAGGTGGCTGCCATATGGGGGCCTTCGTCGAAGTGCCTTTGGGTCCGCGCAAGGTGATCGGTGTCGTCTGGGGCGCTGGGCAGGGGGATTACGAGCTGTCCAAGATACGGTCGGTGATCCGCGTGCTCGATGCGGCCCCCATGCGCAAAGAACTGCGCAGTTTTCTGACCCGTGCCGCCGCATATACGCTGACGCCGATGCCCGCGATGCTGCGGCTGGCGACGCGTGCGCCGGGGCTGGGCGACCCGCCGTCGATGCGCAAGATTTACCGACGCGGCGAGGGGGAGCCTGACCGGATGACCGACGCGCGCCGTCGCGTGTTGGAAACTCTGGCGGAGTATGGCGACCTTTCGTTCACGCTCAAGGAACTGGCCGAGATGTCGGGGGTGACGGCGTCGGTGATCAAGGGGCTGGTGACCCAGGGCGCAGTGCTGGAACAGGACAGCCCGCGCGATTTGCCGTTCATGCGCATGGACCCCAGCTTGCCCAGCAAAGAATTGACGGATGATCAGGCCTCGGCCTCGGCGCTGCTGGCGGCGGGGGTGGCCTCGGGCACATACGGCACCACCTTGCTGCGGGGCGTGACCGGATCGGGCAAGACCGAAGTCTATCTGGAGGCCGTCGCCGCTGCGCTGAAATCCGGCAGGCAGGCTTTGGTGCTGCTGCCAGAAATCGCGCTGACCGAACAGTTCTTGCACCGTGTGCAGGCGCGGTTTGGCGCAAAGCCTGCGGAATGGCATTCGGGTGCCACGATGACAGAGCGGCGTCGCATCTGGAAAATGGTCGGGCAGGGACAGGCTCAGGTGGTGATCGGTGCGCGGTCGGCGCTGTTTTTGCCGTTCCAGAACCTTGGTCTGATCGTCGTCGACGAGGAACATGACACCTCGTACAAGCAGGAAGAAGGCGTGCTGTATAACGCCCGTGACATGGCCGTGCTGCGGGCGTCGATTTGCGGGGCGCAGGTGGTTCTGGCCTCCGCGACACCGTCGTTGGAAAGCTGGGCCAACGCCGAGGCGGGCAAATATACGCGGGTCGAGCTGACATCGCGCTTTGGGCCGGCGGTGATGCCGACGATGGGCGCGATCGACATGCGCAGCGAAGGCCTGCCGAGCGATAAATGGGTGTCACCCACGTTGAAGGTCGAGGTCGACAAGCGGCTGGAACGGGGCGAGCAGGCGATGCTGTTCATCAACCGCCGCGGCTATGCGCCGGTGACCCTATGCCGCGCCTGCGGGCATCAGATCGGCTGCGATCATTGCGATGCGCGGATGGTCGAACACCGCTACCTCAAACGGCTGGTCTGCCACCAATGCGGCGAAAGCAAGCCCATGCCTGAGGTCTGCCCCTCGTGCGAGGTCGAAGGCAAGCTGGCCGCCGTAGGGCCGGGGGTGGAACGTCTGGGCGAAGAAGCCGCCGCCCTTTGGCCCGAGGCGCGGGTCGCGACGCTAAGCTCGGACATGTACGGTTCGGCCCGCGCGCTCAAGGCCGAGATCGCGGGGATCGCTGATGGGGCGGCGGATATCATCATCGGCACGCAGCTGGTTGCGAAGGGGCACAATTTTCCCAACCTCACACTGGTGGGGGTCATTGACGCGGACTTGGGGCTGATGGGATCGGACCTGCGCGCGGCAGAACGAACCTATCAGTTGATGCGGCAGGTGGCGGGGCGCGCCGGACGGGCCGAGGCTCCGGGCACCGCGCTGTTGCAGACCTTTCAGCCGGATCACCCGGTGATCCGCGCCATTCTGGCAGGGGATGAGGAAGGGTTCTGGAAAGCCGAAGCCGGAGAGCGCCGCCACGCCGGCGTGCCGCCCTATGGCCGGATGGCGGGCATCATCCTGAGCGGCCCCGATGTGGCCGCGCTGTTTGATGCGGGCAACCAGCTGGCGCGACAGGATGCGCCGCTGCGGGCCGTGGGCGCGCAGGTCTATGGGCCCGCGCCCGCGCCAATCGCACGGGTGCGCGGGCGGCATCGCGTGCGGCTGCTGGTCAAGGCCGAAAAGGCCGCCCCCTTGCAAGAGGCATTGGCGAAATGGGTCGCACAGCTGCGGTTGAAGAATGATGTGCGCATCGCCGTCGATATCGACCCGCAGAGTTTTTATTAGCGGTGAGACGCGCTTGCCCCTGCGGGGCAAGGGCCTTCGGCGAGGATTTCGGGCCATTTGGAAGCTGCGGTTGCGCGGAGCATGCGCGTGAGGCGGGTGATTTGATCTCGTCAAGGGGCGGGAACGGGGGTAAGGAATTGCCCATGACCCAATATGTGACCCTTGAAGATGCCAAGCATCAACCGTTCTGGCGCCGCCCTGTGGCGCTGCTGTTCCTGATGGCGCTGGCGATGCCCATTGCCTTCAACACATGGTCGGCGCTGCTGAATAACTTTGTGATTGAGGTCGCCGGGTTCGACGGATCGGACATCGGCTTGCTGCATACGGTGCGCGAGATACCGGGCTTTCTGGCGGTCGGCGTGATCGCGATTATCCTGTTCGTGCGCGAACAGGTATTGGGGTTGGTATCACTGGTGCTGCTGGGGGTGGCGACGGCGCTGACCGCGTGGTTCCCGTCGATGGGCGGTATCCTGACGATCACAATGCTCAGCTCTATCGGGTTTCACTATTACGAGACGGTGAACCAGTCGCTGCAGTTGCAGTGGCTCAAGATCGAGGACGCGCCCCGCATGATTGGCTGGCTGATGGCAGCGGGGTCGGCGGCGACGCTGATGGCCTATCTGGCGATCATGGCGCTGTGGGATACCTTGTCGCTGTCCTATAACATCGTCTATCTGATTGGCGGCGGGGTGACGGCGGTGATCGCGCTAGTGGCGCTGCTGGCCTATCCGCAGTTCGAGGCCCCGACACCGCAGGTCAAGAAGATGGTGCTGCGCAAGCGGTACTGGCTGTATTATGCGCTGCAATTCATGTCTGGCGCGCGGCGGCAGATCTTTGTCGTTTTTGCGGGCTTCATGATGGTCGAACGCTTTGGGTTTGATGTGCATGAAATCACCCTGCTCTATCTGATCAACCTGATCGCCAATATGATCTTTGCCCCGCTGATGGGCCGTGCAGTCGGCTTCTTTGGCGAGCGCCGCACGCTGAGCTTTGAATACATCGGGCTGATCATCGTGTTTCTGGCCTATGGCGGCGTCTATTATCTGGGCTGGGGCGTAGTGGTGGCCGCGACGCTTTATGTGCTGGATCACATGTTCTTTGCGCTGGCGCTCGCGCTCAAGACCTATTTTCAGAAGATTGCCGACCCTGCCGACATTGCGCCGACGGCGGCGGTGGCCTTTACCATCAATCACATCGCGGCGGTGTTCCTGCCTGTGGGGCTGGGGCTGCTGTGGCTGATCTCGCCCGCGGCGGTGTTTTTCCTTGCGGCGGGGATGGCGCTGGTGTCGCTGTTGCTGTCGCTGATGATCCCGCGCCATCCCGTGCCGGGCCACGAGACGATCTTTTCCAATCCGCTGCCGGCCCCGGCCGAGTAGCACCCCCTGACAAAGCCGGATGTCGCGCGGCGATATCGGCGATCCTGACGGAGTTTCCCATGCCAACATTCACAGCTTTGACGACCCTTGAAGGACGCAAGCCCGCCTATGCTTTGGGCGAGGCGATGGAGCGGCTGGTGCCGGAACCCACCGGTGTCGGCGTTTTCGAGATGGAAGACGGCTCGGGCCTGTGGGAAGTCGGCGGCTATTTCGAGGAAAGCCCGGATGAGACAGCGCTGGCGGTGCTGGCGGCCTCTATGGGGGCGAAGGAATTTGTCGTGTCAGAGCTGCCGGAAACCGATTGGGTCGCCCATGTGCGCCGCGAACTGTCGCCGGTCGAGGCAGGGCGGTTCTTTGTTTACGGCAGCCATGACGCGGACAAGGTGCCCGAAGACTGCGAACCGTTGTTGATCGAGGCGGCAATGGCCTTTGGCACCGGGCACCACGGCACCACATTGGGCTGCTTGCGCGCGTTGGACCGTTTGGCGAACGGCGGCATGGTCGGGCAGAACGTGGCAGACATCGGCTGCGGTACTGCGGTGCTGGCGATGGCAGCCGCGCGCATCTGGCCGAACCCCGTGTTGGCCAGCGACATCGACGAGGTTGCCGTCGACGTCGCCCGCGCCAATGCGGCCGCGAATAATCTGGCCGACCGTTTGATCTGCGTCGAGGCCGCGGGGTTTGACCATCCCGAACTGGCATCGCGCGCGCCCTTCGATCTGGTATTCGCCAACATCCTGAAAGGGCCGTTGGTCGCACTTGCCCCCGATATGGCCGAGGCGCTGGCCCCCGAGGGCTATGCGATTCTATCTGGCATTTTAAACGAACAGGCGGATGACGTGATCGAGGTTTATGCGCAATCCGGCATCAATCTTGTCAACCGAGAGGTGATTGGTGACTGGACCACGCTGACTGTCCAGAAAATGCCATAATCTTTGTCACTTTTCGCCACGAACAAGGTCGAAATGCAGAGAATTTGACACATTCTTGCTTTATTATGATCTTGCGAGAGGTGGGGGCCTTTAGCGACTAGAGGCTGCCATGGTTGATGCTCGTCAACAATTTGGGACACGCGTAAAGAGTTTAGAGAGTAAGAACGTCAAGCTCGCGCGGGGCTATTACACTACAATCCGCGCCGACGGGTTGGTTGTCGCGCGGCCGGCGCGGCGCGGCCTGCGGGTGCCGACCAAATTACTGGTCGCGTTGGTGGTCCTGTTCGTCTGCTTCAAAGGGTTCGTTCTGGCGGCGATTGGCCCCACGGCTTATGATAGCAGGCTGGACAGTTTGGCGCAGGGCACCGTGATCGAACAGGCGGGGGCTTGGGTTTTGCAGGTCGATCCGGTGACGCAAACGCTTGCCCGTAAGCTGGGGCCCGTCTTTCGCGGATAGGGGTGCTGCGGGACGGTGGCCTGCACGTCATATTTCACTGTCGTAGAATAAATGAAGCCACGCAGATCATTCAGATGTGCGTGGCTTGTGCTTTGGGTTGGCAGCCCCTTGGGCGCTATGAAACATCGACCCTTAGCGGATGAAGTGGTTCATTGCGACGCGTTCGATGTCGCCACGGACCAGACCGATATCATCGAGTTCACGGTCGGACAGCGCGGACAGGGCGTTGCGTGTGACACGTGCGTCGTTCCATTTGATGATGCTGCCGACAACGTCGCCAAGATGCGCGAAAAAGCGGTTAACAGCTGCGGCGGTGCCGTAGGTGGTTGGGGTATTATAGTAAACAGCCATTGGAGCCATCCTTGAATAAAGAAAAGCCGGATAATCCGGCGGTGCGCTGTGCAATTAGGCAGAATGAAAACACTTCACAACACCCACCGGCGCATGTGTGTTCTGCGTTTGCTGCATAGCAGCATTTGGCGGTTTAACGCTTATGCATAAGGGGTTTGCCGCCATTGACGCCGGGGTCGTTTTCAGTGGCTTGAGCGTCGCAACCCGCCCCGAAATTCAGGTTCCAGATTGAATTGTGACTTTTGTGTGGCGCGGTGCAAAAACCTTGGTGGATGTTCGCGTTTCGTGCTACTGCCTTGGAAAAAGAAAATTCTTGAGGATAATGGGCATATGATACGGGTAATCGGCATTGATCCGGGCTTGCGCAATATGGGCTGGGGCGTCATCGACGTGGCCGGCAGCCGCATCACGCATGTGGCGAACGGCATTTGTCAGTCCGAGGGGGCCGATCTTGCTACGCGTCTTTTGTCGCTCCATGCGCAGTTGACGCGCATCATGGTGACCTATCGACCCGATGCCGCGGCGGTGGAACAGACTTTTGTGAACAAGGATGGTGCCGGGACGCTCAAGCTGGGGCAGGCGCGGGGGATCGCGATGCTGGTGCCTGCGCAGGCGGGGCTGGCGGTGGGTGAATATGCGCCCAATACGGTCAAGAAAACGGTCGTTGGCGTCGGCCACGCGGATAAGGGGCAGGTGCTTCATATGGTACGCATGCAATTGCCGGGGGCAGAGATTGCCGGCCCCGATGCCGCGGATGCCTTGGCGATCGCGATCTGTCACGCGCATCACGGGGGGGCGTCGACCTTGGCGCAGGCCGTCGCAAGGGCAAGCGCATGATTGGCAAGATCACAGGACGTATTGATTATCGCGCGCCGGACCATCTGCTGATTGACGTGCGTGGTGTTGGTTATCTGGTCTATTGCTCTGACCGGACAATGGCTGCGCTGCCCGGCGTGGGCGAGGTGGTGGCGCTTTTCACCGATCTGGTGGTGCGCGAAGACCTGATGCAGCTTTTCGGCTTTCAGACATTGGCGGAGAAGGAATGGCACCGGCTGCTGACCTCTGTTCAGGGGGTGGGGGCCAAGGCCTCGCTGGCCATTCTGGGCGCGCTTGGGCCAGATGGTGTCAGCCGCGCCATCGCGCTTGGCGACTGGAACGCGGTCAAAGTGGCAAAGGGCGTCGGCCCCAAGATCGCGCAGCGCGTGGTGCTGGACCTCAAGGATAAGGCTCCGGGGGTGATGGCGATGACCGGTTCGCTGGCCGAGGCGCATGGCGAGGTCGAAGCCGCAGCAGAGGTGATCGAAACCGCTGCCCCCAAACGCCGCCCCGTGGCCCCGCCGAACCAGTCCGCGCAGGCAGAGGCGCTGTCGGCGCTTGGCAACCTTGGCTATGGTCCGGGCGATGCGGCAGGGGCCGTGGCGCAAGCCGCCGGTGAGATGCCCGAGGCCGAGACCCCGCAGTTGATCCGCGCGGCGTTGAAACTGCTTGCCCCCAAAGGATAGGATGCGCATAGCCGCGTGGCCGTCCGTATGAACCTTGCTTGGATATTTGATGATCGACAGTGACCCAACTTTGCGGCCGGACCCGCAGCCCGGTGATATAGACCGCGCCCTGCGCCCGCAGATGCTGGATGAATTCGTCGGTCAGGCCGAGGCGCGGGCCAACCTCAAGGTGTTCATCCAATCCGCCAAGCAGCGGGGCGAGGCGATGGACCACACGCTGTTCCATGGCCCGCCCGGATTGGGGAAGACCACGCTGGCGCAGATCATGGCACGCGAGCTGGGGGTCGGGTTCCGCATGACCTCTGGCCCTGTGCTGGCAAAGGCGGGCGATCTGGCGGCGATCCTGACCAACCTCGAAGCCCGCGATGTGTTGTTCATCGATGAAATCCACCGTCTGAACCCAGCCGTGGAAGAGGTGCTGTATCCCGCGTTGGAAGACTTTGAACTGGACCTCGTGATCGGAGAAGGGCCCGCCGCGCGGACGGTGCGCATCGAGCTGCAGCCCTTCACGCTGGTTGGCGCGACAACGCGCATGGGGCTGTTGACCACGCCGCTGCGCGACCGTTTCGGCATTCCTACGCGTTTGCAGTTCTATACCGAGGATGAGTTGTTCATCATCGTCGATCGCAATGCCCGCAAGCTGGGGGCCCCCGCCGATGAGGGGGGCGCACGCGAGATCGCCAAGCGCGCCCGTGGCACCCCGCGTATCGCGGGCCGTCTGCTGCGGCGCGTTGTGGATTTCGCCGTGGTCGAAGGCGACGGCCGCGTGACCCGCGCGCTGGCGGATATGGCGCTGACCCGTCTTGGCGTCGACAAGCTGGGGCTGGACGGGGCCGACCGCCGCTATCTGCGTCTGATCGCCGAGAATTATCAGGGCGGACCGGTCGGGATCGAAACCATGTCGGCGGCGCTGTCTGAATCCCGTGATGCGCTGGAAGAGGTGATCGAGCCCTACCTGCTGCAACAAGGGCTGATCCAGCGCACGCCGCGGGGACGGATGCTGGCGCAGAAAGCCTGGACACATCTGGGGATGGCACCGCCCAAACCCCAAAGCGATTTGTTTGGCTGAGGGCGGGGAAGCCTTCGGCGAGGATTTAAGACCATTTGGAAGTTGAGATGACACCACAAGAGATCGAAGCGCTGTTTACCCGAAGCGACGACAGCTATGCCTTTGCCCGTTGGGGCCGCCCGTTGGCACCTGTGGTCTTTGGCGTGGATGATGCGACGCTGACCGTGGTCAAAAGCGCGATCGAGGCGGTCTGTCAGTTGGGGGGGCACAGCATGTCAGAGACCGACCCCGAGCTTGGCAGCAATCTGATGATGTTCTTTTTCAAGGATTGGGCAGAGCTGTTGGAGGTGCCCGATCTGGACCGTCTGGTGCCTGATCTTGGCCCGCTGGTGGAAAAGCTGGATGCGGCGGGGGCCAATCAGTATCGTCTGTTCCGCTTTGACGAGACAGGCGCCATCAAGGCATGTTTCGTCTTTCTGCGCATGGACGAGCAGCTGAGCGCGATGCCCGCGCAAGCCCTGGCACTGGGGCAGATCGTGCAGTCTTTCTTGCTGTGGTCTGATACTGCGTTCCGCGAGGTGTCGCCACTAGCACTGCACGAGGGGGCGACGATCCTGAAGCCGGAGGTGGCGGTACTGTTGCGTGCGGCCTATGACCCCGTGATGCCCGTGGCAGCGCAGGACCCGTCTCATGCACTGCGTTTGTTCGCGCGGGTGGGGGCGGCGCAATGACCCACCATCTGCCGATCCGCGTTTACTACGAAGACACCGATATGGCGGGGATCGTCTATTACGCGAATTACCTGCGCTATATTGAACGGGCGCGCAGTGACTGGGTGCGCGAGATGGGAATTGACCAGCTGGCCATGAAGGCCGAAGGCGTGGTTTTTGCCGTGCGGCGGGTAGAGGCGGATTACATTCAGCCTGCGGTATTCGACGATATGCTTGATGTAGAGACATGGGCCACGTCGATCACGCCGGCCCGCATGGTGATGCAGCAAGAGGTCAAACGCGGCGATACGGTTCTGTTTCGGGCGGTGGTCACGATTGTTTGTATCGCGGCGTCAGGTAAACCCTGCCGATTGCCAGCGAAACTTCGCTCAATCCCCGTCTAGCAGGCGGATTGGCCCCATAATCCTAGCAATAGATATTGCACTCGGCTAAGCTTGTGCCAAATAGCGCCTTGGAAAACAGGGCCGTTGAGGCAGATGAAGCCCCTTTTGGGCGCAACAAAAAGAGCAGAACCGATGGAAGCAGAAACGCTGGCGGCGGCAAGCGAGATTGATTTCTCGCTCTTGGGTCTATTTCTCCGCGCAACGATTACCGTAAAACTCGTGATGATCATGCTGATCGTCGCGTCCTTCTGGTCGTGGTCGATCATCATTCAGAAGATGATCCAGTACCGCCACGCCAAAGCCGAGGCAGAGCGGTTTGACCAAGCATTCTGGTCGGGCGAGCCGTTGGACGGGTTGTATGACACGATCGGGCCGGATCCGGATGGGGCCGCAGAAAAGATTTTCGCCGCCGGTATGACGGAATGGCGCCGGTCGCATCGCGAGGATGGCGGGCTGATCCCCGGTGCCACCGCGCGGATCGACCGCAGCATGGATGTGGCGATTGCCAAAGAGGCAGAGCGTCTGCAAAAGGGCTTGCCGGTGCTGGCGACCACCGGGTCCACCGCGCCATTTATCGGTCTGTTCGGGACCGTGTTCGGGATCATGAACTCTTTCATCGAGATTGCGGCCCAGCAAAACACCAGCCTTGTCGTCGTCGCCCCCGGTATTGCCGAGGCGCTTTTGGCCACAGGTATTGGCCTTTTGGCGGCTATTCCCGCGGTTATCTTCTATAACAAGCTGAGCGCGGATTCAGACCGTATTCTGGGCGGCTACGAAGCCTTTGCTGATGAATTCGCCACCATCCTTAGCCGTCAGCTGGATAGCTGAGCCATGGCAGGTGGGGTGATGAAAAAGCAGGGCGGGGGTGGCCGTGGCCGCCGTCGCGGCCGTGCACAGCCGATGGCAGAGATCAACATCACGCCGTTCGTTGACGTGATGCTGGTGCTCTTGATCATCTTTATGGTCGCGGCACCTTTGCTGACCGTTGGCGTGCCGGTCGAGTTGCCCAAAACAGCGGCCACCGCCCTGCCGTCCGAGCAGGAGGAGCCGTTGACCGTGACCGTTCTGGCGGACGGGTCCGTGCAGATCCAGAAGACAGAAACCGCGCGTGATGATCTGGTTGCCAAGCTGCGTGCCATTTCGGCAGAGCGTGCGAGCGACCGCGTGTTCCTGCGTGCGGATGGGGCTGTGCCCTATGCCTCGATTATGGAAGTCATGGGGGCGCTGAACGCAGGTGGCTTTAGCAACATTGGTCTGGTGACTGAAACCGGCGGGCCGAAGTTGGACGGCACAGGCGCGTCAGGCGGGTAACCATGCACAAGGGGCATTACATCTCTGGCGCGGGTCACTTGGGGCTCATCGGCTGGCTATTGCTGGGGAATATCTTTACCTCGCACAGCGACCCTGTGGAGATGCAGGAGGTGTCGGTCATCTCTGCCGCGCAATATGACGAGATGGTCGCCGCAGCGCAATCGGCGCAGGCGGAGGCCGCAGCGCAGCCCGAGCCTGCCCCTGAACCGGAACCTGCGCCCGAACCAGAACCGACCCCTGAGCCTACGCCCGAGCCCGAGCCCGCCCCGGAACCCGAGCCTGTGCCAGAGCCCGAACCCATCGCGCCGCCCCCCTCGGAGGACGTGAGCGATCAGGCCCCCGAGCTGCCTGAGCCGCCTGCCGATGTCGCCGTTCTGACGCCAGAGGAAGCACCCGTCGCCGTCCCGCGCCCTGTAGAGCGCGTGGCCCCCGAACCCGTAGAGGCCCCGGATCCCGAGGCGCGCACCGATGATGTGCTGCGCGAGGCCGCGACACCGGATGCGCCGGCAGAGAAGATCGTGGAAGAGGCACAGGAAGCCACCGCCCCCGAAGAGGCGACGACGCAGATTGTGACCGAAGCAACGGAAGCGCCCAAAGCGTCGCCGACCCAATCCGCACGTCCTCCGGCCCGCCGGCCCACGCCTCCTGCGCCGCAGGTGGCAGAGGCACCCGCCGAGACGCCGAAACCCGAAGCGCCAAAGCCCGCCACACCCAAGCCAGAGGCCCCCAAGCCGACGCCCGAACCGACAACGGATAAGGACGCCGTGGCAGCCGCGCTCGCCGAAGCCATGGGAGAGACCGACGCGCCTGCAACGCCGGCGGCACCCTCGGGCCCGCCATTGTCGGCTGGCGAGAAAGAATCGCTGCGCGTGGCGGTATCGTCGTGCTGGAACGTGGGGTCCCTTTCCTCCGAGGCATTGCGCACTACTGTAGTGGTGAGTGTCGCAATGAACCAAGATGGCACGCCACAGACCAATTCGATCAAGATGACCAGCAGTTCGGGCGGATCACAGGGGGCTGCCAATCAGGCGTTCGAGGCCGCACGGCGGGCAATTATCCGCTGCGGCGCGCGCGGGTATCAGCTTCCTGTAGAAAAATTCGGTCAATGGCAGAATATTGAGATGACCTTTAATCCTGAAAGGATGCGCATCAAATGATTGTACGAATTCTGAGCCTCTGTCTCGCGCTTATCGGCGGTGTTGCCTCGGTCGCGCAGGCGCAGGATGGACCATTGCGGATCGAGATTACCGAAGGTGTGATTGAACCCTTGCCCTTTGCCGTGCCCAGCTTTCAGCCCGAAAGCGGGGACGCGGGGCAGATGGCCGTTGATCTGGCGCGGGTCGTGTCCGAAGATCTTGTCGGCTCTGGTCTGTTCCGTGAAGTACCGGCAAGCGCCTATATCTCGACCGTAAGCGATTTTAACGCGCCGATCCAATATGCTGACTGGAAGGCGATCAACGCGCAGGCGCTGATCACCGGTGCCGTCAGTGTCTCGGGCAATACGTTGAATGTGAAGTTCCGCCTGTATGACGTATTTTCGGGCGCTGAACTGGGGTCGGGCTTGCAGTTTTCGGGCACGGTCGATGGCTGGCGTCGCATGGCGCATAAGGTGGCCGATGCCGTCTATTCGCGTATCACGGGCGAAGGGGGCTATTTCGACAGCCGCGTCGTCTATGTCTCCGAGACGGGGCCCAAGGACGACCGCGCGAAACGGCTGGCCGTGATGGATTATGACGGGGCCAATGTGCGCTATCTGACCGACAGCTCGTCCATCGTGCTGGCACCGCGGTTCTCGCCCTCGGGGGATCGTATTCTCTACACCAGCTACGAAAGCGGCTTCCCGCGGATCTATGTGCTCGACATCGGGTCGGTGCAGCGTCGCGTGCTGGAAAGCGCCGAAGGCACCATGAGCTTTGCGCCGCGGTTCTCTCCGTCCGGCAATACGGTTGTCTATTCGCTGACCCAAGGCGGGAACACGGATATCTACACGATGGATATCAACACCGGCCAGTCGACACGGCTGACCAATACGCCTGCAATTGAAACCGCGCCCAGCTATTCGCCGGACGGCAGCCGGATCGTTTTCGAAAGCGACCGTTCGGGATCGCAGCAGCTCTATATCATGCCAGCAACAGGCGGCGAGGCTACGCGGATCTCGTTTGGCGAAGGGCGCTATGGCACGCCGGTCTGGTCGCCGCGCGGCGATCTGGTGGCCTTTACCAAGCAGAACAAGGGCCGGTTCCACATCGGCGTGATGCGGCTGGACGGGTCGGAAGAACGTCTGCTGACCGCGTCGTTCCTGGATGAAGGCCCCACATGGGCCCCCAACGGCCGCGTCATCATGTTCGCGCGGGAAACCCAGGGGGCAGGCGGGGCGTCGTCGCTGTATTCGGTCGATATCTCGGGCCGGAACCTCAAGCCTGTGCGCACCCAAGAGGGCGGATCGGATCCGTCTTGGTCGCCGCTTCAGAAGTAAACAACAGCCATAGTGCCTTGGTGTTTCCCAATACCAAGGCACTATGGTAACACCGTCACAACAGACACATTAAAATGCTATCGTCAAAAAGGCACAGTCCATGAACCGCATTCTCACCGCAACTCTATTGATCGCAGCCCTGGCCGTATCGGCTTGTACCAACCCTGACCGCTTTGGCGCGGACGGCATGAATAACGGTGCCGCGAATGGCGCAGGCCTGAACGGGGGCATTATCCCCGGCAGCGCGAACGACCCGGCTTCTACGGCATATTTCCAGCAAGCCGTTGGGGATCGCGTTCTGTTCCTGGTCGACCAATCCAACCTGACCCCCGAAGGCCAAGCGACGCTGGACGGTCAGGCAGCCTGGTTGAACACCAACACCGATTACCAAGCCGTGATCGAAGGCCACGCGGACGAGCAGGGCACACGGGAATACAACCTTGCGCTTGGCGCACGCCGCGCCAATGCAGCGCGCGAATATTTGATCTCGCGCGGGATCGCCGCCAGCCGTCTTCGCGTTGTAAGCTATGGTAAGGAACGCCCGATCGAAGTCTGTTCGAGCGAGGCATGCTATGCCAAGAACCGTCGGGCCGTGACCGTACTTGCGGGCGGTCTGACCAGCTAAGTCGTCTACGTTAGGTTAGGATTTTAATATGCGGTTTGCTTTGATTGTAGCGCTTGGACTGGCCTTTGGGCCGGTCGCGGCGCAGGCGCAGGATGCGCAGACTTTGGCGGATGTGCGTCAGGAACTGACGGTGCTGAACGTCGAGGTACAAAAGCTGCGCCGGGAACTGTCCACCACGGGCGGCGCGAGCGTTGCCGTGACCGGTGGGTCGGTGCTTGAGCGCGTCAATGCAATGGAAAGTGAACTGCAGCGCCTGACCTCTAAAACCGAAGAGCTGGAAAACCGGATCAACCGCGTGGTTACCGACGGGACCAACCGGATCGGTGATCTGGAATTCCGGCTCGTGGAGCTTGAAGGCGGCGACGTGGGTAGCCTCGGCCAGACCTCTACCCTTGGCGGGGGCGAGATGCCCGCGACCATGGCACCCGCCACGCCCGTGCCCGCACCAGCGGACCCGTTGGCCAATACCTCTACCCCCACCAATACCGCAGAACTTGCGGTGGGTGAAAAAACAGACTTCGAGCGGGCGAAGGCGGCGCTCGCTGACGGTGACTTTCGCAGCGCCGCAGACCAGTTTGCGACCTTCAATCAGACCTACCCGGGCGGACCGCTAGGCCCCGAAGCCGACCTGCGGCGCGGCGACGCGCTGGACGGTCTGGGCGATACCCGCGAAGCGGCACGCGCCTATCTGGCAAGCTTTAGCGCCGATCCCGCGGGGCCTGTCGCGGCAGAAGCACTGTACCAGCTTGGCAGCTCTCTGGGGGCCTTGGGCCAAACCCAAGAAGCCTGCGTCACCTTGGGCGAAGTCGCATCGCGCTTCCCCACAAGCCCTTTCGTCGCGCAAGCCCAATCCGAACGCAGCGTGCTTGCCTGCCAGTGATCCGATGACCGACCCGCTGGCGCAGAGCATCGCCGCCAGCTTTGACCCCGCGCCGCCGCCCGTATTGGGTGTGGCGGTGTCGGGGGGCGGCGACTCTGTCGCGCTTTTACATCTTCTGAATGGCTATGCCCGCAGCCGCGGGATCGCGCTGCACGCAGCGACCGTGGATCACGGCCTGCGACCCGAGGCCGCTCGCGAAGCCGCGATGGTCGCCGCCCAGTGTCGCGCGCTTGGCGTTCCGCATGATACGTTGAGGTGGACGGGCTGGGACCACAGCGGCAATTTGCAGAACGAGGCCCGCAAGGCACGTTACCGGTTGTTGGCGGATTGGGCACGGGGGCAGGGCATTGGCGCTGTCTGCATCGGGCATACCGCCGACGATCTGGCAGAGACTTTCGTGATGCGTTTGGGGCGCCGGGCAGGGGTCGACGGGCTTTCCGCCATGCCTGCGATGTTCGACCGTCACGGCATGCGTTGGCACAGGCCCTTACTCAACGCTCGCCGCGCCGACCTGCGCGCGCATCTGACGCGTTGCGGGGTGACTTGGGTCGATGACCCCAGCAACGAGGATGACAGCTTTGCGCGGGTGCGCATCCGCAAGGCGCTGGCGGTGCTGACCGATCTGGGCGTTGATTCTGCCGCACTTGCCGATGTCTCGCGCCACCTTGCCGATGCCCGTACCGCGCTTGACGCGCAGATGTTTGCCGCCGCACGCGCCCATGCCCAAGTTCAATGCGGTGCCGTGGCGATGGATTGGCAGGCGCTGTGTGACCTCCCGACAGAGACACGCCGCCGATTGCTGACCCATACGATCGCTTGGATCAACGGGGCCACCTACGCCCCACGCAGCAGCGCCGTGGCAGAGGTGCTGACGGCGCTTGATGATGCCGGTGCCGCGACCGTGCAGGGGTGCGAGCTGCGTTTGAAGCGCGATAAACTGTGGATTTACAGAGAGTTGCGGGCAGTGCGGGCAGTTGATGCGCCCGTGGGCGCACTTTGGGACGGCCGCTGGCGTCTGGAACCTTGCGGCGATGCGCCCGCGCCCGACACGCAAACCACGATCCGTGCCTTGGGCGCTGAGGGGCTGCGCAGCTTTGCTGATTGGCGCGATTTGGGCGTGCCGCGCGGTGTCTTGCTGGCCTCTCCGGCGGTGTGGCAGGGCGCGGAACTGGTCGCTGCCCCCCTTGTCGGTCGGTCGCAAAACTGGCAAGCAGTGCTCGAACGCGGCGAAGATGCCTTTTTTGCCGCACATATGACGCATTGAACATGCGCCGATCGTGTCTATCTTACACGCATTGGGCGCTGTGTTTGGTGCCGTCCCCCGGATGTAGGAGACTTTCCTTTGGGTAATATGCGCAATCTCGCCTTTTGGGTTGTATTGATGCTTTTGGTTTTGGCGCTGTTCAATCTGTTCAGCGGCTCGACTGGCGGGCTGCAAAGCCGTGAAATCAGCTATTCCGAATTTGTGACCGCTGTCGAAGCAGGGGACGTGCGCAACGTCACGCTTGATGGTGAACAGGTTCGTTTCCGTCGTGCCGATGGCAGTGACTATGTCACGATCCGGCCCGAAGACGCCGAGGTCACCAGCCTGCTGATGTCCAAGGACATCCCTGTGCGCGCTGAACCCCAGCAACAATCCGGTTTCCAGACCTTCCTGATGTCGCTGTTGCCCATCCTTCTGCTGATCGGTGTGTGGATCTATTTCATGAACCGCATGCAGGGCGGTGGCAAAGGCGGGGCGATGGGGTTCGGCAAGTCCAAGGCCAAGATGCTGACCGAAAAACACGGTCGTGTGACGTTTGACGACGTGGC
Organism: Sulfitobacter sp. G5_S2_6_S6; assembly: GCF_054968505.1. NCBI lineage: Bacteria > Pseudomonadati > Pseudomonadota > Alphaproteobacteria > Rhodobacterales > Roseobacteraceae > Sulfitobacter > Sulfitobacter sp. G5_S2_6_S6. The sequence continues at coordinate 419,270 of NZ_JBQKUI010000003.1, forward strand.
GGGCATCGACGAGGCAAAGGAAGAGCTGGAAGAGATCGTCGAATTCCTGCGCAACCCGCAAAAGTTCAGCCGTTTGGGCGGCAAGATCCCCAAAGGCGCACTGCTTGAGGGCCCTCCCGGTACCGGTAAGACCCTGCTGGCGCGGGCGATTGCCGGCGAGGCGGGTGTGCCGTTCTTCACCATCTCGGGCTCTGACTTCGTCGAGATGTTCGTTGGCGTGGGTGCCAGCCGCGTGCGCGACATGTTCGAACAGGCCAAGAAAAATGCGCCCTGCATCGTCTTCATCGATGAGATCGACGCCGTGGGCCGGTCCCGTGGGGCGGGCTACGGTGGTGGCAACGACGAGCGTGAACAGACCTTGAACCAGCTGCTGGTCGAGATGGACGGCTTTGAGGCGAACGAAGGCGTGATCATCATCGCCGCGACGAACCGCAAAGACGTGCTGGACCCTGCCTTGCTGCGTCCGGGCCGCTTTGACCGTCAGGTCACCGTGGGCAATCCCGACATCAAGGGCCGCGAGAAAATCCTTGGGGTGCATGCGCGCAAGACACCGCTTGGCCCTGACGTAGACCTGCGCATTATCGCGCGCGGTACACCCGGTTTCTCGGGTGCGGATCTGGCGAACCTCGTGAACGAGGCCGCGCTGACCGCCGCACGCGTGGGCCGTCGCTTTGTCGCGATGATGGATTTCGAGGCCGCGAAAGACAAGATCATGATGGGTGCCGAGCGCCGGTCGATGGTGTTGACGCAGGACCAGAAGGAAAAGACCGCCTACCACGAAGCCGGTCACGCCATCGTCGGGATCAAGCTGCCGAAATGCGACCCTGTCTATAAGGCCACGATCATTCCGCGCGGCGGTGCCTTGGGTATGGTGATGAGCCTGCCCGAAATGGACAAACTGCAAATGTTCAAGGACGAAGCCGAGCAAAAGATCGCCATGACGATGGCGGGCAAAGCGGCTGAGATTTTCAAATATGGCGCTGAAACCGTGTCGTCGGGCCCGATGGGCGATATCATGCAGGCCAGCCAGTTGGCGCGTGGCATGGTGATGCGCATGGGCATGTCCGACAAGGTCGGGAACATCGACTATTCGGAAGCGGCGGCGGGTTACCAAGCCAACGGCGGCGCGGGCGGGTTCAGCGTTTCTGCGGCCACGAAAGAGCTGATCGAATCCGAAGTGAAGCGCATCATCGACGAAGGCTACGACCGCGCCTATAAAATGATCACCGATCACGAGGAAGAATTCGAACGTCTGGCCCAAGGTCTGCTGGAATACGAGACCCTCACCGGCGAGGAGATCAAGCGCGTCATGGAAGGCAAACCGCCCCAAGACCCGGACGGCGACGACACCAGCGGCATGGACAAACCAAGCCTGACCGCGATCCCCAAGGCCAAAGGCAAGAAGACGCCTCCGCCAAGCGGGATGGAGCCAGAGCCAAGCGTCTGACGCCTAGGCATTGATCACCAGAATACGAAAGAAAAGGCCCTGCACCCGCGGGGCCTTTTCTTTTGTCGCGGCTTTGCGCAGGTTACGGACAACGCAGCGCGAAAGGATGCCGGTCATGCCGACGATGAAAGAAACCGAGTTTACCGCAACGATCACATGGCTTGGTGTGGTGCCCAAGCTGGCCAAGGGCATCCGCGCCGAACCCCGGAGCGAAGCTTTCGCCAGCTATGCCGGTTTCGAGGATGACGTGCATGCGGGGCTGACCCGCGCGTCCTGTGTGCGGGTCACGAACCTTTATCCCAAGGGCACCGAGATCCGGAACGTGCGTCAGCTGTCGATCCTGTCTGCGGAAGAAATGGCCCTGATCGCGGCCGACATGGGAATGGAGGCACTGGACCCCGTGCACCTTGGCACGTCGATGGTGATCAAGGGCATCCCCGATTTCACCCATGTGCCGCCCAATGCGCGGCTGCAGGCTGCCTCGGGTGCGACGATCACGATTGATACCGAAAACCGCCCCTGCGTATTGCCCGGTCGCGAGATCGAACAAGACAGCCCCGGCCACGGTCCCAAGTTCAAATCCGCCGCCGAGAACCGTCGCGGCGTGACCGCCTGGATCGAACGCGAGGGGCTGTTGCGCGTCGGTGATACGCTGCGCCTGTTCATCCCCGACCAGCCAGCCTGGCAGCACGGCTAGGCCCATCGGGGCGCGGGCTCACAGCGACCCGCCCGCTCAAATCAGCGACACACCCGCCGGATCGCCGCATCAAGCGCCGGATATGTCGGAATTGCCCCCTCTGCCCATGCCCTCACAGGCGTATTGAGGACATAAGAAACATAGAACGCCGACGGCGCATCAGGGAGGACATATGACCTTTAAATCCGACATCCAAATCGCACGCGAAGCCAGCAAACGCCCCATTCAGGAGATCGGGCAAAAGCTGGGCATCAGCAGCGATGATCTGCTGCCCTACGGCCATGACAAGGCGAAGGTGTCGCAAAAGTTCATCAACTCGGTGCAGGACCGTCCCGATGGCAAGCTGATCCTCGTCACCGCGATCAACCCCACACCCGCGGGCGAGGGGAAAACCACGACCACCGTCGGTCTGGGCGACGGGTTGAACCGCATCGGCAAAAACGCAGCCGTCTGTATCCGCGAGGCGTCTCTTGGTCCGAACTTCGGCATGAAGGGCGGGGCCGCGGGGGGCGGCTATGCGCAAATCGTCCCGATGGAAGAGATGAACCTGCATTTCACCGGTGACTTCCACGCCATCACCTCGGCGCACAACCTGCTCAGCGCGATGATCGATAACCACATCTATTGGGGCAACGCGCTGGAGATCGACCTGCGTCGTGTCGTCTGGCGCCGCGTCGTCGACATGAACGACCGCGCCCTGCGTCAGATCACGGCGTCCTTGGGCGGTGTGTCGAACGGTTTCCCCCGCGAGGCCGGGTTCGACATCACCGTCGCGTCCGAAGTCATGGCGATCTTGTGTTTGGCCAAAGACCTGAACGACCTGCAAAAGCGCCTTGGCGACATGATCGTCGCCTATACCCGCGAGCGTAAACCGATCTATGCGCGCGATATCAAAGCGGATGGTGCGATGACCGTGCTGTTGAAAGACGCGATGCAGCCGAACCTTGTGCAGACGCTGGAAAACAACCCCGCTTTCGTCCACGGCGGGCCTTTCGCCAATATCGCGCATGGCTGCAACTCTGTCATTGCGACCACCACCGCGCTGAAGCTGGCCGATTATGTGGTGACCGAAGCGGGCTTTGGTGCCGATCTGGGGGCAGAGAAGTTCCTGAACATCAAATGCCGCAAGGCGGGGTTGGCACCGTCCTGCGTCGTGGTTGTGGCCACCGTGCGCGCGATGAAGATGAACGGCGGCGTGGCCAAGGCTGATCTTGGCGCTGAAAACGTCGACGCCGTCCAGGCCGGTAGCCCCAACCTTGGCCGCCACATCGAGAACCTGAAATCCTTTGGCGTGCCCGTCGTCGTCGCGATCAACCATTTCGTCACCGACACCGACGCAGAGGTGCAAGCGGTCAAAGACTATGTCGCCTCGCAAGGGGCCGAGGCCGTGCTGTCCCGCCACTGGGAATTGGGCAGCGCTGGCTCTGCCGAACTTGCCGAGAAAGTGGTCGAGACGATCGATAAGGGCAAGGCGGATTTCGCCACGCTCTACCCCGACGCGATGCCGCTGGCCGATAAGATCAACACCATTGCCACAAAGATCTATCGCGCGGATGGGGCGGTGATGGATCAGAAGATCCTCAACCAGTTGAAAGACTGGGAAGAGCAGGGATATGGCGATCTGCCGGTCTGTATGGCCAAAACGCAATACAGCTTTACCACCGACCCCGAAGCCCGCGGCGCGCCAACCGGCTTTACCATCCCCGTGCGCGAGGTGCGCCTGTCTGCCGGCGCGGGCTTTGTCGTGGCCATCTGCGGTGAGATCATGACCATGCCGGGCCTGCCGCGGGTGCCTTCTGCCGAAAATATTCGTCTCAATGACATCGGTGATGTTGAAGGTCTGTTCTAAGCGCGTATGAACAGGGCGCGGAGGGTCGCCCCTTCGCGCCTTCGCCTGCTGTGGCAGGTGATAGCAGCGCCACAACAGACAAAGGACGGTCCCCATGACAGCGACGATCATTGACGGCAAGGCATTTGCAGCACAGGTGCGGGGGCAGGTCGCCCAGCATGTCACGCGGCTGAAGGACGATCACGGGATCACGCCGGGGCTGGCTGTGGTGCTTGTCGGGGCCGATCCTGCCTCCGAGGTCTATGTCAAATCCAAGGGCAAGATGACCAAGGAAGTGGGCATGAAATCGGTCGAACACCGGCTGGCAGACACCACATCAGAGGCGGAGCTTCTGACCCTGATCGACACGCTGAACAACGATGATACGATCCACGGTATCCTCGTACAGCTCCCCTTGCCCGATCACCTGAACGAAGACCTTGTGATCAGCGCGATTGATCCGGCCAAGGATGTCGACGGGTTTCATATCTCGAACGTCGGTCTGTTGGGCACGGGGCAGAAATCCATGGTGCCCTGCACGCCGCTTGGCTGTCTGATGATGCTGCGCGACCACCACGGCACCCTGTCGGGGATGGATGCAGTCGTGATCGGGCGCAGCAATATCGTGGGCAAACCTATGGCCCAGCTTCTGCTCAACGACAGCTGCACCGTGACCATCGCCCATTCGCGGACCAAAGACCTTGCCGCTGTTGTGCGCCGCGCTGATATCGTGATCGCCGCCGTGGGCCGCCCCGAGATGGTGCCGGGCGACTGGATCAAACCGGGGGCCACAATCATCGACGTGGGCATCAACCGTCTCGACGCGCCAGAGCGGGGTGAGGGCAAGACCCGTCTGGTGGGTGATGTCGACTTTGACAGCTGCGCCAAGGTGGCCGGTGCGATCACCCCGGTGCCGGGGGGCGTGGGCCCGATGACGATCGCCTGCCTGCTGGCCAATACGGTCACGGCCTGTTGCCGTGCCCATGACCTGCCCGAACCCGAAGGGCTGACCGCCTAAGCGGCGGTCGCCGGAACCGGCACCATCGTGCCCTGAAGCAAGGCGATCAGCACCTGCTGGTCGCCGGTTTGGGCAAAGACCTCGGCCGTGACCACACAAAGCCGCTTGCCCGGTTTCACCACCTTGCCAATCGCGATCAGCCGGTCTCCGCGGGCGGGGGCCAGCAGGTTGATCTTGATCTCTGCGGTGACGACCTCGGACTCCAAGGGCAGTGTCGTCAGCGCGGCATAGCCCGCAGCGCTGTCCCCGATAGAGAACGTCAGCCCCGCGTGGCCAAACCCCTGCTGCTGGCGCGTGCCGGGCAGAATCGGTGCCTCGATCCGGATGAGCCCCTTTGATACATCACTAAGTTCAGCGCCGAGGGTCTGCATCATCGATTGTGCGTCAAAGCTGTCGCGGATGCGGGCGATTTCTTGCGGGGTCATAGGGGCTCTTTCAACATGGATAGCCGGCCCCGTGGCTGCGCTTAGCGCGGCATGGGGATCGCGGTGGGCTGCGGTCCGGTAAGTATGGCGCAGGCCTGCGGACCCATCAATGCCTGTAGCACCGGCGCGTCACTGTACAAGCCACCGGTATAGGTGCCAAAGGCAGGCATGATCAGCCGTCGGTCGTCATACAGGAAGGCCGGACGCGTCACCGACCGCCCGCGCAGCCGCAGCCGAGCCTTGGGGTGATAATGCCCCGAAACCTCGGCCTGCGCGCTTGCCTGCGCGATATGCCGGAACTGCAAGGGGCCGATCACAAGCTCGGCCAGATGCTCCCCGCCCAGTTCGACGGGACCGGGGTCGTGGTTGCCCTCTACCCACAGCCACTGCCGCCCTGCCTGCAGCCGCGCCAGCGTCAGCCGCGCAGGCTCGGGCAGAGCGTGGGCCGCGTGCAGATCATCGAAACTGTCGCCCAGACACATCACGACGCGCGCGGGCACACGGTCAAGCGCCGCCGCAAGCCGGGTCAACGTGTCCATCGTCTCGTAAGGGGGAAGCGCCGTGCCGCCGCGCCGCGCAATCCGTTCGGCTTTGCCAAGATGCAGGTCGGACACGCAGAGCAACCCGTGATCTGCCCACCACAAAGCGCCAGAGCCAAGCGCCGTCAGCCGCGCTCCGCAAAAGTCGAATTCATACCCGATGTTCATGCTGCGTTCATCACCAAGTTTGCCCGCGGGCGCAAGGGGCGCTGGCCGATGGACGCGCCTATGGCGGGGCGCAGGAGTATTTGAAAAAGGGTGAAGCGGAAGACGCCCCCGCTGATCCCGAGGGGCGTGGGGGCGTCTTCACCCTTTGCGGTCATCGGCTCTCCAGCCTGTACCGCGGGGTGATCATAGGGCAAAATACCTAAGCGAAGGTTAATTCACCCTTTCAAAAATACTCAGCTGCGCAGCGATTGCCATGTCTAGCGCCGTTTGAGGGAGATGTTATCCGGCGCGGGTGTGATCTGTGCGAGGCCGGAGGCTTCCATCAACCGCGCGGATTCCTCGGCCAGCAGACGCTCTTCTGCCTGCCCCTTGACCGGCACGCGACCCATTTCCAGAAACAGCGGTGCGGACAGCGGGCTGACACGGTCGAGGATACGGTGGTCGATCCGGCCCTTGATACGATGCAGCATTTCCTCGATCCGGCCAAAGTCGACCAGTCCGCGCAGGGCCTCTTCGCGGGTGATATCGAGCAGGAGGTGATCGGGTTCGTATTTCTGCAAGGTGTCATACAGGATATCAGAGCTGAAGGTCGCCTGCCGGCCAGACTTACGGGCTTGGGGAGTGTTCCGTTCGATCAGCCCTGCGATGGTGGCGGCGGCGCGGAACGTGCGTTTCATCACCGCATTGCCGGCCAGCCAATGGTCCAACCCGTCATGCAGGGCTGTGGCATCAACGAGCGGGGCGGGGTCATCGACCGGATCCAGCCCCCAGATCAGCGTGGCATAATCGGTGGCGACGAAGCCCAGGGGGTTCAGGCCCAGTTCCTCCATCCGTTTTGTCAGCAGCAGGCCGAGCGTTTGCTGCGCGTTGCGACCGGCAAAGCCGTAGAAGACCGTCTGGGCGCGGCCCTCATGGGGAAAGCTTTCGATCAGCAGTCGGCCCGGCTGCGGCAGTTGGCTGACTTCGCGTTGCAGGGTCAGCCATTCGGCCGTGTGGCGCGGCAGCTCGGGCCAGCTGTCTTGGGTGAACATGCGTTGCACGCGGGCGGAGAGCTGGGTCGAGGTGGCGAATTTGGTGCCCATGAACGTAGCGACGCGCGATTTCTTGGCGGCGGAGCGGCTGACCTCTACGGTCATTTCCCGCAGCCCCTCGTATTTGACGATCTGGCCGCCGATCAGGAACGTGTCGCCCGCGCTGAGCGAGGCGGCGAAACCTTCCTCGATTTCGCCCAAAGGGGCACCGCCGCGGTTGCGTTTCATGCGGACCTTCAGCGTGTCCGTGTCCTGAATGGTACCGATGTTCATACGGATACGCTGGCTGCTGCGGGGGTCGCGCAGGTGCCATTTGCCGTCGGTGCACATCAGACGTTGCCATCTGTCGTAGGCGCGCAGGGCGTAGCCGCCTGTGGCACAGAAATCGAGGCAGGCGTCAAAGGCGGCGCGGCTGAGGCTGGCATAGGCCCCGGCCGAGGTCACCTCGGCATAGAGCGCATTGGCGTCGAAGGGACCGGCGCAGGCGGTGATCAGGATATGCTGGCATAACACATCGCGGGGGCCGGGGCCGCGCGGGTCGCCGTCAAGATCGCCTGCCAATACGGCGTCGAGGGCGGCGACACATTCGACCACCTCGAACCGGTTTGCAGGCACCAGCAGCGCTTTGGAGGGCGCGTTATAGCGGTGGTTGGCCCGTCCGATGCGCTGGACCAGCCGTTTGACATTCTTCGGCGCACCGATCTGGATCACGAGATCGACATCGCCCCAATCGATCCCCAGATCGAGGCTGCCGGTACACACAATCGCGCGCAGATCACCGCGCACCATCGCGGCTTCGACCCGTTCGCGTTGCTGCCGATCGAGCGACCCGTGGTGGATGCCGATGGGCAGGCTATCTTCGTTGGCGAGCCAGAGATTGTGAAAGAAAATCTCGGCCTGGGCGCGGGTATTGTGGAAGATCAGGGTGGTTTTATGCTGGCGTATCTGGTCGAGTACCGCCGGAATCGCATAGGCAGCCCCATTGCCGGACCACGGCGGGGCCGCGTCCGTGCGCAGCATCCGGATGTCGGGCGGCGGGCCGGGATCGGCCAGCAGGATCGGGCAGGGGTCGGGGTGACGCGCCATGAAATGCGCGATGGCGGCGGGATCTTCGACGGTGGCGGACAGGCCCACCCGTTTCAGCCCCGGGCACAGACGTTGCAGCCGCGCCAGCGCCAGCATCAGCTGGTCGCCGCGTTTGCTGTCGGCCAGCGCGTGGATCTCGTCGATCACGACACGTTTGAGCCCTTTGAACATGCGCGGTGCATCCTCGTAGGAGGTCAACAGCGCAAGGCTTTCGGGGGTGGTCAGCAGGATATGGGGCGGGTCGGCGCGTTGCCGGCGTTTGCGCGTTTGCGAGGTGTCGCCGGTGCGGTCCTCGATCCGGATGGGGAGGCTCATTTCGGTCACCGGGGTGGTGAGGTTGCGCTTGATATCCGCGGCCAGCGCCTTGAGCGGCGAGATATAGAGCGTGTGCATGCCGTCGTGATCGCCCTCGGCCAGATCGACCAGCGTGGGCAGAAAACCCGACAGCGTCTTGCCGCCCCCCGTCGGCGCGATCAACAGCAGCGCGGGCGCGTCGGCGCGGTCCAGCATGTCCTGCTGGTGGGGGTGGATGGACCAGCCTTTGGTGGCGAACCAGTCGGAGAAC